>NZ_JBNOKM010000003.1:0-407971 GCF_050171015.1 Paenibacillus sp. TC-CSREp1 | reverse complement strand
GTACAGCCCTCTACATAGTGAACAAAGCTGTCTTCATCTGCAATGATCAATGTACGCTCGAATTGACCCATGTTTTCGGAGTTAATCCGGAAGTATGCTTGCAGAGGCACTTCACATTTTACGCCTTTTGGTACGTAGATGAAGCTTCCTCCAGACCATACTGCGCTGTTCAGGGCAGCAAACTTGTTATCCGCTGGCGGAATAACCGTAGCGAAGTATTCACGCAGAATTTCCGGGTGCTCTCTGAGCGCCGTATCTGTATCCATGAAAATGACGCCTTGGTCTTCCAGTTCCTTTTGCATATTGTGGTATACAACCTCGGATTCATATTGAGCCGATACCCCTGCCAGGAACTTTTGCTCTGCTTCTGGAATACCCAGTTTGTCAAACGTTTCTTTGATTTCGGAAGGAACCTCTTCCCATGTTTTCCCTTGCTTTTCCGAAGGACGAACATAGTATTGAATGTCGTTGAAATCCAGCTCATCAAGATTGCCGCCCCAATTAGGCATTGCCATCTTTTCGAATTGTTTCAAGGATTTCAAACGGAACTCCAGCATCCATTCCGGTTCGTTTTTGATCCGGGAAATTTCAGTTACGACTTCCGCCGTCAGACCTTTACCGGTTTGAAAGATGGATTGATGCTCATCGCGAAAACCATATTTATACTCTTCCATTTCTGGTGCTTTTTTAGCCATCTTGCTCGACCTCCCTATCGTTATTGTACATTGTCCTCTTCGTCAATTCCTTTGCGTAATGCATTCCAGGCCAGAGTGGCACATTTGATGCGTGCAGGGAACTTGTTCACACCGGATAGGGCTTCAAGATCTTCATAATCGTCGAAATCGACTTCTTCCCCTTTCATCAATGAGGAGAAACGGTTAGCCAGCTCGAGTGCCTGTTCAATCGTTTTGCCTTGCACAGCCTCGGTCATCATCGATGCCGAAGACATGCTGATCGAACAGCCTTCCCCCGTATACTTGGCCTCCTGAACGATTCCGTCATTCAGCATCAGCTGCAGTGAAATCCGGTCGCCGCACGTTGGATTGTTTAAATTCACCGTAACGACGTCATTGTCAAACGTTCCGCGGTTACGCGGGTTCTTGTAGTGGTCCATTATAACACGCCGGTACAGATCATCAAGTTGCATCGCCAAAATACTCCTTTGTCTGAATTAAGGCGCTGACAAGCCGATCTACATCTTGTTCGTTGTTGTATAGATAAAAGCTCGCACGAGCCGTTGAACTTACTTCAAGCCAGCGCATAAGCGGCTGACAGCAGTGATGTCCCGCACGAATCGCTATACCGCTCGCATCCAGTACCGTAGCCACATCATGGGGATGAACATCTCCCAGATTAAAAGTAACTACGCCGACATGCCGTTTCGCCGGACCATAAATGCGGAGTCCATCAATCTCTGACAGACGTTCTGTTGCATAAGCGGCAAGCACACCTTCATGGTGAGCAATCTCATCCATGCCGATCTGCTCCAGGAAATCAATAGCAGCACCCAGGCCTACTGCTCCAGCAATAATGGGGGTCCCGCCTTCAAATTTCCAAGGCAGCTCTTTCCAGTTGGAATCGTACAGTCCAACATCATTGATCATCTCACCGCCGAACTCGATCGGTTCCATCGACTCCAGCAGCGCCTTTTTGCCGTAGAGTGCACCGATTCCAGTAGGGCCGCACATTTTGTGACCGGACAGCGCATAGAAATCACAATCCAGATCCTGCACATCGACCTTCATATGCGGTGTGCTTTGTGCACCATCCACAACGATAACGGCACCGTTCCGGTGGGCAATCTCAGCGATTTGTTTAACGGGATGAATGAGCCCCATCACATTGGATACATAAGCAATCGCAACAATTTTTGTTCTGCTTGTGATTGTCTGCTCCACATCAGCCAGTTCAATATGACCGTCTGGCTGAAGCGGAATGTATTTCAATGTAGCCCCTGTCTCCTTGGCGACTTGCTGCCAAGGAATCAGATTGCTATGGTGCTCCATCTGCGTAATAACAATTTCATCGCCTTCTTTGCAGTTGGCACGCGCATAGGACGAAGCCACCAGATTCAGTGCTGTCGTTGTACCACGAGTAAAGATAATCTCCTGCGTGCGGCGTGCATTAATAAACTTTGCCACTTTCTCACGAGCACCCTCGTAAGCATCTGTTGCCCGGCTTCCAAGGGTATGCACACCACGATGCACGTTAGAATTCTCATATTCATAATAATGCTTCACCGCATCAATTACAGCACGAGGCTTCTGCGAAGTTGCGGCGCTATCTAGATATACGAGCGGATGTCCGTTGATTTCCTGGTGGAGGATCGGGAACTGCTCGCGAATGGATGGGTTCATTGTCCCAGCTTCTTCTCAATCAGAGACTGCAATTGGGTACGCAGTGCTTCCAAAGGAATATCCGCCACCACCGGTGCGAGGAAGCCATAAATAATGAGGCGTTCCGCATCCGTACGGTTAATCCCGCGAGACATCAAGTAATGGATCTGCTCCGCATTCACTTGACCCACAGAAGCTGCGTGACCTGCTGTTACATCATCCTCGTCAATCAGGAGGATCGGGTTGGCATCTCCACGCGCTTTAGGACTCAGCATCAGCACTTTCTCTGTTTGCTGTCCGTCGGCTCTTGTAGCACCTTTCTCGATCTTCGTAATACCATTGATAATTGCCGATGCCTCTTCACGCATAACTGCACGTGTGATCATCTGGCTCGGTGTATTTTTACCGAAGTGACGAGCTTCAGTTGTATAGTTAATCTTCTGTGAACCGGAACCGACAGCAATGACTTTGGAGTCGGAACTTGATCCGTTGCCTTTCAGTACACTCATCGTATTGCTTGCTGTATCTCCGTTGTTCATTTCGCCAACGATCCATTCAATGGAGCCGTCGTTTTCCAGAACTGCACGACGGAAGGATACGTCTGTTACGTTCACATTCAACTGATGAACCGTTGCAAAGCGTACTTTCGCGCCCGCTTTAACGAATACTTCCACAACACCGTTATGGAATACCGGTGCGGAAAGTTCGCCAGATACGTAGTTGTCCACGTATGTCACCGAACTGTTCGCTTCAGCAACTACCAGTACGTGAGGTGCAAAAGTTGCAGTAGCATCATCCGTAAGCAGTACAGCCTGCAGCGGAACTTCAATGTTTACATTTTTCGGAACGTACAGGAATACCCCGCCATTCCACAATGCAGCATGCAGCGCAGCGATGGAATGTTCATCGGCTTTTACTGCCGTGTTGAGATATGGTTTAACCAGATCGCTATGCTCACGAACAGCTGTTGCCAGATCCGTAAAGATTACACCTTGGGCTGCCAGATCAGCAGACAATTTGGAGTATACCGCACCAGAGTTGCGCTGGATGACCAGACTGCCTTCTGCTTGATCCTGAACCAGTTCCTTGATGGATGCAGGTACTTCTTCCAGTGAAGAAATAGCGGAACCTGCTTTGTATGTGCCGTACTCGCTGACATTCCAGCGTTCAATTTTTTGCTTTTCCAGTTTGGGAAGCGCCAGCTCGCTCGCAAGCTTCAAGGCTTCGAGCCGCTGCTCAGTCAACCAGCCGGGTTCATTATTGCTTTCCGACAAGGCGCGAAGCGCTTCAGATTCAACCGGAAGAATTGTTTGTGTAGTCATTTATTATCCTCCTCCGTTTTGTCTTTACGCTTCTTGACCTACAGTTTCGTCTGTAATTCCGAGCTCTTCTTTAACCCAGTCATAACCTTCAGCTTCCAGACGGTGAGCCAGTTCAGGACCGCCGGATTTCACGATACGACCTTGCATCATTACGTGTACATAATCCGGAGTAATGTAGTTAAGCAAGCGCTGATAGTGCGTGATGATCAAGAAACCGCGATCTTCGCTCTTCATTGCATTTACGCCGTTTGCTACGATTTTCAGAGCATCGATGTCCAGACCGGAGTCAATCTCATCAAGAATGACGATTTTCGGATCAAGCAGCATCATTTGCAGAATTTCGTTCCGTTTTTTCTCACCGCCGGAGAAGCCTTCGTTCAGGTAACGATGAGCAAACTCAGGATTCATGTCGAGTTCTTTCATTTTAGCTTCCATCTGACGAATGAACTTGATCAGGGAGATCTCGTTGCCTTCGCCGCGACGTGCATTGATCGCACTGCGCAGGAAGTCAGAGTTAGTTACACCCGCAATTTCACTCGGGTACTGCATCGCCAGGAACAGACCTGCGCGTGCGCGCTCATCTACAGCCATATCGAGTACATCTTCACCATCAAGTGTTACTGAACCGTCTGTTACTTCATATTTAGGGTGTCCCATCAGAGCAGAAGCCAAAGTGGATTTACCTGTTCCGTTCGGTCCCATGATCGCGTGGATTTCTCCACCTTTCATCTCCAGGTTAATGCCTTTCAGGATTTCTTTACCTTCAATGGTCGCTTTCAGACCTTCAATGACGAAATTCGTAGTCATGTGTAATGTTTCCCTCCATTTAAAATTGATGTTTGCTGTCGAAAACGAAAAAGCGCCTATTATATCTGAACAGGGCTTCCCCTGACTTTCTCTGTTTCGGTATGCCTTGGGTGAAGCCATTTTCACATGCGCTCCAAAGCATTTCTTCACGCACGCTAAAGCAACAATCACTTTAGAATAATTCTAAACTGATTCTCAATGATTATCAAGTCATTTCCTATCAGTTGTTGTCCTTTTCAGGAAACTTCATTCCTACTGATTCTATAATAAATGCCTGTTTGAATCAAATGAGAAAACAAATTCTGCTCAGCCAGACAGTGATATTTATCACAAAATTCACAGTTTGTTCAGCTTGTTGGCTGTTTATGAAAAAAAGACTTATCCATCTCTGGATAAGTCTCTCTTGCTTAATCATCTAAACTCTCACCTGTTCATCATCTCAAGTTTGATGAGCCAAGCTATTACATTTTGAGCGTTTCGTTTATCTTCCGTACCTGTTTGTCAAAATCCGCAACGTCCAGCACTGGCGTCATCGCGCGCGGCACCGGACCATTCGGAATGGAAATCCATGAACGGCAGCCATTATATTCAGGCAGTACAGCAATTTCCATCGGCTCCTGCAAACGGTACACACGTAAAATCAATACGTGGAGCGGATCTTTCTTTTTCCACTTCAAACGGGCTTCGGCAAAATCCGCTGTCCACATATGATATTCCAGAAGTCGATCCAGCATCTCCTGATCCCGAATCTCCAAATCCTGCGTTACTTCAGCATAAGCTGTAATGCGGATCGTTGAAGCTTCAGGCTCCCATTCGGCCAGCGACTCTTCAACATAGGATTGATCCGGGGACTTGATCAGTTCTTTACGCTGATGCTCATAAGTCGGATACAGGTAAAATGCTGGACTTTTCAACTCAAAATGCTTCGTTTCCTCCACAATACCGCCTTTGCGCATCACTATGATCTGGCGACCATCCTCCAGCGCTTTAATCGCTGAGGCCCATTCCTTCAATGCCGGTATCGCTGCTCCGTCTACCATCCAATTCGTCCTCCCCTGTCACTCTTGACAGCAGTATAGACGGTTAATGCGCTTCTGACAACTTGTTATCCAAGGTAAGCGCGAAGCATCCACATATGTTTCTCCAGATCGGCCTTAAAGCCTGTCAGCATATCGGCAGTTGGCTGATCTTCAGCCGCGTCGGCCAAATCAATACCTTCCTGATATTCGCTGGAAAGTGTTGCGAAGTCTTCAATCAGGTTCTGTACCATTGCGTTCGCATCTTCCTTGCCAGAAGCCTCCTGAATTGAAGCCATTTCCAGATACTCTTTCATGGTGGCTGCCGGGCTGCCTTTCAGTGTGAGCAGGCGCTCAGCAATCTCGTCCATCTGTACGGTAATTTCGTTGTAAAATTCTTCGAACTTCACGTGCAAAGTGAAAAAGTTCGGGCCTTTAACATACCAGTGATAGTTATGGATTTTGACATACAGCACGTTCAGGTTCGCCACCTGACGATTAAGTACTTGTTCTACGGATTTCGCTTGATCTGTTTTGTTTTTTGTAGCCATATTCAATCCCATCCTTTAATTTAAAATTTTAGTCTGTCCGCTAACATGTCAGTGTTGCTGCAAGCAAGACAGAGAGTTAATGATCATGATTCGCCTGATTGGCGAAAGTGCATTCTGGCGCGGTTTTTCTGAACTGCCCGGCCTATTTGTTTTTACCCGTAGACCTGATCTTCGAATCACAGCATACCTGAGTTGTCTCAAAAAAAAGTTCAAAAACGAGACTATATCCGATATACTGTCATAAACCAAGCAAAGAAGTGGGTTTTCCTGTTGCTTGAAGCAGCGTTTTCTGTTTCTTGAGCAGAGCTTCCTCTTTCTTCATATATACGGAGGTGTCACCTGTGACTGAATATCATCCTTTAACTCCCCATGAAGCGATCGAACTGGCCAAAACCTTACCGGGCCCGTTTACGGCAGATGCGAATCTGGAATGTCGTGAGATTGGTGACGGCAATCTGAATCTCGTTTTCCACATTACGGACCAGAACTCCGATAAAAGTATCATTATCAAACAGGCGCTTCCTTATGCGAAAGTGGTTGGAGAATCATGGCCGCTATCGCTTGTACGTGCCCGGATTGAACGTGAAATTTTACAAGAGGAATACCGCCTGTGCCCGGGCATGGTGCCTGAAGTGTATCATTACGATGACGATCTCGCCCTGACGGTTATGGAGGATCTGAGTGATCACGTTATTATGCGTAAGGGCCTGATTGACGGAGCCTCCTATCCCCTTTTTGCGGGGCATATCGGAGAGTTCATGGCAAGAACATTGTTTTTCACTTCAGACCTTGGTATGAATCAGCAGCAGAAGAAAGAACAGCAGGGACGATTCGTTAATCCTGACCAATGTAAAATTACGGAAGACCTGATCTTTGATGAGCCGTATCGGATTGCACAAAATAATAACTATGACGCTGCGATTGAAGATGAAGCCGAAGCGCTGCGTACAGACGAAGAGCTGCATCTGGAAATCGCCCTGCTGCGTGAGAAGTTCCTGACCCATGGACAAGCATTGCTGCACGGTGACCTGCATACAGGTAGTATTTTTGTCACACCCGAGTCAACCAAAGTAATTGATCCCGAGTTTGCTTTCTATGGCCCGATGGGCTTTGACGTAGGTGCCGTGCTGGCGAACCTGCTGCTTCATTATGTTTCACTGTCAGGTCGCATTCAGGTGCCATCAGCAAGAGAACAGCGTGAGACAGAGATTTTAAACATGGTGCATGACGTCTGGGCCGAGTTCGAGGCTCGTTTCCGCGCGTTGTGGGCTTCCGATCTCGTTGACCCGATGGCTAAAACGCCAGGATATCAACATCTGTATGTGCAGCAGCTATTTCGAGATACGATTGGTTTTGCCGGAGCTAAAATGGTACGTCGTATCGTGGGACTTGCCCACGTCGCTGACATTGACACGATTACAGACACTGCGGAACGTGAGCGTGCACAGCGCAAAGCATTGGCGGTCGGAAAAGCGCTGCTCAAGAAGCATCGCCAAGTGAACACCATTGGTGAAGTGCTGGACCTGGTATCTTCTGCCCTCACTGCAGTTAAAGCCTAATATTATGAACGGAGGAACATCTATGACAACCCCTGAACATCAGCCTCTGTCTTCGCTCAATTGGAAAAAGGACAAGCTCGAAATGCTCGATCAGCGTCTGCTGCCCGAAACGATTCTAATGCTGAAACTGTACACTCCTGAGGAAGTATGGGAATCCATTCATTCCATGAAAGTGCGCGGTGCACCTGCCATTGGCATTGCGGCAGCATTTGGCGTCGTGCTCGGAGCCAAAGCTTATGATGGCATCACCATTCAAGGTTGGCTCGATCATGTCAAGTCCGTCTGCGCACACCTCGCGACATCCCGTCCAACAGCGGTTAATTTGTTCTGGGCGCTGGATCGCATGATGCAAAAGGCGAATCAAGCGGCAGAAGCGGGCCTGAATCTGGCAGAAAGCACAGATGCGCTTGAAGTGGAGGCACTGCTCATTCAGAAGGAAGACGAGGAAGTGTGCCGCATGATCGGAGAGCATGCCCTGCCCCTGTTTGCAGACGGTATGGGTGTACTGACTCACTGTAACGCAGGCGGATTGGCTACGGCCAAATACGGGACAGCGACCGCCCCGATGTATCTCGCTCAGGAGCGAGGCATTCATCTCAAGGTGTTTGCTGACGAGACGCGCCCTGTACTGCAAGGCGCTCGCCTGACAGCGTTTGAGCTGCAGCAAGCCGGCATTGATGTTACTTTGCTTTGTGACAACATGGCAGGTATGGTCATGTCCAAAGGCTGGGTGCAAGCGGTCATCGTGGGTACGGATCGCGTAGCAGCCAACGGTGATGTAGCCAACAAAATTGGTACGTATAGTCTGGCTGTGCTTGCCAAAGCACACAACATTCCATTCTATGTCGCAAGTCCGCTGTCCACCATTGACTTGTCCACTGCATCTGGTGATCTGATTCCCATTGAGGAGCGTGCCGCTGAGGAAGTCACCGAAGGATTCGGAAAGCGTACTGCACCGAAGGGTGTTAAAGTCTACAATCCGGCCTTTGATGTTACGCCGAATGAGTATGTTACAGCCATTATTACGGAAAAAGGCATCGTTCGTGCACCTTTTCAGGAGAACCTGGCTGCCTTGTTTGCTGAGAATAAGTAGTTAGTTTCGCACGGTGTGCATCTCCTGGCGCGTGGTGTAATGAGCTTGGCACATCAAGATGCCCAGCCGTGCGGCCAGGCCTAAATACGTCCAGCAATGATTGGACGCTTATCATTGTAGAAAGGCAAAGAAGGAATTCATCCGACTTTGTCCAGGCTGTCGAGAATATCTCGGCAGCTTTTTTTGCAGTGACGGTAGTTATATTACTGGGCAGGTGAAGCAATGTGATGTGGGCTGATATAGTGCAGCGTGTGATGTGAGGTGTATGTGGTGTGTGATGGGCGGTGTGCGGTATGTAGTTTGCGCGGTGTGTAGTGTGGTGGAGTGGTGTGCGATGTGTCGGGTGTGTTGTGCGGTCTTCAATGTGTGGTGTGGGGGGTGCCGTGCGCAATGTTTGGTCAGGTGGAATAATGATTAGTCGTAAGTTAAAGGTGAGATATGATGAGAGGATACGTTTGAGAATTTGTTGGGTTTTCGGTGTTGGACAACATGGTGCTGAACGCTAACGAATCGAGATGACGCTATTTGATGTATTTCCGCCCTTATGAAAACGTAACGATTCCGAGAAACGCTATTTTAGTCTTTCTGTTATAAAATCCTTCAAAATACCCTATTCCGAAGGAAATAGCGTCACTGGGAATCGTTACGTTTATTAAACCTGTAATTTCACCGAAATAAGGTTTGTGAGAATCGTTAAAATTCAGAATCAACAATCTGCCATTGGTTGGCTCACGGCCGAAATGCGATGCGTTGAAGGTCCCTTCTTCTTCGTTTTACATTTTCCAAGCACATATCTTGCAGTGAGGTCCCAAGCCACACGCACATCAGCAGCAGCATACCTTAAAAAAACTATACCAGAAACAGCCTCATAAAGGCTGCTCCTGATCAGACCATTTACGTCACATCATTACATCACATCATTTTCAACAATGCTTCTACACCTGTCATGCCTACTGTAATCCCCATGGCCTCCGCCTCAGTCGTCACCGATTCCATCGGTGCATTCAGCAGCTGCTCTAACGTTCTAACACCCACAGCCCTCGCGGCCACGATCTTGCGATCCCCCAACTTTTCATTCAACAACCCCACATCAAGCGCTCCGCACATAATGTATCCTTTGGATGTATTAATTGTTAACAGTGTCGTTTTGGGAAGTTTGACTTCTACTCCCACGAGCACATGGTCTCCCACTACGATCGGTTCCATTGTCACCATAATCTCCCGATCCACCTCCTCTTCCACAGATCACGATAAGTGTATGCCTTTTGGCGGATCGCCGTGTGGACACCAGCCGTGAAAAAAGAAAAAGTGTATCGATTTCCTCTGCAATAAGTTTTTATCACAGAGAGATTGGTGTGCATAATTGGGCTGTCTTATTTGCAGTTATGCAAATTTTATGGGAGTAGAAAAGAAATAGCTAAGGAGAAAGAGAAGAAGAAGCGAAAAATAGGCAAACAAATAGAGGGCACAGTTGCCCTCTATTCCCAACATTTTATCGGCTTCATTAATAGTAGAATTTTATAAAATATAGAAATACGCCTGATTTCCAGGCTCTTTTACAATTAATGTCACGACTCGATCACTCGCATTCCGTTTACGAATGCTCGCAACGGAATTCAATCCCTCATCAGCAACTACTCTTGGTTGGATCCACGTATACAGGTCAGGTTTAGAAACGATCATCTCAGTATGCAAATCCGTAATCTGCCTAACATCAACCATGGACCGCAAATCATTCCATGCTCGAACCTGAACGAAGCCCTCCAAGTATGCTCTTTCCTTGACACCGATATGTGCTTTCAGATCATTCGAATATTTAACTTCCAAGCTTGAAATAACATCGGGTCTGGATACAGTCAAATGAGAAATCATATCCTCGACGAAAGGAATCTCTATAATACCGCGCTTTTCATCTTCATCCGTTACTCTGGTCCAGAACACACCGCCAAGATCAGGCCTACTAACTGAAAATTCAGAAGTTATTGAAGTCTCAGCGTCACATCTAACTGTTACCACAGAATTTAAAGGTTCTCTTGCCTGGATGTAATTAGAGACTTCCAGAAAGGCTGGTAAATCAGGATGAGATACGGCAAGTTCCGCCACTTTCTCATCATCGGTGCTCCGCCTAACTGCTAATTCACCAGCCCTCTGTGTCTCTGTACTTATCGAGACTGTGATGATGGCTGGAACTTCAGGCTTGGAGACATAAATGGACGCCTCTCTCTCACTCACCGTGCTTTCAACTACCGAAAGGATTGCATCCAACCTTGCTACTGTTCGATTAGCTATGCCCATATATGAGTTTAGATCTGGACGATTCACAGCTATAACAGCAGGTACATCATGATGCATATGATCTTCATAGCGATGTATGTATAAGTTAGATTGAAGCCAAGCGAAACCAATATCACTGTGCACAAATAACGTCGTTTTGAGTTCCTTACGTCCTACTCCATAGACAAAAAGTCCACTTTCTTTTTCTGTACGTCCAATGGAATAAATCTGCGAAGTAATATATTTGATCTGTAATACAGGTGGCTTGGCAGACTCACGGGTGTTGAAATAGATTGGAAATGAATCGTTAGACTGGATAATCATGCCGATGTTCTGGAGTTCACCGTTTCTCAACATCTTCAATGTATCCATCATATCAAATTCAACATAGCGCTCATTCGCATTGATTCGATAGCTTGAAGTCAACTGTTGAATGGAATGAGGCCTGTTGGCATGTGTGATTCCATATTCCCTCCACAAGGTATTAGGCTGATGCAGCTCAATAGATGCACCTGGCGTGATCGTTCCTGTGTAATATAATTTTAGCTTGGCTTCTTCCAGGTACATCAGGTTAGGTATCCGTGTGTCTATATCTCCGAAATGGATAAAGGATTCGAATTGCTCCAATTCATCCCGGCCTATCATCATACGCTGTGTATCACCAAAATTGATTGTCTGTAAGCGGAGCTGACTACGAGTGGTCGCATCTGCAACAGGTTGCAGGTTCACCGTGATGCGCGGGGCCTCCAAAAGCTCATATTTGCCCTGTGCACGATTATGCTCTCTTACATAAAATGCACTTGCCAGATCACTTATCGGTGATGCTTGAATAGATGCATGTAGCTCTGATTGCATTGCATATACAACAGATAATGAACTGCTCATATCCTTGGATTGCTCTACACGAGCAGAAACACGGGAAAATCTCTCACTATTTTTCCTTATAGCAGATGTCAATGTTGAGGGCAAATCTGTGTCTATCTGATTATATAAAACATACTTCGCTCTAAAGCGATTCTCCGGACTCTTAATATGTACATAGCTGTTTAATGACGTCTCCCCGTTGTTAATTTCACTCACTTCCTGTCTCATTGTATTGAGAGCTACACTCGGTCAGCCTTGACCTTCATCTCAAAAATTCCGTTTGGATCTGGCTTGGCATGAATATCGGTTGCAATTCGAATAAAGAAATCAACACTCCCTTCCGGTTCCATCAACCCGTATGTCAGATAATCAATCGGCAGAAATGGATCAGCCTGTCTGGATAATTGAACCTCCACTCCACTCGTCTGGAATTTCTTATCCATCTCGAGATAAACGTGGTCGACAGTGTAACCAAGCTGATTGATCAGCTTCACCTTCTTCGTTAATGTCGTTTGTCCAGCAATAAGGACTCCATAATCAAGCTGTTTCAGGATGCCGCCAAACGTATCCGAAAGGAAGTCGCCAGATTCGTCCATAAACATGAGTCCTGAGTAAGTTCCAATAAATTTAGATTCCCAGATATCTACAGTACCCCAATAATCCTGAAACTCTACTCTTATTGTGTTTTCCTTACCGAAGAGGACTTTCTGTTCATCGATGTTGATCTCAATATTAAAAGGCGAAAGCAGTAAACGTGTAAACTGTCCATCTGCTGGGTAATACGATTGACCATTTAAGAGCACCCGGTATCTCACTTTACCCTTGTCTGCATCATCCAGTACACCTTGCAGTTTATTTCCAGAAAAGGTCAGGTTTATTGTAGCGGTCCTATTCAAAATTTGTAGTGCCATCTGCTGCACTTCCGCCGTATGACGAGGAGCATCCACAACCATCTTCATCTGATCCAAAGCGTAGCTGTTTTCATAATGCTCACTATTATCTAAGTAATACGCAACCCGATTTAGCCCTGTCAGGTCTTGTTCAGGAATGGTATTTAACGTTTCAACAATCATGCCTTTTCTTTTGAACAAGGTTGTGTTCTGAATGTCCAGACTTACCCACTTATCAAAACGATATGTCTTCCACGTCAGACCAGAGTCGAACGAAGCAGCGAGTCTTAACGTTCCTTCGGTGCGACTGTCATTGATTTTGGCAGCCACCAGCTTTTTTAAATCGCCATATAATTCAAAATCAGTTGGCTGTACAATAATCTGCTCGAAAGGCAGCGCATCATAAGATAGTACCAGTTCTCTATTACCCTTAATAACATCCTCATCATCTGTCCATGTTACCACGTCAAAATCTCCCTCAAGTTCATCCAATGGGGAGTAGTTCGCTGTAATGTTCAATTCTGCCGTTGTTTTCTCTGGATCGTCAGTGTAATAAAAAACGTCCACACTGTCTCCTAACTCGTCATAAAGTGTAAACGGTTCGGTTTCAATCGTGATTGTAGATTCCGTTTGATTCGGATCGTCTGTGTATTCTATAATTTTGATTTCTTTGTCCTCCCACTCTTGTGCGAGGGTAAAAGGTTCGGTTTCGACGTTGAAGGATACCTCTGTTTTGTTGGGATCATCTGTGTAAAAATGAAATTCAACTTCTCCTCCAAGAGATTTCCATGCTGATAATGGAATTTCTGGTATTTTCTCTTTAAGAATTCCTTGGTTTATAAACATAGTTTCGGTAGGATACGCTAAACCAAGATCAATCCAACCATTCATGTATGACTTATAACCTAGATTGTCACTTACAATTAAACGATTCTTGATGACGGTTACCATCACACTGAAGATTTTACCTGTTCCATTATTAGTATTGTTGTTAGCAATTAGCTCGTAGTTAATATTATCGTAACTAATGAAAACACTATATGCTTTACCATAGGTTGTATTCACCCAATCCACGAATTCCAAGGAGAATGTGCCTTCAATAACAAATTTGAAAATATAATATGCTTTGGATGCTGTACCGTTATAGTAAGGTGCTCCGGTTCTGTTATCACCATTAAAAACTTCATTAATACCTTCTGTACGAGCGTTCATGTTATGACTGACAAGATTATCATCTTTATTTATAGCTACATAAGATCCATTTTGTTTAAGTCGCATCCATAAAAACATCCCAATACTCTCTGCATTATTCGCTTGCGTTTTAATATATACTATTGCCACGGCTTCTTCTCCTTTCTTAATCTCACATCAAACGATCATTTAACGTAGCTATGTGATAGATGCTTTCTTGATTGGTATTTTCGATGTGTTTATTTTTTGCTTAAATACTTTGCCTGAACCAAGCTGAAAATTATTCTTGACCAACAATCTTTTTTCTGAAAATTCATCATTCAATTCAATGACCATTCCTTTGTTCATGCCATTTATAATGAAATCTCTCTCTGTATTTTGCACATATGATACATATTTATTAGATTCATACATACCAAAATCACCAATTGATAAGAAGTCTCCAGCACCTTGATTCGCAGTGACATTGATCTTGTACTTCTTATAAGCAATCTTATTTATAAATACATAGAAACGTGACTCTTCTGTGCCAAAGTTAGGTTCATTTACTCTAGAATCAAGAATGATCCATTTTGCGCCATCCCATCCCTCAAAAGTCCAATTCTTCGGGAGTCTGTTAGCTGGAGTTGTACCAGATTTTATAGAATATCCTGTTATGGTTATAACAGAAGGAAACTCATAACTAAGCCAACCTACTAAAACTCCGCTTGCAGTAACCCATCCATTCTGATCTACAATTTTATCGAAAGCTTTCCATGGGTAAAAAGTAGAATATGTTGAACTGGCTTCAGCTATACCCGATGGAGAAGTGTTGCTTGTCATAGCAGGAATAGCATTATCTTTGTGTATATTTTTGATACTATAGTGTCCATCTTCAGATGAAATTAAAAATTTAGAAAACTTTTCATACATTTCAAACTCACTTATTGATAGATAGGTGTTACCATTGTTTTCAGTAACATTAATTCTATACTTTTTATAAAAGGCTCTCTGATTTAAATCATATTGCCTTGCTACTCCAACTGACCATGCCGTTTGATTTATCTGTGTATCTAAAACAGTCCAATTTGTTCCATCATTCGATCCTTCAAATGTCCACTTCTTAGGAGCTTGAGTTAAAGCGGCGCTGTTTGGTAATAAAGAGTATCTGCTTACTGTGGTTATCTGTGTAAACTCATAAGCTAACCAACCTGTTTGCCCTGTGGATGCCCAAGGAAAAGAATCATCGACTTTATCTAATGCTTTCCAAGCAGAATAACTATTTGGTGATATTACTAACTGGCTACTGGCACTAACTGTACCTAACGGAGCCGTATTGCTTGTCATTTTAGGTGTTATTGCTATAAATTGCTCCATTTAATCATCTCCTATCAAAACAAATAGAACACACCATATAGATGTGTTCTGCATTATCCTAATTTAATTTTATCTACCCTTCGTTTTGACATATCAACTGTGTGTTCGAATGTTTTCCCTGAACCTAATACAACTTTTATTTTTTCCATAGACACCTTTTTTCCGTAGAGACTGTTTAACTTAATTTGATCTACTCCATATTTAATGAAAGTTTCTTCATCGCTACTAGGCAAGGAGTAAACGAATCCTTTGATGTACTCATACATTTCAAGCTTACCAATAGCTAAGTATGTTCCTGAATGTATGACTGTAACTGACAAACGATAGTAGAGATATGATGTTTCATTTTTGAAGTTAAAGTTTCTTGACTCCACACTTGTCCACGCTGGATTATTCTCTATTCGATCTAACACTACCCAATTCACCCCATCAGTTGATCCTTCGAATGTCCAAGATTTAGGAGTATTGTCATAGACATTTCCATTGTTTCGGTTGGTTATAGCGTATTTAGAAATAACCTTTGGAATATTAAACTTGTATTGCAACCATCCAGTCGTTTGACCATTCGCTGTTACCCAACAATCCCCTGCACCTGTATTGGTTTGATTAAATGCAAAATAAGGATAGTAAGTGGTTGCAGTATATTGTGAACTTGCACTAACTTCTCCCGAAGGAGCAGTGTTAGAAGTCATTGGAGGAATGGCAATTTCAGTTGAGAAAATGTCTTGTGAAACTGAATAGGCTCTACCACCAGAAGAAAGTAAGATTTTACTGAGATAATCATATTCCATCATTTCTAGTTCATTTATCGCGAATGCGGTGGTTGATCCATTATTACTGATGCAATAAATTCTATAGTATTGAAATTTAATGTTATTATTAAAGGTGAAAACTCTCTTTTCTGCAACGCCCCAATTTGTAATATTATCCCTTTCGTCAATCTTTGTCCAAATCAAACCATCATTTGATGCTTCAAATCTCCACTTTTTTGGAGACTGAAGTAAATCACTTGATGTTGTTGAATTTCTGGAAGTAATAGTATATTGAGAAATTGCTATTGGATAGGCGAAGTGATAACATAACCATTGGTCAATTGTTGTACCACTTGATGCCCAACCTTGGTCGTTCGTTTGATTAAATGCGTACCAAGAGTCATATGCACTTGAGTAAATACTACTTGCACTCACTACTCCTGATGGTGCAGTATTGGACGTCATTTTAGGGATAACGTTTGACACTTTTACGGGCATAACTATCCATCTCCTTAAAAACATTATTTTACATAAAAGTTATTAATATCAATATATTTCTTTAAGCTCACTGTTGACTTAAAAACTTTACCTGAACCTAAATCACCTGTATTGGTCATAACTTGAACGATATCCATTGATTTTCTATCAAGGATAGATAAATCGCCCATTCCTTCATTAATAAAAGTGTTTTCTGGAGGTGAAGTTGTTGATACTGTACTCCATCCTGAAGTTGATATAATTTTTATTTCAAACAATCTCAATTCTGCGAAACATGTAAAACTCCCCCAACCATTATTTTCAGATATGTTTAATCTATAATGAACAAAATTCGATATATATTTTCTCTCTAACTCAAAGTTCTTTGTCTCATTTATATTCCATCCTGTGACATTGACTCTTGTATCTAGTACAACCCAATTATCTCCATCATTAGAGCCTTCAAAAGTCCAAGTTTTAGGTGCTGAATCTATAGAATGAGCACCAGATTCTGCAGAGTTTCTTGATGTTATTGCATATTTATAAATATTTATTGGATTTGTAAATTTATAAGCTAACCAACCTGAAACTTTACCATTTTCAGTTGCCCAACCGTCTGATCCATCTGATGATGTTCCGTTAAATGCTTTCCATGGTTCATATGTTGATACACCAACATACATGCTACTTGCACTAGCTACACCTGATGGTGAAGTGTTAGATGTCATATTTGGAATAGCATTATTATTTGATGATTTAATATATTCATTAAGTGAATATTTATCATAATTTCCTTCATACTTAATTAGCGATCTATACATAGGAAGGATAGTAACCTCCATGACTGGTCTGAATCCTGTGGCAGTTGCCGCCGCTACATAGGCTGATGGATTATACCCACTTGCACCAGCATCGCCATTAGCACCTCGACCCGTTCTATTGCTTGATCCAGCGACATTGGTCGTTGAAGTCCAAGAAGCACCGCCATTATAATTCCACACATTGTTATCTCCAGCAGTAACTTTTCCGTCTAGAGTAGAGTTTACAATGTATTGATCCCACTCGTTATCTTTGTCGCTAGAATTAATACCACCAGTAGGGAGCCGAAGAGTTAATAAATCAACACTTGGCATTGAATTCTCTTCGATCAATTGGAACATGTCAACTGCCATTGTTCGAACGTATGCTCCACCATAATTCGCAGTGTATACTAGGCGATATGTATTATAATTAGCTTTATTCGTGCACACATACTCCCGATATTCCCCTGTTGACCATGCTGGTTGATTGGTTCTTGTATCTAACACAGTCCAATTCGTTCCGTCATTAGATCCTTCGAATCTCCAACTCTTAGCGCAATCCGTACTTGCATTAGAATTCGGCCCTTTGATTCCATATTTATTAATAACTGTTGGATGTGAGAATGTATAGCTGATCCAGGCTCCGTTCCACTTTCCACTCTGCATGAGCCATCCTGCATCAGTGGTATTTTTATCAAATGCTTTCCATGCATCCAAGGATGCACTGTAAATTGTGCTTGCCGCCGCTACACCTTGGGGACTTGTATTGGATGTCATTGCTGGAATCATGCTCGAATAGTATCCACTCTTTGGAAGTTGAACTCCACTACCAGAAGCAACACCGCTTGCATTTATCGCATCCCAACTAATACTATGCTGAATGTTTCGATCTGCAATAAGTTTCAATCGACCAGCATGATCTTTGTCTACGCAAATAAAATACAAGTCTCCACCTGCACCAGCAGAAGTTGTAATAAATGGTGCTGTCTCTTGACCAAAGAACGCAAAATTCCCCACCACTCCATTATTTGTAGAGTAGTAACAGCGAATCCGCTTTCCAATAGTAAGATCTATGGGATTAGTTACTTCATCAGGATGAAATAAGCGACCATCCGAGTCGATGTCAATAGCATCATTTTGAATTCTATAGACTCCGTTTGATCCTGAAAGAATTTCTACAGTATGGACTTTGAGTTCGAGACCCAACTTCTCATATAACAACATCTGACGATTAGGCACTGTACTGGAAGAGTTAGAGTCCTTCTTAGAAAACGTTTCTTGAACACCGTCTATAATAATTTTTGCTTCATCAGAATAAAAGTCATTCTTATAAAAACTAGCTTGAATGAGCCTTAGTTTAGTTCCATAGAAGTTAAACTTTATGGAGTGCCCCCCTATGCTATCTTTAGTGTAACTATCAGTCTTGTTATAATTATTAGCGGAAGTATTAGACTCATGAATCCAGCTTGACCCAGTATATTTAAAGCCAGAATCAGTATTATCATATCTCTTCCATCCTGTATCTGGTGTAGTCAATACAGTTCCGATTGTTCTGGTAAGGTATCCATCCTCATCAACGTCAACTGCATCAAGAATAAGTACCTTTGTATCCATAGCTTTAATTTGGACAACATGATTTCCTTTAGTTAGTCCAGACTTCTCAAAAACAAGTGCTTTCGTTCTTGAAGTTGTCGAGTCTTCGTTAATGGTTCCTACAACAGCACCATCAATTATCACCTGTGCTGTTGTTGTTCTACCACTATACAATCCACCGATAATGCGAAGCTTTGTGCCAAAAAAGGTGAAGCTCATAACGGAACCAATTGTAGAGGTATATTTTGCGCTCCCTCCAAAGTTACCAGCCAGAGTTTCTGTTGACCAAGTTCCTGTATAGACAATTACTGGGTCAATGTCATCATACCTTCTCCAATCACTTTCTGGCGCTGTTAATTGATCTCCTATTGTTGCCATCCACTACACCTCCTTATATTCAAATACTGGACGAAATCCCCATGTTGCAGAAGAATTTGAACTTCCAGCATAGTTCAAGTCACTCCACTGTGTTCTAGTATTACTTCCCCTACCGATACGATGCGAGCTAGATGCAGACGAACTGGTATTACCAGCAGAGTCTTTCCATGTTCCATAAATCGGTGTTTCTCTACACCATGTATAATTCGTTAAATAATGAAAAACGTCATCCAACGTATTCCCTGTTGAAATTTTGTTGAATGGAAATTTAATAATATATTTATCCCATTCATTCATAGAAGGAAATGCACCATATCCTAAATCGGCATTTGACTTATTTCCGTTAGCGTCCGCATACAATACACCACCAGAAAGAGAACGAACAGCACCCGAAATCCCACTTATTGTAAGTGGAAAACCTTCAACAAATTTATTCGTGTTCAACCAATCCCATGTCACCGTGTGACTTACAATTCGATCTGAAATTAATAGTCCTTTATCTACCTTAATCCCATACCAAAAATACTTTGCTGGCATACTGCCTAATGGATGTCCTGTTACCGCAATCTCGGTATACCCACTTGTACTTCCCCCAAAAATATATCCAGTAATCGTGCTATCGTATTTCCAGACAATGTAATCCCCAATCTCCATATCTTCCACACGTTCTCTCAATTGCCCCGTCGTTGCTGGAACGGCCATCGAATCACCCCTTCCCTACTCTGATCTGATCCGTCTTTTTGAATTTCGTACGCTCAACCTTCTGCCGATAGACCACTCCTGTTGAAGTGACCGCTGTCTGATCCATGTTTAATGAGTACTTGGTCTTTAACTGAAGTGCACCAGAATCACTCTCTACGTAAGAATTGCTATACTTGCCCTTCTCCATGAAGCTGTCTATGTAAAAGGTGGATTGCTGTTTTTCGGCAGTAATTTCGATTTTCACTCTGGCATATTTCGCTTGAGCTTTGGGCTCTACAAGCTGCTCCTGCACTTCCTCATATTCCGTCCACTGAAATCCATCATCCGAGATACTCCAGTAGATTTTATATTCCGAGCCAGCCGAGCTATTAATTTTGGCAGATACACCTTTGAAAGAAGCAAATTTATCCTGAATTCGAATAGGATTAGATTCCCATGAACCGGAGGAAGCATAAATCACATTGCCCTCCAAATCTCGTCCCTGCTCCGTAAGTGATAACTTCTGATTCTCGTAAATCATATTTTGAAAAATACCTATAGACAAATCAATGTCTAAACCAATCTCCTGAATAGCCATATCTATACACCTCCTGTCTTGTCGAAAATTTCGTTAGCGAAGATCCCAGTTCATCATGCCTGCATGGTTTGCTTTCAAGGGAGCTGCAATCCGATCTATGATCAATCCATTTTTGCGAATGACTAACTGACCTGGCAGGTCTATATTCGAAGTGATTTTAATTTGAAAAAATGCACCCTGATTCATTGGTAAAGAACAAACACATTGAAAGTTAATGTTGGCATTATGCAGATCCATTGTTTTTTTGTAGCCAAAATTAAAACACTCAATTGCATTTTTGAAAGTTCCCGTGTTATTTCGACCTGTGAATCCTCTCATGCTTGTTTCGGAAGATCCATTCTTGTATTGGATAATATCGTTGTAAACGAAAGTTCTTCCCGTTAGCGGGTACTCATGTCCTTCACATTCATAAGCGATCGAATAGCGATCCATGTTAATATGAAAGACACCATTAGCAACATTGTAATACGCTTGCGAGCCTTGACCAATAACTCCGAAATACACAAGCTTATCTTTTTGAATGTTATAAAAATTCGCTGCACGTTGTGTCTGCAAATCATATTCGCTCAAATAAGTTCCATCATAATAATCAGCAATCCAAACGTAAGCTTGCGGTACCGGTGAACGAGCATACTGTTTCTGACCTAAGATCACAGATTTACCTCCTTGAATATTTTATAAAAAACGGAAAGAGACAGGCAAATCGCCTGCCTCTTTCTATAAACCCCTACCATATCCTACTTAAACGTAACGATATGAGATACGTTTCTTGAATTCCTGTTTCCCGCTGCGAGCGTTCAAAGGAACCTCACATTGAATGGAAAGCGTCACATAGTTGCCTGCCGCATCTTGAGGTTGGCCATTATTAT
The DNA here is from genome assembly GCF_050171015.1 of Paenibacillus sp. TC-CSREp1. Classification (NCBI taxonomy): domain Bacteria; kingdom Bacillati; phylum Bacillota; class Bacilli; order Caryophanales; family Paenibacillaceae; genus Paenibacillus; species Paenibacillus sp. TC-CSREp1. The sequence goes on along the minus strand of NZ_JBNOKM010000003.1, from coordinate 386,564 downwards.
TGACGCCTAAAATTTCCTTTGTTCCAGGCACAAGTGGTGTAGCATACGGTGTTCCGGAATGATCCAGTATTGTTTTACCTGTCGTTCCAATCGGTTTCGAGAAATCTTTACCTACTCGAGAGCTTTCTTCATCCAGATCATTTTCTCCAAGGGAGTCCACCTGTACATGGAACCAGTTGTTTTTTACAGCTTCAATATTGAATTCTGGAGTATCTCCAGTACCTCCGTTTAGGTCTCGTGTAGTGATTGTGCAATCTTCCATTTTGGATACATCCGTAGCACCGCCTTTGTTGTTCCAAATATTAAAAATAAAAATTTCACTTTTATCATCTGCATCAATAACTTGATAATCAAACGGGCCTACAATCTCTTGGCTATGTGTTGCGTCCATCCATGTAATAATTGGTTGTGTCATACTCATCATTCTCCTTTATGGTTATGTTCTAATAGTTAATTGAATTGTAAGGTGCCGCATTTTCGAATCCGCTTTAACGATATGTATTCTGAAAACATCCCCCGGCTCTACCTTTTTTTCAAAAAATGTAGCTTCGCCGTTATCTTGATGTTGCAGTGCTTCAAATTTCATCGGAACTTCCATTATATCTTGCCACTCAACAAAATCTTTTGATCGTTCAATCCTAATTTCCGTTAGCGACTCACCCGGTACAGAACAATACCCTTTCACACTTAGAATTTCTCCTTGAAATGGAAAAGGGGCTAAGACCCCGATAATTTCAGGATACACATATGATTCTTTACAAAAAACGAGGACTCGATCCTTTACTTCTAATGGAATCTCATTTAATTTTATGTGCTCTGCTGAACTCATAAGTCCGTTCATTGATGAGTTTACAACTTGAAGATTTTGTCCAAATATATCTATCTCATCCCAGATTTCTCCGTTGAAACGAAATCTTTTGCCATCTTTATACGTTTGCACCGTCCAGCCTACTTCAGGAGACGGGTAAGATTCATTAAGCTCGATCAGGTCAGGGACAGGATTTTTGAATACTAATTGAGTTGTATGATAAACTTCTTCTGCATATTCAGCGGCCTCTAAAGCCTTTTTTGTAGCTTCGATTGCCTGCTCGATCGCTTTTTCTACTTCTACATGATCACCAGGCTGGCCTTCACCGACCTTTACGGCTCCTCTAATTAATGCTTCTACTTGCGCTAATGTTAGTCCATTTGACATAGTTCACCTACCTAACTGTTAATCTACTAGATTACCTATTCGTACATAACTTTAGGATAGTTACCACGAAACCACACGAAGCATCTCCCCTATCAGCTACTTGTGTTCTATGTACTATCATTAAAGAGATTTTTAATCAACCGCTCAATCCTATGGTGCATCTAGTAAAATCACTGTTTTCTAATGTACAGAAAAAAAGAAAATCAGGGTGTGTCTGAAAACTCTGAAGGCGGTAAAAGATGCACCTCAGTAGTTTTCAAGACAAGTCCTAGGATCTTTGTATATTTCTACATTCCTTACAATATTTCTGGCGATTGGACTTTGCGATTAAACGTTTGCCGCAAATAGTACAATTTTTTATCCTCTCCCCTGTCCAACGCAAATATTCTAAAATAAAATCATCAAAACATATTAATTTTATTGCAACATCATCTTCTTCTTGAGCAAATAATACCTGAACATTTGTTGAATCGACTCGTTTGCTTTCTTTCAGTAGCCCTGATTGAATAAGCTTGTGTACCAGTAATCCTTGATCCCGCTTACTAACCGCCATTCCTGTATCACTGTATATCTCACTCCAAACATTATTGACCCAGTAAACATTGCTTTCGTGGATACGGTTATTGATTTTACTGTAAACCAACAATACAAAAGCTAACTTCTCCAGCCGCTTACTTCGAAGTTCTTTGATACGAAGTAACTCCGTATAGGTTATAGATATGTCATCAATTTCAATCAGTCTCGACTTTCCCGCTTTTTCTCTAGTTTTGAAATAACATGCTGCTTGATGGATAACACGATGAAAAAATGAATCCCAATGTACAGCGTTGTAATTCAGATAATATTTCGACATAAACTGATGTAACACATTATGCACTTCATCGATGCTTTGACCCTGTTCAAGCCCCAGCTTTGCTATGCACACCAGAGTTCTGGTTGGCTTCTTATCCATTTTGCCATAGGCCAGAGCTTCCTCTGCATGCTTTCGTTCATTCAAAATCATTTTCATGAGGTGACCCCTCTTACATCAGCATGGGTCATTTTAAAAGGCTTGCCTGCATATTCGAATTCTCCTGCTGTATCTGACACAACCGGATAATGTATGACATGGTTATGACGATGTAATAGATTTCGAATGATCTGCTCACCCGATACATCCCATACAAATTGTTTGGACTTATCGCCGCTGTGATAACACATGTCTACGATCATATTACAAAGATCCTCTTCATTGTTGCAGATTTCCAAAGCCTGCTCCCTGAAGCGTGAAATAAATACTTGCCAGCGAGCAGATCGATCTTCCTTGTTGGCCCTGCTCTTGCGCAATTGAATCATATAAGTTCGAAGTTCCTCATTATGCTGCTGGTATAACTGCTGCACTTCTTTGTACCTTGTTTTTGAATAGCTCTTGGATGTCTTGAGTAGATTGTAATCAAAAGGTTGTTGAGTCTGTTTCAATTTTATTTCATCCAGCTTCTTCTCTACTTGCTGACACAATCGATTCATTACGGATGGTGCCTTGGATACCGGCATTCTCTGTTGATATTGTTGCAGAAACTGTGTGGCTTCAACAGAATGCTCCTGCAAACTATTAAGCTCCTGCATGGTCATTCCGAAAAGCTGCAAACATTTCTGCTGAGTTTTATCTATATACGCATCATATTGCTTCTTTTGTTCAGGATCATTGTAGATGAAGAAATACGGCTTCTTGTCAGCAACTAGCTTTAGATCGGTTTCATTGCCCAAAGCAGCCCGCAGATCATACCAATGCTTAGGCATTCTTTTGCATTCAATGCCTTTGGCCTGATCGATGGCATTCTGTTGAAAATGTTGACCACATTGTATTCTGTACATGATCTCATCATATTCAGCAGTATCCTTTTTAAAATTAGCCAACACATCAAACATAGCGGTAATCTTGTTAGTCGTGAACCCGATCAGATCTCCAAAACTGTCCTTGTTCGCTTGTATAAGATCGTTCTCGTCCGGAATTTTTTTGGCAGTTGTTTTTTGTACACAAACAATGGCGTCTAACTCCTGGATCGCACCCAAAATGGTAGCGTTATCTGTAGTCAGGATCTGATCACTATCCATATCAGCACCATTAAGCGAATGTGTCGTGGTATCCCATGAATTCAATATGGTAACGGTTTTCATATAGCGATACCAATATCGCATCTCTGGGGTATTGGAGAACCGAAGTACTTTGATATTGTTATGGCATGTCATCGGAGCTCTGAAGCAAGCTGCCTGACGAACCTGCTTTTTATTCCAATACTTTGAATAGAACTGTCCAGCTTGTAATAACCCTGTTAAAGGTAGTCCGAACATGCTCTGACACAACGTATATGGATCACCGGAAATAATACTAAAATTACCTCGAACACGTAAAACTCCAATTTTGGCTTCATTTATCCGCTTTCGAATGAGAGCATGTATTTTATGTTTTACATATGGATCATCGATTAAGCCGGATTCAAGCATCAGACCTTTTACATAATCATCAGGACTGTGCAGATAGTCCTTCTCTTGAATATGAATGCCTTTGAGAAATAAAAGAGCTTTACGATAATCCCCACCTAACACATCTTTAATCGTACTCACCGTAGGAGAGATTAGTTCATCAATTTCGTCATCGCTGAGCGGCAGAGACTGAATGAACTGGTAGTTCAGATGTCGTTCATCCTCTAATTGTTCAGGTGTCACTTTGGTTACGCTGAAGGTATACCCATGATAAGCACAACATAATAAATAATCATTTATGTTACTATATGCCTTCCAGAGCTTGAGCATAGACGTTGTCAGAATTAAATCCACTTCACGGATATCTACAAGTTCGCCCCAAGCGTCTTTAACCATATATTGTCCTGCAATTCGTTCTGCGAATTCATGGTAATCGAATGTAAATACCATCCCCTTGCAAAAGCTGTTACGGATGCAAAAACCACTGGGGATATACTTATGTCCAAGCTCTTGTGCCCATAACCGACTAAGTTTGGGGGAGATCAGTCCGAAGCCGTCACTCATATTCAATTGAATGGGATGTCCTTTTTTCTTTTCCACCCTGGGATATTTTGTCTTGGAATCATCAATTTCGATAATATCAGCACAAAACTCGGTAATGCAGTCCGGTATAACAAGCACACGCTCGGGATGAGAAACCGGAGTACTGGTGCTGCAGGCAAGAGCCTTATAAGCTTCTAATTTGGCAGGAATCAACTCCATTTCTGGATTTCTGCCATTATTTAATCTGCGTTCTAATTGACTATGAATATCCTCACTAACATAGATAACCGTTGAACTTTTGGCTCCACCGGTTGTAGCCAGCAAACGCTTATATTTTAAACCATTCACATAGAATCCATTGGAAGAATTTAAACGATCATATTCTTTATTATTTTCGATGATCACCAGTACGTAATCCGGAACAAATTTAAGTTCATTTTGAGCTTCATGCAGCTTTTTAATCATTCGTTTGTTCGTTATCGTTGTCTTTGAAGCCTTTACGTGCTGAATTTCTTGTGCAATCTCAACCCAGCGCTCCTCCATTTTCTTGTTCATACGTAAATGATCAATAAATCGAAACACCTGATGATTGCCGATTGCCGCCATTTCTCCGTTCATCAAAGCCTCATGATAGGTAAGTTTAAGATGAAAATCCGCTTTTCGAATGCGAGAAGATGTAACCTTGAATACGTATCTCAAACGATTGTGATATGAAGTGCTCATTATTTATTCCCCCTGTTGCTTCCTGACCTGCTTTACTAAATTATAGCTGCGTAAATGGTTTGTGAAGCCTGCAAAAGGGATGATTCCGGGCTGAAAAAAGAAGACTATTCGCACAACATAGAAGAGATTCACACTAGTTTCATACCTGTTTCATAAGTCTCTAGTACTATGATTTCCAGCACATTAATGCTATAGTATATTGGAGCACGTTTGTGCTGACACACTATTTAACGGGGCTGGGATGAATGAAACAAACCGTATCCAATCAAGATGACATCGGCTTTTTATTTAACGTCGATATACTTATCAAAAGCCGATCAAATGCACTGGCACTGCAGTCCCTTATGGAGTTCATCAACAAACAGGAACAAATTGCGGACTTTCGGATTCATTCCGGAATAGAACTAGGTAACATTATTGAAGCGATGCTTCAGCAAAACAAAACAAGCGCCACTGAGCCCATTCAGATGGATTTGCAACAACAACAAGAACAACAACCACAAGTACCCGATGGACAGCAGACCTCCAACAAGTCGGATAAGGCTAATTCTGTTCCTGCTTCCGACTCATCTCATGTGGCTGACACCAATTCGTTCGAAGCCTGGATTCAATCCTTGATTAAAGAAAATCGCCTCACTCGAATTGTAGTGAACAACAAAAACGGTAAACATCAGAGCATTCCTTGTCGTATTCTTAATTTTGATCGGGATAATAATGTGGTAAGCATCTACCATGTGGATGAAAAACAGGTCTATACTTTCCGCACAAACGAAATTGATGAGTTTTTGCTGTAACTTTGAATGAAATAACGCTGCTAATTGAAAAAAACACAAAAAGCAACCTGAGCTGGAATGCAAAACATTCGATCGCAGGTTGCTTTTATTATAATCTCATTTTTGTAACATGACATTTCATCGATAGCATGACTTTAGTTCGCTGACCTTCTCTGACCTCGCTGCCAAACATCTATTGCGAAAAGCAGCCAACCAATGATAAAAGCTACTCCGCCAATGGGTGTGATTGCCCCCAAAATTTTAATACCCGAGATGCTCAGCACATACAGACTGCCCGAAAAAATGATAATACCGGCAAACAGCAAACGCGCCGCCCATTTCAGCTTCAGGGATTCTCCAAGTTGTCCTGCCGTCAATCCAATAATAAGCAGACCCAGAGCATGAATCATATGGTACTGCACTCCGGTTTCATATGTAGCGATTGCACTCGCCCCGATTTTGTCTTTGAGCATATGTGCACCAAATGCACCAATACCTACAGACAGCATCGTTAAAATCGCTCCAACCATCATCCATTTTCGCTGCATATTCATTCTCTCCCTAGATTCATTTCTGACTTCATATTATTGTAGCTAATTCATGATCGCATTACCAGCCAGCTTGAAATGTTTCATCTCATGATTCCAAGACTTTACGTATGAATATTCCCAACGAATTTTATTACAAACCTCATATATGAAACCTTGCTTTTTCTCGATAATTGTGGAAAAGTAGAAAGGAATGCCGTATTCAGAGCAGATGCGAATCATTCCACTGCAAACGGGGTAATACGTATTCATTATTCTGTTTAAATTATAAGTTAAGTAAAGCTGTTTACACTATATGATCTGTAAAAAGGAGTCCTTACTCATGGATGACCATAACTCTCAAAATTCAGGCTGGAATAATAATTCCTCCTCCCAATCAGGCTATTCAGATCCCTATAGCTCCAGTAACACCGATTACATGCTTTCATCTGATTCAGGAGCACATCCTCCGGCACGGCTCAAGCATTCAGGTCCGGGCATAGCCAGTTTCATTGTGGGTCTGGTTGGACTCATCGGGCACATCATCACCTTTGTGCTAGCTTCTCTTGCATTGTACGGCTCGATGGAACTTCTCGATTCATCCATAAGTCGGGAAGAGCTTGCCTTTCATCCAGCCATCGTTTTGGCGTCATTAGCCTTCCTGATCTGTTTGATTCTTAACCTGTCCGGCATCATTCTGGGCGTTATTGGATTGGTGCTCAAAAATCGCAGAAAAGTATTTGCTATCATCGGCACCATTTTGAATGGCCTGCTCATTCTGTTATTCGCAGGGCTACTGCTCGGAGGCATATACATGATGTAATGCTTTGCATGAAAGAGCAGCTTCTTTATAATTAAACTCAGCGGCCGTGCAGGATCTGCAATGGTCACAACCTAAAATTATGATCATTTATAACTCGCAGAAAAATATGGATTGATAAAGGAGATTGACATGGCACGAATTAAAATTTTCGCGGACAGCACGAGTGATTTGACACCCCAGTGGGTGCAGCAATATGATATCGGGATCATTCCTCTGTATGTCGTATTTGGCGAGGAATCACTGAAGGATGGAGCCGAGATCAAACCAGAGAAATTATATGAACGTGTAAACCGTGACGGTGCTCTGCCTAAAACTGCTGCTCCCTCACCCGCAGATTTTATGGCAGCATTTCAACCTTACATAGAACAAGGCGATGATATTCTCTATATTTCCTTATCTTCCGAACTTTCATCCACATATCAAAATGCCCTGATCGCCAGTTCCGAATTTCCGGAGGCTCGTATCTCTGTCGTCGATTCACTAAACCTCTCCTCAGGCATCGGCCTGATGGTGATGAAAGCTGCTCATGCGGCGGAGCAAGGACAGAATCTGGCACAGATTACTGAACTGATCGAAGCGATGAAACCAACTGTGCGCACCGAATTTGTAATCGATACACTCGAGTATTTATACAAAGGCGGACGCTGCTCCGGTATGCAAAACCTGATTGGAAGCCTGCTTAAAATTCGCCCTGTCATTCGCGTAACCGATGGTAAAATGACCCCGGCCTACAAAGTGCGTGGCAAACGGGAAAAGGCGCTTGAGCAAATGTTACAAAATACACTCAGTGACAAGGAGCGAATTGATCGAGATTTATTGATTGTTGTTCACACTATGGCGGAGGAAGATGCCATCGCATTGCAACAAACGCTTCAGGAACAAACGGGTGCACGTGTAGAGTTAACAACAGCTGGCTGCGTTATTTGCAGTCACTGTGGTCCCAAGACAATCGGTATCATTTATAACACAACATTTTAGAACAACTTCATATTCGAAATTATTCAATTGCTATGGATGCCTGTTGGGGCACTTGAATAAGCATAACCTAAAAAGGACATGCTCAGCATAATCGCTGGCATGCCCTTGTTCTTTATTCTCGTCCAATTCACCCGACAACATTAATACGTTTTTGTTTTCAAATCATTCAGACTTTTGAATGCATATCCCTGCTTCCGTGCCTCATCAATAATGGAGCCAAGTGCCTCGGTATTGTCCTTGGACACCGAATGCAGCAAAATCACTGCCCCTGGATGAAGCTGCTTCAGCACCTGCTGGTGAGCATACTGTGCTCCCCGCTGAACATTCGTATCCCAGTCTTTATAAGCTACAGACCAGAACACATTTATATATCCTTGCGCATAACTCTCGGCAAGCGTACGGTTGTTAAAGATACCACGAGGTGGACGTAAAAAGGTGTCCTTCTGCCCTGTGAGCCGCTCTATTTCGGATTTTACTTTCTCCAGTTCCTCTTTAATCTGACCATTGGAGATTCGAGTCATATCAGGATGACTCCAGGAATGGTTGCCCACGATATGGCCTTCAGCCGCCATTCGCTTCACTAACTCGGGCTGATCCTTGAGATAATGACCTGTGACAAAAAAAGCCGCCGGTACCTTCTTGGCTCGCAGCACATCCAATATGGCAGGGGTAAAGCCATTTTCGTAGCCGTTATCAAACGTCAGATATAATTCTTTTTGTTTGGTATCCCCCAGAAAAATGGCATGATTATGTTCCAGTATGGATTTGAACCCTTCCTGATCAATCGAAGGCAGCTGACCGTTCTGACTTTTCTTAAAACCAAAGTGATACGCTCCGTTAATGGGTGATGCCTCTGCATATGATGCCAGCATGCTAACAGTTAACAAGCCGAGCAGCAGATAGCGAACGATTCGCTTCATGTTATCCGCTCCTGTTCCTGAATATTCGGTTTGATATATAGCTATACAAACACCTTCAGGTAATATGCCGCAGGAGCATCTATATTATGTAACATTAAGGCTACAACCGTTTATTTTCACGTTTAATGGATGTAGGTTGATGAAACAGTTCAAGCAAAGTCTGCGGCTTGCCGCTGGCAGCCAGCCACTCCTTCACCGTTTGAATAGCGCGGGTCTGACCATCACCCTGATCGCGCCAGGTAAGCAACTCAATGACTTTGATAATAAGTGCCGACATGTTATGGTTGTCCTTTTCCGAGCGCTCCGCCCGCAGCTTGTGATACAACGCCTCCTGCTCCCAATCCAGCAAAATCTCATCTCCAATCGTCGGCTTCAATAGCGTATACGCTCGATTGCAGCCCTCGCAGCGAACGGTGCTTACTTGTTCCTGTAGAAAATGCGTGCTCACGTCATGCCCGCAATCAGGGCATTTGAAACCTACTTGTATGTTTTGAATGTGTTCACGCATAAATATTGGCCTCCTGCTCTATATGTATAACATCTATACCCGATATACAGACCCTTCACGCTTATTTTGCAGAAAACATTCATAGTCTATAATCTAGTAAATATGTTAAAATATTATACAAATCACAGGTGTAAAGGGCGGGATAACATGTCGAACGAAGATCGCAACATTACCTGGCAAGCTTCAAGCCTGAGCCGGCAGGATCGCGAGAATAATAACGGGCATCACAGCCGTACATTGTGGTTTACAGGTTTATCCGGTTCGGGCAAGTCCTCCATTGCTTTTGCACTGGAGAGGTACCTACACGAGCAGGGAGTCCGCAATTATGTACTGGACGGAGATAATGTCAGGCATGGACTGAACAAGGACCTTGGCTTTACTGCAGCAGATCGTCAGGAAAACCTGAGACGTATCGGAGAAGTGTGCAAGCTGATGGTTGATGCAGGATTACTTGTGCTCTCCGCCTTTATCTCTCCACATGATTCGGATCGGGCCATGGTTCGCAACATGTTTGAACCAGAGGATTTCATTGAAATCTATGTACGTTGTTCCATAGAAGAATGTGAGCGACGTGACCCCAAAGGGCTTTACAAAAAAGCACGCAGAGGTGAAATTGCTCATTTTACAGGCATCTCTGCCCCTTATGATGTTCCGCAATCCCCTTCCCTCATCATAGATACAGAACAATGCACCATTGAAGAAGCGGTTCAGGACATCATTCAGCATCTGCAGCAGATCGGAGCATTGCATCTGCCTTTGAAGCCTGGCTCGGTCCTGACCGGTTAATTTCCAATTCAAACTCTAATATCAAGAAAGAATACGATGTGCCAAAGGCGTACCGCGAACGGTACGCCTTTACTCATACACTCTAACGTTGCTCATTCGAGAACAAGATCATTTAATCCCTCTCATACACATTTCTTTTACTGCCCGGCAGCACCAGCCTGCATATTCAGCAATCTGCTGAATGTGCCCACCGGGTCTGCGGATAATTGCTGATAACCGCCTTCCTGAATCACACGTCCTTCCTCCAGAACGATTACGCGGTCTGCTGTACGAATAGTGGATAAGCGATGGGCAATAACGATAATGGTAACATGCCCTTTTAATTGCTCAAGCGCTTCATGGATATACTGTTCATTTTCACTGTCCAGCGCACTTGTGGCTTCATCCAGAACCAGCACGGAAGGATTACGGAGCATCGTGCGGGCAAGCACCAGACGCTGACGCTCACCGCCTGACAGACGGATTCCGCGATCCCCTATGATTGTATCCAGCCCCTGGGGGAGCTTGCGAACAAACGAGGCAGAAGCAGAAAACTGAAGGGCTCGCCACATCTGCTCTTCACTCGCGTCAGGATCGACCAGACGTAAATTTTCACGAATGCTCGTATGAAACAAAAAAGGGTCCTGGGATACATAACCAATGGAACTGCGCCAGCTAAGCAGCCGTTCCTCGGTCAAAGATTTCCCGTCAATCAGGATGTTCCCGCTCTCAGGCCGCATTAGCCCCATAATCAGGTCGATTAATGTGCTCTTGCCTGCCCCCGATTTACCAACAATCGCTGTCATTCCTTTGGCTGGAATGGCTGCATATACATTCGACAATGAATAGTTATCATTTCCTTCGTAACGGTAATATACATCCTGGCAGATAATGGAGTCCTTGAGATCCATGGGAACGATAGAATGAGCCGATGCAGTAGATTGTGGGGCTGCAACTATACTGTCACTGATTTCACGACTTTTCCCGGTTTGTACCTGCAGTTCTCTCACGATTCGAAATGCAGGCAGCATGGAGCTTATGTACTCCAGATTGGACTGAATAGCTGTAAATCTCGGCCATAATCGTGAAAAAATCAAAATTATCAATAACAAGCTGGCTGGAGGCACTGACATCACACGTAGGGATAAATAAATAAACGCCGCGATAATTAACGCCGCAGACACCCGGTGAATCAGTTGTGTACCCGTATTAAGCTGACTGAACTGCACGACATTGCGCTCAATTCGTCTACACATCCGATCAAACCAGTGGATATGTGAATGCTCAAGCATGTTGCTCTTGATGTCTTTAATTCCATTAAAATGCTCGGTGATCCCGTTATAATACACTTGTGACAATTCCGTTGTTTGATCTCCAATGCTTTTCGCACGTTTCACAAACGTTCTGAGCAGGAAAAATAAAACGAGACCGCAGACAAGCACAAGTGCGGTTAACCTGGCAGATAACCAGAAGGCCAGCCCAATCTGAATTGCAGTAAAAACAAGCGAAGCGGCCATCTGCAGCATAATACTCGTCCCCTGGCTGACACGTGCAAGCTCGGTCGTTAATATATGGTTAAAATCGGATTTTCGTTTTTGGAGAAAAAAGGACCATTTCGCCATCAGGATGGCGCTGTAGGTTTCCATACGCAGCGTTCGTATAAATTGCTGCTGAATGCGGGCATTGCGAATCGTCTGAAGGCGCTGCATCCACGCCTGTCCTGACACGATCAGTACAAAGGTAAACAATACTATGATTAATTGATAATGCTGCGAGAATTGATGGAGAAAGTCGGTTAACCAAGGAATGTGTATTCCGGAAGTGCCCATATCAAAAATGCCGATCAAACTCAGCATTGGAACCAGCATATAAATGCCGATGCCCTCCATTAAACCAATGCAGACCATACCTAGCAGATTCCAATATAATACAGGCCCCGTAACGTGGTGAAGTTTTCGCATAAAATAACGTAATTCAGACTTCATACTTTACCCCTCTCTGTCACCGTGCTTCTTTTCAAGCGCCGCCAGAACCAGAGAACCGGGCGTAACGGGAAATATAAAAAGTACAGTGAACGCGGAAGCGGCAGCTGGTGCACATCCCATGTGCTTGGATATAATCGCTCAATAAAGAAAAACCATTTCTGCCTGGTGCTGCGCAGGGCAAATAAATAAGAATTATACTGGTTTAAATCTGCCGGACTGTCCAGCATATCCTTCATAAACAGCACACCTTCTCTAGCCAAACGTTTTCCAGCACGCGCATTCATCGACATGATGGATCTATATGCATCATTCAGCGGGGTATGCAGCAGATTCGAAACGAGATGTAATGTCTGCGAACCGATGGACAAACGTGCTTCTGCTTTCAAGCGCCGCTCGATCTTCTTCATATCCAGTGGCATCGTACGAATCATCTGGTCGATATCGAGCAGCCAGCGCAGCCTGAACCAGCCATGCCTTGCACCATGGGTAATCAGATACACCCATAAATCCTCCGCTTCCAGCATGCGTACAGGTGTCTGGGTATACGTACTGAACCGGCTTCGCTGCCACAACAATTCAAATTCGCTTTCCCGGCCGGAGTCCGGATTGAGCCGCCAGTGAATCTCGATCTGTGTTCGCTTGACCGGATGAATATAACAGATATGATGCTCACGCCACTTCCAGCTGCGAACCGTCAGAGCTCGTTCCCCCTCTTTGCACTGGTATCCAAGTCCCTGAAGTATTCTTCCGGCAGCCTCCACATCCTGAACGGGAATTAAAATATCCAGGTCTTTGGAGGTTCGCATGGACACATCTCCATACAGATCATGAGCCATTGCGGGACCTTTCAGCGTAATGTTTCGAATGCCATGCTCACGAAAAGCTCCGCAAACCTGCTCCATCTCGGCCGTTAACTGCAGCATACGGAACGTATTCATCGTATATTGTTGTTTCAAGCTTTCCATCACCGCCTGAGGAACGGGCAGCGCTGTCTCCTTTTTCAAATAGAGATACATTACAGAATACAGTCGATGATGATAGACAAGGCGTAAAAAAAGTGACCAATCCACACCATGCAGTCGGCTCTCAATCTCCTCGGAAGTCAGAGCTGTCATATCCCCTCTAAGCATGCTCAAGATCAGTCTGAGCTCCTTCGGGAACTCTGCTGCATACTGCTCGCTTTCATGTGTCATAGACAATCTCCCCTGCTCCCTTCTCAGGACATCGTTTGCCAAATACGCCAACTACCGTGTATTGGTCCATCGTGTCTGCTCCAGTCACGATCAGTTTTCCGCTCCGCAGCCAGGCGTGAGCCTTCAGCTGTCCCTGTTCGTTCCGTGCTGTCCCCATATACAGCGTGCTTTCAATATGACGTCGTTCCAGCATCTTCATTGCGGCTACAGCCATGACGAGGCAGCGGCTTTCCCATAACGTATATTTGGCGGCAATGATAACTGCCTTTGATATGTTCTTTATCATAGCGATCTGGTCTCGGTTCAACCCGGTCATCGGCGTTTCGAACATCGGAGCGCCAAGCCCAGGAGCAATTTTAGCGAACGGCTTCGCTTTCTGTATCCGTGCCCAGGCAAGAAGAACATAAGCTTCCCACACCAAACGTCGCATCGAACCGGAGAGCTTGAAAAAGGCTTTTATTTTACGAAACATCTCATCATACTCCGCTGGATACGGTAACGTCGATTAAATCTTCACGCAGCAGATGCTCCAAAAAAGAGACAACCTGCTCACCGCATCGATCAGGCTCAATATCATACTCTGCCGCGAGTGCCTGAATCAATTGCTCCAGTGTTTGCTCTTCGGCAATCAGTTCCCAAATCCGTCCACCTGTGCTTCCCAGATTGTAATATTTGCCGGAAGCGATGCTCATCATGACCTTCTCCCCGCCCATATCACTGACCAGATTGCCCTCTTTGCGAGTGACCCGGTCATTCGCATTGATTTTTGTGCTGGCTGTCATAATTCTGCATGCACCCCTTTGCGTATATGAGTAATGATTCGTTCTACCATCTCGAATGCCGTAAAATGTGAACCTGTCCTGCTTAATCTGTTAACCTCGACACTGGCCGACAGTCTTGAAGCTGTTTCAAACAGCCATTGAGCCAAGCCCTGACGTGCGATCAGTCCCCCGCGAAACGTATGCGTGCATAACAAATGAAGGCGTTCCAGACCAATAACCTGCTCCAGCTGTACGGGCCCCGGTTCATGATCCGGCTGTGGTACAAGCTCAAATATTGCTGCAAGCGGGACGGGTCTCTCGTAAAAATAATGCTGTACCGGTATAGCGTACTTCGTGATTTCGGCATGCACGGTTGCATAGTTTTGCTTATTCATGCCAAAGCCATCCAGACTGGGCTGCCATAACTTCTGCTGCGGATATCCCGGGGACACGATCGCCCTTCCACCAGCATCCCAAGTCAACGCAACGACATCATCCGTGAGAAGCGGGTAACCGCGTGAAGCAAGTGCAGCGGATAAAGTCGATTTTCCTGCACCCGAATGCCCGACAAATGCGTACGCCCATCCATCCACAACAACAGCGCTTCCATGAAGTGGAAGAATGCCGCGCTGCATCATAATAACAGCCATACATGTCCCAAGGAGAAATAACCGAACTTTTTTCTCATCCGCACCCGGTACAGGTGATACCATAATTCGTTTGCCCTGCTCCATAAAAAACAAACCTGTATCTTCGATTCTGAAAAAAAGACAACCGTCCCGCGCCACAAAGTTGTCGCTCCCGACATCCCATTTCGTCCATAAGTCCGTCAGATCACGGGTCTCCATATGCACATCAACTTGCCTTTCCGTTCCTGCTTCTGGTGCTGCAAGCTGCAATTCGGGCATAAGTATCTGGCTCGACCAGATTAACCCGTAAGCTTCATAATGCACAGGCAACAATAAGGATGCCTCCTTCGTGTAAAAATATAAGAAAAAGCCCTGATATTCATATGCTCAATATTAGGGCGGAGGCGAAAAAGCTTGACTGGCTGCAATTCCGCCCTATAAGTATGGTTTTACTAAGGGAAAACAAAATTAAGACGTTGTTGGATCGTATAAGTCAGCATCATGTTCCGTAATCCAGTCAATTTGTCTGTAGCCAGTACCTGCCATCGTTTTATTAACGTCCAATACTTCAAGTACCGGAGCTTGCCATTCCTTTTTTTCGTTTTGCATCGTATTCACCTCCTTTCATGAGCATTGGGCCACGCGCTCTTTACTATGAATCAGAACTTCTGAATAAACCGGTATACAATGAGGCTATGCATCATTAACCTCAAGTCTGGATGAGATGCCAGCTCAGGCCTCGGACTCGGTAGGTTAGACAGAGCTGTGCTAATCCGATCCGTGTTTAATATGCCTGCAACCTGGCTGTCAGAACATAATGTCCTAAGTTCGGAAGTAAAAGCCTCCCAATCAGGCAGGATGCGATGCAGCCAATCCGCAGGCTGTACTCCCCTTACACGCTGATTGAGTCTCACCTTATCCGGCAATTCCGGTGATGCAGCGCGGCGGATCAAGGAGCGATCGGTCCCTTGACGCACATACTGCTCAATGGGTACAGAGAGACAGAATCGAATGACTCTCGGATCACTCGTCGGGTCACGCTCCCATGCTCTGTACCTAAGAGAGCATTTGGTAGCCACAGTTCCATTTTTATTTGCAATCGCCAGATTATTGAACTTGTCGGCCCTTACTTTAAGCGCATCAGCCTGTGCACCACCCTGTTGTACGATGATGGAGCCGAGTCGGTCCAGCACACCCGTTTTTGCGGCAAAGTCCGGATGTATCAATGGTGCTCCTAACGCTGGAGCTGTACCTTTATTTTTCGATTGGAACCATTGTGGGAAAGCCTTCCGGCCTGTAATTCTGGCAATGCGTGATAACGCCATACCTGTCCGTCCGCTGTACTGCTGCATCTCGCGGAACCAGCGGAAGTAACGGCCGCTTTTCAGCAAGCTGGCATAATAGTCCAGTGCAGGCCCCCATGAGATGGTGAAATTACCGCGTGCTCCTGTTAATAGAACACCTGCGTCCTGTTCACTCGCTTTTTCATAGAATCCGCGTATCCAAAATGAATTTTCAAAGTATTTATAAGGCATCTCCAGCATATTCAGCCACGTATCCACTTCGCTGAGCGGACTCCGACCTTCGAAATCGAGATAGTTTTCCGAGATATTGCCTACATGACTAACCGTAGACTGAATGAAAGGGCGCTCATCTGCCAGTAATGTTTTCGACGTATAATCAGTGAAATCCGGAACAGGCACATAGCTGTAAGCATGTAGTTGCTTTCCTTGGCTTCGAAGGGTGCCAGATGCAAATCCAACGACGGACCCTGAGTCCAATCCACCACTTAAAGCGGCAGCGACCTGTCTATGTGTTCGCAAACGTGCTCCGACAGCCTGGCTAAATACATCACGAAAAGCCTCTATATATTCATCATCTGATTTGAGCCTGAGCGGCTCCACGTTATCCCAGCGATGATATTGCTTCATTTCGACCTTGCCGCTTCGAAACGTGAGTGTATGCGCTGAGGGCAGTTGTTTCATTCCACGATACACCGTTGCATGAATATTTGCCGTGTCAAGCATGTCAGGTATCGCCAGAAAATCAGATAACCAGATTTCATCAAGTGACTTCTGGACCCCTTCAAGTTCAAGCAGGGGTTTCATCAACGTACAGAATGCAAACCGCGGACCATCAAGACGGTAATATAAGGTTCTCATGCCCGTAATATCTCTCGCGGCAAACAGTGTGCGGCGGCGTTCATCCCAGATTGCAAACACAAAGTCGCCCAGCAAATATGAAGCTACCTCTTCTCCCCAGCGCTGATATGCCAGCAGTATCAACTCACTGTCGGCCATAGCGCTGAGTGCTGATCTTGGAATCCGCAGCTGCTCTGCCAGCTGTTCACGGTTATCCAGAATGGCATCAGCGGTAATCGTCAATCTGCTCTCTTCGTCATACAGAGGTAATCTCTCGTAGATGGACTCGGGTGTGATCCACTGGGCATGACAGCTGAGAAAGGCTTCATCCCCCTTCCATACCCCCGTCGTATCTGCCGGGATATGTCCAAGGCTGGCATATAACCGCCAGCTATCCTCCCATAGCGCCTGTTGACCATGCATATGTACAATTCCCGCTATGGCACTCATGACTTTCCTCCCCGAACCATCTTACGCTGGGATGCCCACGCGCTGATCTGATGACCAAATGGTATCCATGATTTAATTCGCTGCAATTTATAATGAGCAGAGGCAAGCTGCTTCCTCAAACGCTGCTGTTCGGTATAGCCATGCTCCAGGCGTTGATCTGCTGCCCTAAGTGCCGCCTGAAGCTGTCTAATCGTAACCATCGCCTCAAGTGTCGGGTCCGGCTTCACAGAAGGCTCAGCCCCTGCGTCGCTTTGAACCGAGTCCACTTTCACGATGTCACCATTGCTCGGTGCCTTCATGCGGTAGTCCGGCTCCCAGCTGCACCCCGTTGCTGCGGCCAGCTGCTGGTGAAGCCGCTCCATAATTTCATGATCGGGCTCAGCCGCCACCCGTACTCCTGTCCATTGTTCCGCTTCCACCAGCTGCTCACTATATCCCATCCGGTGAAACAGATTCGCACCCAGTACACGGCAGTACAATTCAATTTCTTGCCGATCGAGTATATTTTTCCAGTTGTTAACAGAACCCTGATGTGCTTCCTCATGGGTTGAAAGGAAAGGATCTCCCACCCCCATACTATAAAACATGTCGGCTTTGGTACTGTTCACAAACTGTCCGTACCGTTCTATGCCCTGTTCATAAGAAATACCGAGAAAAGCACATAACTTCTCAAGCTCTTCCTGCGGTTTCATCACCAACTGCTCATACTTCAATGCATAAGCTAAGGGATGGGGCTCGCTAAAGTACGCATCCAAACGAGCTAATCCAAGCGTAAGATCAATAGCCCTCATATTAAGCTTTGAGCTGTGAAGACTCTCCGTCAGATTAAAGCCTTCGCCGATATGGCGGTTTACTTTTTTGAAGGATGCCGCTATAGAAAGGGGGTTGCGCTGCAGATGGATACGTCTGGATTGCGGGAACAGTCGGTCGAGCCATTCCAGCATATAATAATACCGCGGAGATTTATCAACGATGAAGTCTGCTCCGCTCCCTTCCAGGAACCCATTATATATTTCAAGAGCAAAGCTTCTGCATGCCTTTTCGTAATGTTCTTCGGACACCATCGCTTGATAAAATTGACGAACAATGGAACTTCCACCGTATGCGCGAGCGTCAGCCCTGGATAAATCAACAAGATTCATCAGGAACCACATCTCCTGCGTGGCAAATATACGGCTGTGATTTTGCAGCATCACTGTAGATAACGAACTGCCGCTTCGGGGAACACATAACAAAAAGACAAGTCCGTTTCCTTGCGTATCTATCAATGGCAGCCTCTCCTCTGTATATTAATAAATATGCGATGTGGACTTGGATCGACCGGGTAATTATGTTTCTCATTGACAGGCCGTTTCGACACTCTCAGATACAGTATGTATTCATACCATTACTCTATGATACAATATGTATCATGTCAATCTTTTATTTTCACCTTTTCATAATTTCTTCACTTCACTGGTTCTTCATTTAATGCTGCTTATGTGTGCATGCCAAAAAGCCCCGGACCTCTGTTCTGTCAGGAACAGTGTCTGGAGCCTTGATAAAACTTCAGTGCACAAGCCGGACGGCATTTAATGAGTAAATGGTACACCTGTCGCTTTCCCCGCTATATTCATGCCTCGGATGCGTTCCTGCTCCTCCTGATCAGCTAACCCGGCGTCCCGTATCCCTCTTTGCACATTCACCATCAACAGCATGACAATGCCTGCCGCAAAAAAGAAAATCAGTGACAGAATGCCCCAGCGCGTGGAGCCTGTAATCTGTCCAACATAACCGAATACAAACGGACCAAAGATTGAAGCAAATTTGCCTGTAACATTAACAAAGCCGAAATACTCTCCCGTGCGACCAGCCGGCATCAGGTTGCTAAACAGAGAACGAGCGGTCGATTGACTTATCCCCTGCACCACCCCTACGAGCCCGGCAAGAATATAGAAATGCAGCGCTTGGGTCATAAAATACCCCAGAATGACAATACAGATATATACGCTTAAACTTACAATCAACACCCGCTTCGCTCCCCACCGCTGCGCCCATGCACCAAGCAGCAGTGTACACGGAAAACCGATGAACTGTGTAAGCAGCAGCGCCAGCATCAGATCACTTGTCCCTATGCCAATGCTTGTGCCATAGATCGTTGCCATGAGAATAATGGTGTTAATGCCATCATTGAAAAACCAGAATGCGACCAGCATGCGAAGCAGCTGCGGAAAACGCCGAATCTGACCAAAGGTTTGACGTAAGCGCCGTACGCCCACCTTGGCATATCCCGTCCACGATGCAGGCAGCTCGGGAGATGCTGGTCGTCTAGGTGCATGACGGAAGATGGGGACGGAAAACAGCAGCCACCATAACGCAACCGAAACAAATGCAATTCTTGTGCCAGCGAGTGTATCCGGCAACCCGAACCAGCCCGGCTGCTGAATCATCAGCAGATTAATGGCAAGCAGCAGCCCACCGCCAATATAACCATAGGCATACCCTTTGGAAGACACCATATCCCTTCGTTCTGCCGGGACAAGATCGGGCAGCATGGCATCATAAAACGTATTGCCCCCGGCGAAACCAATCGTGGATAACACCAGAAGTACAGAGGCAAGCAGCCAATCCCCTTCTCCGATTACACTGAAACCTAATGTGGCGATAACTCCAGTGATCGTAAAGACACGCAGAAAGTTGCCTTTTCGTCCAGACAGATCAGCCAGCGTTCCCAATAAAGGCGTTAACAGGGCCACACACAGCATTCCGATCGAATGTGTATAAGCAAGGTAGGAAGCTGCGGTATCCTTATCCACTGTCGCCGCTGCGACAGAAGCATAGAATACAGGCAGCACTGCTGCCAGTACCGTTGTTGCATAAGCCGAATTGGCCCAGTCATACATAACCCAGGCTTTTACCGCACGTTTATCCACACATAATCCTTCCTTTACACGCATCAGAATTCGATGCTCAGAATCAGTCTATTTCCTCTATTGTAAAGGAAAGACATCACATTGGATCATGATTTTTGTAAAATTTCCGGCATGTACCGTTGATCAGCGTATCGTAAGGCGATTCCGGCATATTTCATTCATTTTAGTTGCGTCCGCATCACATATCGTCCCCGCCCGTGAATATACTTAATTACCGACAGGCCAAACTGTGCCGCGTAATCAATGGGGGGTGCCTACATGTCAAATTCACACCAGCCTTACTCGTTCGTCGTATCCCGGGAAGATTGGTCGCTTCACCGCAAAGGGTACCAGGACCAGCAGCGCCATCAGCAAAAGGTGAAAGATGTCATTAAGCAGAATCTGCCTGATCTGATTACTGAGGAAAATATTATCATGTCCGATGGACAACAAATCATCAAGGTACCAATCCGAAGTCTGGATGAGTACCGTTTTGTGTATAACTACCAGAAGCAAAAACATGTCGGTCAAGGCGACGGGGACAGCCAGGTTGGCGATGTCATTGGTCGTGACCCTGCATCCCAAAAGCCTGGCAAGGGCGAAAAAGCCGGCGATCAGCCTGGCCATGACATTGTCGAGGCCGAGGTCAGCATCGAAGAATTGGAAGACATTCTGTTTGCCGAGCTGGAGCTGCCGGACCTGAAACAGAAAGATAAAGATCTGATCGAGACACATACCGTCGTTTTCAATGATATTCGCAAAAAAGGCATGCAGTCCAACATCGACAAGAAACGTACGATACTGGAGAACCTGCGCCGCAACGCAACCACGGGCAATCCGGGCATCCACCATATCAGTCCGGACGATCTTCGTTACAAAACATGGGAAGACAAAATTATCCCTCAGTCCAATGCGGTCATTATTGCCATGATGGATACATCAGGGTCGATGGGGTCATTTGAAAAATATTGCGCCCGCAGCTTTTTCTTCTGGATGACCCGTTTCCTGCGTCGTCAGTACGAGAAAGTCGAGATCGTGTTTCTGGCTCACCATACCGAAGCCAAGGAAGTGACCGAAGAGGAATTTTTCACTCGCGGCGAGAGCGGCGGCACGATCTGCTCCTCTGTATATATGAAGGCACTGGATATTATCGATAAGCGTTATCCGCCTTCCAGCTATAACATCTACCCGTTCCATTTCTCGGATGGTGATAATCTGACCTCGGATAATGAACGGTGCGTGAAGCTGATCGGAGAGCTGATGAAGCGCAGCAACATGTTCGGGTACGGTGAGGTGAACCAGTACAACCGCAGCAGCACACTGATGTCCGCTTATCGCCATATCAAGATCGATCAATTTATGTATTACGTCATCAAGGAAAAAGGTGAAGTGTACAAAGCGTTGCGCAGCTTTTTTCAAAAAAGAGAAGGAGGCAGCCTGGGATGACCGATGAAATCCGCGAACTGGAATACGCCATTGCCGAAATTATGGAGATTGCCGATGGATTCGGCCTCGACTATTACCCGATGCGCTACGAGATCTGCCCGTCGGATATCATCTATACCTTTGGTGCGTACGGCATGCCAACGAGGTTCAGCCATTGGAGCTTTGGCAAAACCTTTCACAAGATGAAGATGCAGTACGATTTTGGTCTTAGCAAAATTTATGAGCTCGTGATCAACTCCAACCCTTGTTACGCCTTTCTGCTCGATGGCAACTCCTTGATCCAGAACAAGCTGATTGTAGCCCACGTGCTGGCTCACTGCGACTTTTTCAAAAACAATGCCCGCTTCTCCAAGTCCAACCGCAATATGGTGGAAAGCATGGCCGCCACGGCAGACCGCATCAGCAACTATGAGATGGAATATGGTACAGAGGCTGTGGAATCCTTCATCGACGCCGTTCTCGCCATTCAGGAGCATGTAGACCCGCAGCTCATCAAACCGCGACACCTGGATAAACAGCGCTACATGGAGATGAAAATCCGTGAGCAGCGTGGGGAGAAAACACCCAAACCGGAAGGTCAATATGACGATCTGTGGTCACTCGACCAGCTGCAGGTTGAAGAAAAACCGGCTGACAGTGTGCAGGTGCATCATTTCCCGCCGGAGCCGGAGAAGGATATTATGTGGTTTATTCAGGAGTTCTCCGAGGTGCTCACCGATTGGCAGCGGGACATTATGAGTATGATGCGCGAAGAAATGCTCTACTTCTGGCCGCAGATGGAAACCAAAATCATGAACGAGGGCTGGGCTTCTTACTGGCATCAGCGTATTATACGCGAGCTCGACCTGAGCAGTGAGGATACGATCGAATTTGCCAAGCTGAATTCTTCTGTCGTGCAGCCATCCAAGCAGAGCCTGAATCCATATTATCTGGGACTGAAAATCTTCGAGGACATCGAACGCCGCTGGGATCATCCCACACGCGAAGAGCAGGAACGTTGGGGCCGACAGCCGGGTCAAGGCCGGGCAAAAATGTTCGAAGTACGCGAGTTCGACTCGGACACCTCCTTTATCCGCAACTACATGACCAAGAAGTTAACGGAAGACCTGGATCTCTACGTGTTCGAGAAAAAAGGCCCGGACTGGAAGATCACCGACAAATCCTGGGAGAACATCCGCGACCAGCTTGTATTTTCCCGCATTAACGGCGGTTCGCCGTATCTGGTCGTACAAGACGCAGACTACCTGCGTACTGGCGAGCTGGTGCTGAAACACCAGTATGAGGGCATTGAGCTGGACCTGAAATACATGGAACGTACACTTCCGTATCTGTATCGCCTCTGGGGGCGCACGGTGCATGTCGAGACCCGTGTGGAGGAAAAACCAATCTGGTTCACCTACGACGGCAAAAAGCACCATCGCAAGTTTTTATGAGTACTGATGTTGAAGCTTTCATCAGCACTGATATTCACGGTAACTGAAAAAGCGGCAAGTCCCCGATACAGGTCGGGAACTTGCCGCTTTCGATGTTATAAAGAATGAAGTGCCTCATTGCTATTTCCGAGCATGCGAAGCGGTACAAAGAAACTGTGCTCTACTTCGCTTGCCGGTAACGGGCGACTGAAGTAATATCCCTGAATTTCTCTGCAATCATTTTGCATCAGGATGTCCAGCTGTCCTTTGGTCTCAATCCCCTCAGCAATGACCTCCATCTTGAGGTTCTGAGCCATGGAGATAATCGTAGCCACGATGGCCTGATCGCTATGGCTTTCCGTAATGTCGGTCACAAAGGAGCGATCAATCTTGAGCTTGTGAATCGGAAAATGCTTCAGATAACTCAGGGAGCTGTACCCCGTACCGAAATCATCCAGACTGATCTTCACACCGAGGGTAGTAAGCTCATTGAGAATCGCCGTTGATACGGTAGCATCCATCATCATGCTCTCCGTAATTTCCAGCTCCAGATACTGGGCCTCCAGCCCCGTCTCGATCAATGCATTTTTGACCTGCTCCACCAGGTTCGACTGGTGAAACTGCTGACTGGACAAGTTCACAGATACCGGTATGAGCGGCCCACCGCTGGAATGCCACAGCTTCATCTGTCTGCAGGCTTCCCTCAGCGTCCAGTTACCAATATCATAGATCAGCCCCGTCTCCTCGGCGAGCGGGATAAATACATTCGGTGCAAGCAGCCCTTTCATTGGATGCTGCCAGCGAATCAAAGCCTCGACTCCAATCATGCGGCTGTCGTGAGTTCGAATCTGGGGCTGATAGTACAGTAACATTTCGTTTCGCTCCAGCGCTTTCCGAAGATAACCTTCCAGCTCAATCCGCTCATACAGTTCCGAGTCAAGCTGGGCTGTGTAGAACTGATAACCGTTCTTGCCATTTTTCTTCACTTCATACATCGCGGAGTCGGCATGTTTAATCAGCGCATCCGTTCCTGCCCCGTGCTCAGGATACATCGCAATCCCGATGCTTGCAGTAACATAAAAATCATTTTCCTTCAAACGATACGGCTGCTGGATCGATTTAACGACTTCTTCGGCAAGCCTAATAATTTCTTGCTCGTTCGCCTGCTCTCCTGTAACCACCATCGTAAATTCATCCCCGCCCATACGGGCCAGCGTAACATTGGACATCGCCTGAGGATGAGATGCTTCGATAGTGCTTACAATCCGGTCGCTAACTTCTTTGAGAAACACGTCTCCGATGGAATGACCCAGAGAATCGTTAATCATCTTGAAGCGGTCAATATCCATCACCATAACAGCGAATCTGGCTTGCTTTTTTCCCAAAACGTTAATCGTCTTAGCCAGTACCTCGTCCAATTTACGCCGATTAGGAAGCCCTGTAAGTGGATCATGCAGAGCCTGATGACGAATGTTTTCCTGAGCCTGCGTTTCCTCCGTAATATCTTTAATCAGAATGTGGCTGCCCACATGGGAATCATCAATAATGACTGGAATGACTGCGATACTCAGGTCGAGCAGTTCATTTTGTGCATTTCTCATTTTTGCCGTATAATGCTTCTGTTCCTTATCCCGACTATCCCATGCGTACATGTTATCACTACTCGTACACTCTATCTCAATTTGCTCTACAATCTGATGAACCGGGCGATTAATCACCTTTCTCTCAGAGTAGCCTGTGATTGTGCTTACCGCTGCATTCATCCCTTTAATGATGCCTTCTCTGTCCACCGAAATGATGGCATCTGAATGATTATGGTACAGCGCCTGATACCACTGCTCGTTCTCACGAATACGCTGATCCTTCTGGGACATCCGTTGATTGATAAAGTTTCCGAACAACGTAAGCCCGATCGCAATAATGGTGCCCGCAGCAATCAAATATGCAAGTACCTCCGACTCAATCTGTCGGGTCAACGTATCAGGAATTACACTACTTTGATGAAAATGAGCTGCTGCCATCCCGGTATAATGCATGCCTGTAATGCCCACACCCATGATGAGTCCGCTGCCAATTTTGTAGATCCAGTCATGCTTTGAATCGCGGCGGTTAAAATAAAACATGAGCCATAGGGCCGCAAAGGAAGCTACAGCTGCAATGACAACCGATAAAGCTACAAGGATCGGTTTGTACGTCACTGGTGTAGACATCGCTGCCATCCCCACATAATGCATAGAAGTGATGCCAGTGGTCATAAGCAGTCCTGCAATCACCAGCCTGCTTATTTTATTAGACTTCCGTCCAGCAAAATCCAGCGCGACTCCCGATGCAGCAATAGCAAGCAGCACGGATAAAATAACTTTATCCGTCGAATACGAAACGTGCATAGGCAGCACAAACGCAAGCATGCCCACAAAATGCATGGACCAGATGCCCAGTCCCATAGAGATGGCACCGCAAGCAATCCACCAGTGACGCGCCCTTCCGCTCGTCATGGATACACGGCCTGCAAGATCAAGTGCTGCATAAGAGGCTAACGAAGCAATGATATAGGATAAAATAACAAGTTGTAGATTGTACGTGCCATGTATGTGCTCCACTCACTCTGTCCTTTCAGCCGGGCAATACCTCATATGTATGTTAAATGTAAAAAAGAAGCGAGTGCGCTGTCCGGATGACAGGCACTCCCTCCGCATCATTTGACTTTGCGACCAGCGACTTAGTTTAAACCGATGGCATACATCTGAAACCCGCTTATGTTGAATGTCTATAGTCTAAACGTCCCAGCCCTGAAAATCAACACTTATTTCCAGAAGCAGAGCCTGTTTATCCCTCATTTACGGTGTCTCAGCCTAGTCTTAACACCCCTTTTCAGAGCTTGAACACAACAATGCTATTTCTTCATCAGCAGCAAACTGCCGAAACCGGATGTATCCCTGTATGAATTGCCCGATGGGTCACTCCACATGAAAACGCTGCTGCGTTTTCCGTCTCCTGCACCATCATCATTCACCTGCAGATCGAAACCAATCCATTTGCTTTCCTTGGCGCGCACATTTTCAAGTGGAATCGCCGCTTCAACAACATATCCTTCCTTCGTCAGACGGGTAGCTGATTTGAACAGCTCTTTACGCGGGCTACCGCCAAAGGAAGTTTCATTGTCAAAATTGACCCGGTACTGGGCATCGTCGTCCTCATAACTGCTCGTCTGATTTTTGTTCAGATCAATAAAAAGCTCAATGGAATCCTGCTCATGTGCATTGGCGCTTTTTTTGCTAAGCAGCGGGTCTTTGACTTCAGCCCATACATAAAGATACTTTTCATCCCAAAGCAGCTTTGCCTTCGCCTTGGCACCGGAATTGCCTTCTACCTTGACGTCTGTTGCAATCGTCACGGCTTTCTTCCACAGTTTATCTTCCTTGCCATCCACCGTTGGTGTTCCGTACGTAACTTTAGCTTGTTTCAAGTCAGAGCCTAGCTTGAGCTTGCCCCGATTCTCCGTTTTCTGCGGCTGTTGATTGTTCGTGTCATTCCATACCACAATCGAGGTTTTGCCATTAGGCTGTTTATCTGTAATTCGGAAATCGAGAGACAGTACCTTGCCTGCCGCCAGGTCAGCAGAGGATAACGGCAGGGATGCATAGACAACATATCCCGACTTGTTTTCCTTTACCTGATACAGCTTCTCATCTTTGCCTTTCCCGCCATCCCGGTTAAAGATGTATTGTCCGTCCTTCGGTGTGCTGTTTTTCTTGCCGGCGGTCACATTCTCCGGGCTTACAAAAACCTCAACCTGGTCACCTTTAAGACGTGTAGCATCCTTCACTTCAATGCGCAGATTCAGTTTTTTTCCATCCCATAACGTTTTTACTTCTCCTGTCGTGCCTGAAGCACCTTCCACAACATGAGAGAATGGCAGAGCTCTGACCGCTCCCCAGAGAACATCCTCCTGTCCTTTACGATCAGGCAAGGATACCTTCGCTTGGGATGCCGTCCACTCGTTTCGATATACGGGTAACGTTGAAGGATCAACCAGTGCCCAGTAAGCCTTTTTCGCTTTCAGCTTGCGATCAAACAGCAGTGGTGCATCTTTTCTGCCTTTGACAGGGAAATCATCCAGCCATGTGCCGTCATCCGCAAGTCCCCATAACGTTACACTATCCATTATACCGCGATCATCAAACTCCTTGAACAGATCAAACAGTGCACGATAACGATATGCCTGCTCAAGCATCATCTCGTCTGTGACCGGTTTTTCCTGTTCGGAGTTCCCGGAATAGATGGACATATCCAGCTCCGTTACCTGAATGTGAACCCCCAGAGCCGCAGCCCGGTTAAATGCCTCACGGATTTGCTTCAGGTCTGGTCCATACATGGATACATGCATTTGGAAACCAATAGCATCAATCGGTGTGCCTTTCGCCAGCAGCTTCTCTACAAGTTTAACCATGTCATTCATCTTGCTGACACTGCCTTCAATGCCATAATCATTGATGACCAATACCGCATCCGGATCAGCCTCTCGTGCATAACGGAAAGCCAGTTCAATGTAGTCACTGTCATCCCCGTCGCCGTCCACATCACCGATGATATCACGCCATTTCGAACCGCTCGCCTGATTACGCAGACCGCCACCGTCCGAGATAACTTCATTAACTACATCCCATGTGTGTACTTTACCTTTGTAACGACTCACAATCGTTTGAATATGTGTTTTCATGCGCTGCAGCAGCTGTTCACGCGTCGCTGGCTTCGATGGATCATTTGGATCGGTGAAGAACCAATCCGGCACCTGGCTGTGCCAGAGCAGCGTATGACCTCTCACCTGCATGTTGTTCGCTGCAGCAAAGTTGACAAGCTTATCCGCCTCAGACCAGACAAAGTTGCCCTCTGTAGGCTGCATTGCATCCATTTTCATGAAGTTGCCTGCCGTAATACTTTTGAAATGTTTCGTCAGCAGTTCAGAGTGTGGGTCTTTAGGGTCCAGTGCCGTCTGATCAATGGCAGCGCCAAGCGCATACGACGTACCTAGCGTCTTGGCCAAGTCCGGAATATTTTTCTCGATAGCAATCGCTTCGGTTGCAGTAATTTGTACATCATCAATATAAAAAGGAATCGTATCTGTTTCCGTCACTTCGGAAGACTGCTTCCACGGTGTTTCGGCATACATACGCAAGCCGCTGATGCCTGTGCTTTCGGCTGGCACAATAATGTCTGCTTCAATTTTCTTCCACTGGCCTTTGTTCAACGTTGTAGAAGCAAACGTAGCATATTCCAGGTTTGCTGTGTCACCATTGAACTCCTTCTCCAGGGAGCCGTTAATGACCTGTGTTGCAGGTCCTTCATCATACATCGCCCAGAAGGAGATATGAACCGTGCTTCCCTTTTGCAGATAAGGCAGCACCTCTACAAGCGGCCCATGATAAGTCTCGCTGCGGGAGGAGGTTTTCAAGCTGCGGTTGCTATTATGTCCGATGCCGCTGACAACCTCCAGCTTCTCCGTACCCCGGGCACGCCAGTTTCCGACATTTCCATCTTCAAAATCAGCATTGAACAGCACTTGGCCTGGTTCTCCCGGCTCACCCGGATTCTCCGGCGCAGGTTTAACGAGACGAATCTGGAATTCGTCCAGCAGGTAAGATGCCTTTGCATCCGTGCTTTCCAGGTAGAGGAGCAGGTTGCTGCCTTGCTCATAGCTGTACTGACCTTGCAGCTTCACCCATTTCTGATCCGTCACTTGCTCAGCTGCGTTGACCTGATCATATTGCGTATCCCCATTACCATCCCGGCGCTCCACAGTAAATTTCAGATCAGCCGGAGCTGAGCCATTTACCAGTTTCACGTAACCGGAGATTTCTACAACTTCATTCTTATGAACGACATCGCTCAAGGATAATGAAGGACCATTCCAAGCCTCTGTACGGCCCGTTGTTTGCAGGGACTGTTTGCCTTGATACGCCTGATCAGCTGTCACATCGACCTTCACTCCACCTCGGGCTGTCCAGCCTTGCGTCGTACCATCCTCAAACGAATGAGATAACAGAATATCCCCCGCATTCGCTGCACTTGCCTTCCATTCTCCTGCTCCGAGACCTGGCAGCAAACTAACGATCAAAACCGCTGCCAAGCATAACCTCAACCATCTTCCCCGCACGTAAACTCCTCCTTATGAATTTCTTCATCCATCCTGTAACGCGGTCAAACATCAGGCTTTTCACGACACACTTCTGCATGCATGGATATCCTCTGCTGGTTTTATTCGCTGGCAACCATAACACGATTGCACGGATGGGATCAGGAACATTCAATGCACGGTCCTTAACCTCCTCAAGTGAGCCCGATAATGCCCTGGGGAACCTGCCCTTCAAAAAAAAGTAAGCGGTTACACATTCAAATTTATGCCATCGTGCCTTTTATTGTAAATATGGAAATTTAGTGTCCAACCCCCTCTTTTTATATTTCTGATTACCTTTGTTGTGTCTATTTAACGAAAAACTGACTTGCCTGCCTCATTAAAAAAGCACAGCCTTATGGCTGTGCAGGTGCTTCAGAATACATTTCATTCACAGGTGCTGTCGTTTGACGAACAATCAAATTCGAAGGCTCCGTAACCACTGGCGGTGTGTAAGAAGGATTTTCAATCATAGCAATCAGATATTCTATCGCCCGAATGCCGATCGTATAAATGTTCTGATTCACCGTTGTCAGACTTGGTTTGAACACTTCCGCGTAATACGTATTATCAAAGCCCACGACTGAAATATCCTCCGGTACACTAAAACCATGCTTCTCAATCTCATGAATAGCTCCAAAGGCAGACATATCCGATGCACAGATGATACCTGTAGGCTGCTCGCGAAGAGCCAATAAACGCCGTGCTGCCTTCGCACCACCATCAAAGGAATAATCACACACCTCAAGATATATCGTTGCATACGGAATACCACATAAACGAAGTCCTTCCTTGTACCCATCCAGACGCAGATTAGCTACAGCAGGTCCCAGCGTGCCTGAAATGTAAGCAATCTTACGATGCCCCAGCTCATAGAGATGTTTGACCGCCATCGCAACTCCGTTGACATTGTCTGTTGTGATGTAACCCGCACGTTTGCCAAACAAATCTGTGTCAATAAACATGGTCGGAATCTCGGCTGTAACCAGTTCCTGAATACTTGTATTTTCCCGGCCTTCCCCGAAAACAACAACACCATCCACGTTTCGGCTGCGGCAATGCTTAATAAATGAATATGTAGGATCATCAAATCTTGTAGATAAGCGAACGAGATCATAACCGCTGTTTTCCAGGGCTGTTTTGATACCTTCAAGTAATTCGGCAACAAACGGATTCGTAAACGGAACGGTAAGCAGCACACCCACTGTCCATGAACGGCGCTTAACCAGTCCACGCGCGACCACATTGGGTTGATATTTCAATAATTCGATGGCTGAATTCACTTTTTTACGTGTTTTTTCGCTAACATCCGGGTAGTCATTTATTACTTTGGAAACGGTTGCAACGGATACGCCCGCTTCTTTGGCCACATCATGGATAGAAGCCATCTAATCACCTCAACCTCTTCATAAATCGCCTGTCTTCGGCTATATTATCTATACCATTGGCAGGTTTGTCTACTCATTATAGCTTATTACATGCCGAAACGGTAATGGATGCGCCATGAATCTCTGCGAATCCAGTTTACTGCTCCAATTTTTTCAGATCCAGCGCCAGCTTCTCCATCGTTGTCGCAAATACGGCAAGTTCGGATGAACGTGAGGCCTGGCTTCTTGCGCCCTTGGACGTACGCTCGGACTCCAGCTGCACGCTGCTCAGTTTTCTCATAATCTGCTGCAGATTGGCCTGAATTTTACCTTGTGCCTCACGGGAACTGGCAGCCAGTTTGCGGACCTCGCTTGCGACCACTTCAAATCCTCGGCCGAACTCTCCTGCCCGTGCTGCTTCGATCGCAGCGTTCAAACCGACAAGATGACTTTGATCCGAAATCTCACGAATCAGCTCGCCCATTTTGCCTATTTGATGAATCTCTCCCGTCAGTTCCTCCAGAAGTGTATGCGCCTGCTCCTGAGATACAGCCGTTTCATTCGCTACACTCGAGATGGACATGGCATTTTCGTTCAATTCACTGATCATGCCAGTAAGCTGTTGGGTAATCTGCGTAATCGCCAGCAGTGTATTATTCTGATCCGCAGCAAGCTGGTGAAGCTTCTCTTTCTCTTTTTTCTCATATGCTTCAAGCACCAGCTGTGAATCCAGATTAAACATTTTACTTAATGCCTGTACAACCAGGTGCCATGAATCCGGAATAACCTGCTGAAATATACTTGTTGCAATGTCCAAATAAACCATATATGTACCCAGATAATAATCTTCAGATAAACCGATTCGGGAATGAACCAATCCGATTGCAATGCGCTGCTCAATATAAGCATCGTCCACAATGCCGTCTGTCATGGATAACCAGTACATTCGCTGCGTTTCCTTCAACCGATCGATATTAGAGAAGCGTGCAATCAGTTCCATCAGTTCCGGGTAATTGCCTACATGATTGTAGAAATGATCCACCACTTCCTCAACCACCTTCTCAAAGACAGGCCGATGATCCGCAAGCAGCTTCAAGTCCCGTACACCTAAACCCATATAATCCAATTGCTTCTGCCGATCTGCTGAAATGCTCCCCATATCTGATTAGATCAACTCCTTGTCATTTTTTATTCCTAATTGTAAATATGTTAATTGATTATAGACTAAAATACCTAAACATTCATATACCATAAGAACTAATTCACTTGTAAACTATAATAATTTTTGTAAAATATTATTTATTTTGGACTCAATCTCAATATAAAAAGGCCCTGAGATTGCTGCGAAGGAGCCTCGCAGCAAATCTACAGGACCTAGTTCGGAATGGTGCAGCAGTTTAGCGGTTAAGCAGACTCCCCACGTATCGCAATAGTTCATTTGCGCTGGCAGCCGTATAACCGTGCTCTTCAATAAGGCGTTTGATTACTTCATTCATACGTTTCAATTGTGTGGCATCCGGTGTCTTCGTAGAGGTTGTAATCTTCACGATGTCTTTCAGATCAGCGAACAGCTTCTTCTCAATGGCCTCCCGCAGACGATCATGACTGCTGTATTCGAACTTGCGCTCTTTACGAGAGTAAGCCGAGATCCGAATCAGAATCTCTTCGCGGAACGCTTTTTTGGCATTTTCCGAAATGCCGATCTGTTCCTCAATAGAGCGCATCAGTCGCTCATCCGGGTCCATCTCCTCGTCTGTCAGCGGATCACGAATTTTTGACCAGTTGCAGAAGGCTTCGATGTTATCGAGATAATTTTCGAATAATGTTTTTGCAGATTCCTCAAAAGAATAAACGAAAGCCTTCTGCACTTCCTTCTTCGCCAGCTCATCATACTCTTTGCGGGCCAAGGCGATAAAGTTCAAATAACGCTCACGCTCTTCCTTTGTAATGGAAGCGTGCTGGTCCAACCCGTCCTTGATGGCACGCAGGATATCCAGCGCGTTAATGCACTGAAGGTTTTGCTTGATCAAAGCGCTGGATATCCGGTTAATGACGTAACGTGGATCGATACCGGACATGCCCTCATCCAAATATTCATTTTGCATCTCGCGCAGATCAGCTTCCTTGTAACCTTCAACCTCTTCACCGTCATACATCCGCATTTTTTTGACAAGGTCCATGCCTTGTTTTTTCGTTTCTTTCAATCGGGTAAGTATGCTAAAAATAGCTGCCGTACGCAGCGCATGCGGTGCAATATGCACATGCTTCATATCGCTTTGCTGAATCAGCTTGGCATAAATTTTCTCTTCTTCCGACACCTTCAGGTTATACGGAATCGGCATAACAATCATCCGGGACTGCAACGCCTCATTTTTCTTATTGGAAATAAATGATTTATACTCGGACTCGTTGGTATGTGCCACGATCATCTCATCCGCACTGATCAGTGCGAAACGGCCCGCTTTGAAGTTACCTTCCTGCGTCAGGGAAAGCAGGTTCCACAGAAACTTTTCATCACATTTCAGCATCTCCTGGAACTCCATCAGCCCCCGATTGGCCTTGTTCAGCTCGCCGTCAAAACGGTATGCCCGAGGATCAGATTCCGATCCAAATTCGGTAATCGTGGAGAAGTCAATACTGCCTGTGAGGTCGGCGATATCCTGTGATTTCGGGTCCGAAGGACTGAAGGTACCGATTCCTACCCGGTTATCCTCGGAGATAATGACACGTTCCACCCGCACTTTGCTGATATCACCACCATACTCGGTCCGTACTCGCATCTGGCAGGATGGGCACAGATTGCCCTCAATGCGTACACCAATCGCTTTCTCGACTTCGGGGCGAAGCTCCAGCGGAATGAGGTGAAGCGGCTCCTCGTGCATCGGGCAGCCTTCAATCGCGTAGACCGCCCCTTTTTCCGTACGTGAAAATTGCTCCAGTCCCCGTTTCAATAACGTTACCAGTGTGGACTTACCTCCACTTACCGGCCCCATCAGAAGCAAAATCCGCTTTCGTACATCCAGACGGCGTGCAGCGGAATGAAAATACTCCTCCACCAGTTTCTCAATGGAACGATCCAGTCCAAAAATCTCCTGCTCGAAAAATTTGTATCGCTTATGTCCCCCGACCTCTTCTACGCCATACGATTCAATCATCTGATACACTCGTGCGTGAGCCGTCATTGCCGGAGTCGGGTCCTCCTTCAGCAGTGCAATATAGTCTTCAAATGTTCCGTTCCATGTCAAACGGTCACTCTCTGCCCGATATTCCGCAACGCGTTCAAAAATATTCATGCTTGGTACCTCCCATGGCTCCTTTAGTGTGATTGTCAACCATTCCGAATGGTATGAAGAAATCAATAGAGTTGCAGCTCCTGCTTGAATACCCTTCTGCGGTCCGGCTTAGTCCCGCTGGTTTGATGCAAACGTCTTTTAATGATGTGAAAAGTGTATTACATACCTATGCGGCAACTTGGATAAGTTGACCTCTTTTTTTCAAACCTTCGCCCTGAATTTTACGTATGCCCTGTTCTATCAGACATCTTGTGACCTCAGAAAAAAAAGCATCAATATGCTATAATAAAGGTTCTATTGAAGAAAAGCGGACAATGCCATCAGGCAGACACATATTACAAGAAAGGAGCAGAACGCATGGCTGTACAATATGAAACGGAGCTGTACTCCCCCGTCAAAGCATTTTTTGAGCAGCGGGGATTCGAGGTCAAGGCCGAGGTCAAGCATTGTGACCTGGTTGGAGTCAGGGCGGATCAGGATGAACCACTCATTGTGGAGATGAAAAAAACGTTTAACTTGTCTCTGCTTCTGCAGGGCATGCAGCGCCTCAAGCTCAGCCCGCTCGTCTATCTGGCGGTAGAGCGTAACCGAAGCAAACGCGGAGCTGTCAACCAGCGCTGGGGTGAGCTTACAGCACTGTGCAGCCAGCTCGGCCTCGGGCTGATCACAGTCACCTTTTACAAAACGAAGGCCCCACTGATTGATGTCTTATGTGAGCCTGCGGTCATAACAAGCTCAAGCAGAAGTGTTCTGTCAGCTCGAAGAAGCGGTATCCGCCGCCAGCGTCTGCTCAAGGAATTCGATGAGCGGAGCGGGGATTATAACACGGGCGGCAGCACAGGCCGGCAGCTGATGACAGCTTATCGCGAAAAAGCGATACGTGTCGCGGCTGCACTGAGATCCAGTGGTGAATCCTCACCTGCGGCACTTGCCCGTCTGACCGGAGTAGGCTCGGCTGCAGCCATATTGCAGAAAAATTATTACGGCTGGTTCGAACGTCTTTCTCGCGGCAAATACATACTGACGGTCAAAGGCGTGGAGGCCTTAACCGAGCATACGCTGATGATACAAAATCAGGGACAGGCAGCTAGCGACGAGCATATATGGAACGTTCATACCGGAATAACCTATGCTGATCCAGATACTGCTGCGGAACATTCGCTGGAGGAGCTTCCTCAGATTGCCGAGGTTTCTGAACGTTATCTCCTGAACAGTACCAGAAAATGACGCCCACGCTCACACCACAAAATGTATAGAAAAACATGCCAGTGTATGCCGATACATGTCGGATGCATCTCCATTTCCATGCCCAACAGCACAAAAAAAACGCCTGTCATCTCTTTAGGAGACAACAGGCGTTTTCTTTAAACCGATATTAAAATGGATTAGAAGCTTGCTGCTACTTCTTTAGCCAGTTTCAAGCCTGCTGCCACGATCTCTTGGGAACGATCAGGAGAAGCGTTGTGACCTTCAACAACAACAACCTCAGGGTTTTGGATACCCCAGAAGCCGAGTACGTTTGTTACATAACGAACGGACATTTCAGCAGATGCCATAGGCTCTGCGGAATATACGCTACCACGAGCGTTAAGCAATGCTACTTTTTTGTCGCCTACCAGACCTACAGGGCCTTCAGCAGTGTATTTGAACATTTTACCTGCTTGGCTCAGGTAAGAGATGTAGTTCACCAGTGGTGCTGGAACAGTGAAGTTCCACAGTGGGAACGCAAATACCACTTTGTCAGCTGCCAGGAATTGATCTTGCAATTGTGCAGCCAGCGCTGCTGCTTTTTGCTCTTCTGGAGTTGCTTCGATACCGTTAGCTGCTTTGTAACCACCAGTGATTACAGTGTTGCCGTAGTAAGGAAGATCTGTATTGTAGAGATCCAGCTCAGTGATTGTATCACCTGGGTGGGACTCTTTGTATGCGCTCAGGAATGCATCGTACAATTGAACACTAACTGCTTGATCCGCAGGACGGTCATTAGCTTTAATAAAAAGAACATTAGACATGTTGAAATTTCCCCCAATAATTAAAATATATGAGTGCGTATTCTGAACTCGCAACCGTTGCTGCTAGTATAAAGAAACCAACAACTCATTAATTCACATTATATATAAAAATGTTAGTGGATGCAATAACGTAATCTCATAAATTGTGATACAAATTGGATGACAAAGTGAACAACCTGTTACATCCCTAGCTCCGTGCCGTAAATTCCGAGATCGCTTCGCTGATCAGATTCATGCCAAGTAACAGCTCGTCACGTCCCGGACGGCTGAAATTCAAGCGGATATAACGTTGATCAAGCGTTCCTGTAGAGCATAATGTTCCAGGCAGAAACGAAACTCCCTTCAACAAAGCTGCTTTGAGCAGCGCCTCACTGTTCAGTCCTTCCGGAAGTTGTACCCACAGATACATGCCACCTTGAGGTATGTTGTAGCTGCACCCTTTCCAGCCAGGTCTCTTCAATAGTTCAAGCATCAGTTTGAGCCTTGTTTTATATTCCCTGTTCAGCATGGATAAGTGATCCCCCCATCGAAAAGGAGACTGCGCAAGCAACTCGTACAGCAGTCGTTGATTCATAGGACTGGACTGTCCGTCTGCAATTCGTTTCAGAGATGTCATAGCCTCAATCAAGGCTGGATGTCCGGCAGCCCAGCCTGTGCGAAGTGCAGGTGCCACTGTTTTGCTGAAGGAGCCAATGTAGAGAACATGTCCACCCTGATCGGCAGTATCGAGTGCAAAGAGCGAAGGGTACTTGTGATAGAACGCAGCGGGCTCCAAACCGTCAAAATGCAGCTCACCGTATGAATCATCCTCAACCAGCAGAACACCATAACGCGCGCACAGATCAAGGACAGCTTCTCGTCGTTCCATACTCCACAGAATTCCTGTAGGATTGGAAAAGCTGGGTGCAGCAAAAAGCAGCTTTGGTCTGACCTGCTGCATGTGCTGTTCCAATAAATCCGGCAGAATGCCATCCTGATCGCCAAATACTGGTACAATGGTTGCGCCTTGCATTTCCAATACCTCAAGACAGCCGGGGGACGTAGGGTGCTCTACAAGCACGGAATCTCCCGGCTCAAGCAACAGACGCATCACCAGGTCAATTGCTTGCTGCGTGCCTGTTGTCAACAGAATCTGATCGGATACAGTCCGTATCCCTTTACGTACATTCCAATCCTTGTTCAGCCATTCCCTGAGCGGGGGATAACCTGCCGGCTCTCCATACTGCAAAGCAGAAGGGCCTGAACTAAATACAGACAGTGCCGCTTGCTCCAGCAGCTTAAACGGAAACAATTCCTCCGCGGGCAGTTCTTCAGCGAGTGAAATGAAATACTCCTTGCCTGACATATCGCGTATATCCCTCAGCGGTGATGACAAAAGCCTGTTGGTACGGGAAGCAAAGAAATATTTCATGGATAGATCCCCCTTTATTCTATTCCGAAACTGTTCTCGCAGCCGCCCTACAACCTATTCCAGCCAGACACCAAATATACCGGACGATACATGATTGATCACCTGTCAAGCGATAATCAGGATACCGTCTTGGACTGCCTTGCATGCAAGGCATAACGTTCGATGGCCTGTGCTCTGCTGCTGACATCCAGCTTCACATAGATTTTACGCAAGTAATTATCAATCGAGCGTCTGCTCACATTGATTTCACTCGCTATTTTATCATAGGTTACCCCTTGAACAATCCTTTCCATGATAAAAGTTTCCGTTTCTGTTAACTCAACTGCGTATTGCTCTGAAGGAGGTTCGGAAGGCTGACCCCATTCTGCACTATCAAGCCATGACAAAGGAATAGAAACGTACCCTTCCCTCAGGCCGGAGATCAGATGAATAAGTTGGCTCGGGGAGGCCTGTTTGGATAACATACCGCTGGCCCCAAGGGCCATCAGATGACGAAAAAGCTTCACATTGTCTTCATCGGTCAGAATGATGACATGGGTATCCTTCGAAAGCTCTTTGATCCTGGAGATATATTGATCTGCCTGCCCCTCCGGAAGACGGTAATCCATAAGAATAAGATCTGGCTTGTGCAGACTCACCAGGTCAAGACCCTCTGTTCCGGTCGAAGTCATACCCTGTACGCTCAAATCCTGCTGCTCTTCCAAAATTAATTTTGTACCCAGCATGCTGGTGGGGTGGATATCTACGATGACCACCTGCCATACTTTTTTCATTGTGCTTCCTCCTGTTATGTATTGGACAATTGGCTTCTGTTATCCATCCATATCCTTTTCGCAGTTTATGCGACAGTCCGAGTATAGATGAAGTAAAAGTCGGATTGTGTCGAATAATAGGAAAATACAGGTTTCAGACGCTCAAAAGCTCTGTTTCCTGACTGTATCTCACTACGAAAACGCCCAGATAGATACTCTTACATGCCTGAAATAATCAAAACCTAGTATAATTTTCCTGCATTTCTATCTAAAAAAGTCGAAAACCCCGCCCAAAGTTCCTACTTATTGCATCTATAAGAAATTGTATCCTAGGACTTCCTTCCGATGCAATCTCTTTTTATTCTATTATTTAAAGAATTTCATTTTTGCGTAATGAATAACAGCATGATAGAATGAGAATTGGTAATTTTTTAACCTTAATATCAAAACCAGGAGTGATGTTATGAATTTATCCGATCCGTCTTCTGACATCCATCACACCCGGAGCGCCAAAGGCAAGGCTGGATCATCCGTCAAATTGTTTCTTGTCATGTGGATCATTCTCATTGCTTTAGGAGTTGTAGGTACCTACTACTATAGCAACCATCTTCAGCAACAGATGATCAGCAAGCTTCAGGTTCATACACAGCAGCAGATCGATGCTTTGAAAACCGATTATGAAAAGCAGCTCTCTACCATTTCATCCGAAGTAGCCGCATTGCAGGGACAGGTTCAATCCTTCAATGAACTGCTCACTTTTACAAAGGATAATGCGAGCAACAAAACGGATAACAGCAACAAATTATATACCCAACTGAGCGAAGTGAAAAAACAACTGGACGCACTCCAGAAAAAGATGGATCTGCTCAAATGATTACACCCGTCAAACAGGTTAATCGTTTTTTTATGCTTGCGCTCGCTCCTTTCATTGGGTTAATTTTCTGTTTGCTGCTATTACGTCCTGAACTTGATACAGGCACTCTGCTTCCTGCTAACTTGCCTGAAGAGCATGTTACTGCTCAGACCAAAACAATCAGCAAGGAACTGGCGGGAGCAAAGGAGGCCGCGATTCAAACTTCTTCTTCTATTAAAAGAACAACACAGCTTTATAACCAAACGACCAGTACCATGTCTACTATTGTGCAGAAGGCTTCCGTTCAGGCATCCAGGCCGGAAACGATCTACAACAAGCGGATTACCTCCAAACTTGGTGTGCCGTTTGAACGAGTAGACAGCGACCGGATTACGATTGAGATGTATCGAGTCAATCCGGGTACCTATACCGGATATGCGATGAAGGTCAAACTGAAAGATCACAGCGCGATGCAGATGGCATTGAACAGTGAGCCTGGACGATCCGAGACAACGATGCAGGCCGTGAAACGAAGCGGAGCCATTGCGGGTATTAACGCTGGCGGATTCGCAGACAGTGGCGGCAAACGTTACCCTTTGAGTACAACTGTAATGAACGGAAAATATGTGAACGGTTTTCAAGCCAGTTTCAAGGACCTGTTCTTCGTCGGACTTAACGATGCTGGCAAGCTTGTCGGAGGCAAATTTTTTGATCAAGGCTCTCTGGACCGCTTGCGGCCACAATTCGGAGCAACCTTTGTACCCGTACTTATGAAAAATGGACAGAAAACGATTATTCCGGACAAATGGAAGGTATCTCCCAAGCGTGCACCTCGAACCGTCATTGGCAACTACAAGGATGATCAGCTATTAATCATTGTGGTTGATGGATATAATGAAAATGGAAGCTCCGGCGCAACACTGGAAGAGATGCAGGGCAGATTGGCCAAGCTCGGTGTAATAGACGCTTATAATCTGGATGGGGGCGGCTCCTCCTCCCTGATTCTGAACAACCGGGTCATCAATAAACCTTCAGATGGCAATCTGAGACCTGTACCTACCCACTTTTTATTTTACAAATGACAGGGTAAAGCATTCCTTTTCTACCTATTATGGTTATAATAGAAGTAAATGAGCTTGTGCAGGAGGTGCAAAGTGCATGTCGTTTTCACTGACATTCTGGATTATTGCAGTTGTACTAACGCTATTTATCACAGGCATTCTCACTGCATCCTACAACCAAGACAAAACAAAAGGCCTGTAAGGCAAAGCCTCTCCCCGGAGAGGCTTTTTTCATGTCTCCGCATACAGCAAAAGACAAGTCTTGAAAGAACAGCGCCATTCCTCCAAAGCTTGTCTCTTGCTATAACGTTCTAATGTTGACAGGCAGTCACCGGGCGAGACGCCATATCTGATCAATAGCTTACTGCACGTTCACCAGGCAAGGACAACAGGGAATCGGCCTGTTTCGGCCCCGTTACAGACTCTCCCTCTACCAAGGTGACATAGATTCGCTCGTGATCTACAGGTTCTCCAGCTATGATCTTAATTAACTGCTCTGCTGCAAGCGCACCCCACTTGCGTTTGGAATAATCGATGCTTGCCAGCCTAGGCTGCATGTAATTGCTGAGTTCAATATGGTCAAAGCCTATGACATCAATCTGCCTGCCCACCTTTAATTCACTTTCCGCAAGACGGTCACATAATCCAATCGCCATCTCATCGTTTAGACAAAATACAGCGGCCGGTTCCGTATACGTCTGCACAATTTGATCTGCAGCCCGTTCTCCTCCGCTTTTCTCGAAATCACCGACAATCTCGATCCACTCCACCTCCGCTTCACGCTCTGCTACCTGTCTTACGGCCTTCAAGCGCTGTACCGAGTCAAATGAACCTTCCGGCCCCGTCACGACATAGATCTTTTTATGCCCTTTTTCTATCAAATATTCCATCGCCAGTGTAGCTCCAGCCTTGTTATCCAGCAGCACCTGATTAATGTTGGCATGCTCCAGCTCGCGGTCAAGCACAACGATCTTATGCCCTCGATCGGCATACTGCATAAGTTCCTCACTTGCAAACGTATGATCCAGAATGATCGCACCATCAATCATTCTTTCGGGCAGCATCCGATGGGACTGCTTGCCGCTGCATACGATCAGATCATATCCCTGAGCATTGCATACCGCCTTCATGCCACTTAACAGATCCCCGTATACATCACCGCTGAAATCCGTAAGAAACACACCCAGAATCCGCGATTCTCGCTTCTTCAATGTTCTGGCCGCCGCATTGGGCACATAATTCAGCTCTTTGGCAATCGCCAGTATTTTGGAACTGGTCTCATCGGTCACTTTGTTGCTTCCATTCAGCGCGTATGATACGGTCGAGATGGAAACTCCCGCCTTTTTGGCGATATCCTTGATACTGACCATATTCTTCGCTCCTCTGTTATGTTAATCAGGCCTTTCACTACTGAAAGACCTGATTTTTAAATATAGCTTATGGTTGGTGTTACACCATAGAACAAAATGCTTTAAACGAGCTTAAACGTACGGCTCTGTGTATCGCTGCTATTTGGTCCTACCATAATGCGGAACTCCCCGCGATCACTGCGATATCCAAGATCAGCATGGTGGTAACGGAGCTGAGTCTCAGACAAGGTAAAGGTTGCTGTTCCGCGCTCACCCGGCGCAAGAGACAGCTTCACATAATCCTTCAACTCACGCATTGGACGAACGACATCACCGCTCACATCGCGAACATAGAGTTGCACAGTTTCCACACCATGACGATCACCGGTATTTGTTACAGAAACCTGAACAGTCAGCGGATTGTTTGCCGTCATCTCTTCAGCCGAAACCTCAACGTCACCATATACGAATGAAGTGTAAGAAAGTCCGTAACCAAACGGGAACAGCGGTTCATTAACACTATCCAGATACATGGAAACATAACGATTCTCGGTGTTATCCGGGTTGATTGGGCGACCCGTATTGAAATGATTGTAATACACCGGCACTTGTCCAACCGATTGAGGGAAAGACATCGTAAGTCTGCCTGACGGATTCACCGCGCCTGTAAGCACATCAGCAATAGCTGCCCCACCTTCACTACCAGGGAACCAGGCTTCCAGCACAGCATGTGATTCATGCACCACTCCGTGCAGGTCTAATGGACGACCGTTAAA
This sequence comes from Paenibacillus sp. TC-CSREp1, assembly GCF_050171015.1. Classification (NCBI taxonomy): domain Bacteria; kingdom Bacillati; phylum Bacillota; class Bacilli; order Caryophanales; family Paenibacillaceae; genus Paenibacillus; species Paenibacillus sp. TC-CSREp1. The sequence goes on along the minus strand of NZ_JBNOKM010000003.1, from coordinate 344,392 downwards.
AATAACACTGGCAATCGGTTTACCCGTTGCCTTCAGCGCTTGTACCAGCTGCAGCTGCGCTGCTGGCAGACGAATATCTGTCCGCGATCCAGCCTCCCCACTCATCTCGGAATCTTCACCGAGCGCAAGCACAATCACATCCGACTGATGTGCAACCTCAAGCGCCGCAGCAATCTGCTCGTCCGTAATCGTGTGTACATCACTGCCCTGCGCTGTTCGAACCGTACCTTGCGGCAGACGTTCCTGAAGTGCAGTTCCCAGCTTCACTGCATCAGCCTTGACGCCTTCACAAGCCCACCAGCCGAGAATATCCTCACTTTGGGCAAACGGTCCGATTAACGCAACGTTTGCATCGGGCTGAAGCGGTAGAACCTGCGCTTCATTTTTCAGCAATACAGCGGACTTCGCCGCAAGTTCTCGCGACACCTCACGATGTTCCTTGGAAAAAACAATCTCGCGTTCACGTACAGGATCAGCAGCGCGGAACGGATTATCAAACAACCCCAGCTTGTCTTTGAGCTGCAGAATTCGCAGCACCGCTTCATCCACTAGCTGCTCCTCCACTTCCCCCTTCTGAATCAGCTCTGGCAGATGATTAACATAACATGGTGTCATCATCTCCATATCTACACCCGCACGAATAGCACGATATGCTGCCTCACGATCGTCTTCTGCCGCGCCATGGGCTATCATCTCGCGGATCGAGGCCCAGTCGGAGATTAACACTCCGTCAAAGCCCCATTCATCACGCAAAATGCCGCGCATCAATTTCTCGTTGCCGCTGGCCGGGATACCGTCAACCGTATTGAAGGAGGTCATCACCATCTCCACACCTGCATCCAGTGCCGCTTTATATGCTGGCAAATAATACTCCCGAAGCTGACGCTCGGACATATCCACCGTGTTATAATCACGACCGCCCTCAGCTGCACCATACGCTGCGAAATGTTTGACACAGGCCGCAAGACGATCCACTTCTTCCGTCAGGTTGTCTCCCTGATAACCGCGTACAAAAGCAGCAGCGAACAAGCTGTTCAAATACGGATCTTCACCCGTTGTTTCCATTACACGGCCCCAACGTGGATCACGCACCAGGTCAACCATCGGTGCAAAGGTAACATGCAGCCCGGATACCGCGGATTCGCGCGCCGCAATCTCGGCGCTTTTCTCCGCAAGCTCCAGATCCCATGAGCAGCCTATTGCCAGCGGAATGGGAAAGATCGTTTTGAAACCATGCACCACGTCTGCCATAAACAGCAGCGGGATGCCTAGACGACTTTTTTTCAAATAAGCTTGCTGCACATCCATAATGGCCTGTGCTCCAGACAATCCAAGAATCGAGCCACTTGCGTTGACCGATTGCTCTGTAATGCCCATCTCTTCCATCGGCCCTGTAATCTGACCCTGTGTATCTGTTCCCTCATAGAAGTTGGCAGTCAGCTGCAGCAACTGGGCTACCTTCTCCTCCAGCGTCATCTGATTCACCAAATCCATCAACTGCTGATTATTCACGTAACCATCCTCCACTACATTTTAATTGAAAGAACCCGGCTGCGTTCGGGGAGAGACCGCGCACCGGGTTCAATCGGACGGAGAGACAGAACGCTCCTGCCATCCCCATTCTGTTCTTTACTGCTTTACGTTTTTACTTGAACTTCTCGTTCAGTTCATCCAGATATGGTTGAACCAATGACATTTTGCTGTTAACCCACTCTTTCCAGTTGGCTTCCAGGTCTCCGCCTTTGAGGATCAAGTTGGCGTATTCGTTTTGGTAATCGAAAGTAGCTTGACTCTTCGCTTTGGAATCGTACAGGTTAACATCCCAATCGTATGGTGCCAACGATTTTCCTTCTGTACCCAACTTCGCTTTCTCTTGGAATAATTCCACAGCTCTGTCACGGTAATCTTTTTTGATTGCAGGATTCACAACACTGAAGTCATCGCCAAGAAGATAAAGTCCTTCAAAACGTGCAGGATATTTGTCTTCCAGTACAGTTCCCTCAGGCAGCAAGCTTACCAGCTCTTTGTTGTCATCATATTTCCAGTCTTTTCCTTCAAAGCCCATATTGATGAGCAGTTGTCCTTCTTGGGTTGCGGAGTAATCGATCAGATCCATGATACGTTCGAATTTCTCATCACTGATATTCGGATTGAAGATCAGAGCAGACCAGAAGTTCGCTTGTTCCATGTTGCGGTATTTTCCATCATCGCCCAGCACGATCGCTGTGTGAACAAGCTCATCACTGTCGACACCAAGATTTTTTCTCATATCGGAATCCAGACCTTGTCTGTATGAAGCGAGTCCACCAAGACTGGTTACAGCTGCAGTACCTGTTACTTTGAAGTTGTTTTGTCCTTCATTGTTTTTCCAAGTGTAGAACTCTGGGTTAAGCAGACCATCCTTGTATGCTTTTTGCATCAATTTCAGGCCTGTCAGTGTTTCCGGATCTGCAGGACCCCAATGGAACTTACCATCTTCGCCTTTGTAGAAAGGAACATCTGTAATTGCATGAACATTGTTAGGCATAATGATGTTTGTCATTGCATCGGCAGCATTGTAAGACAATGGCACCAGTTTATTACCCACCTTGCCCGGGTCTTTTTCTTTCACGAGTTCAGCGAACTGATTCAATTCAGAAGTTGTGTACGCATCTTTCAGTTCAAAACCAACGGCTTTGGCCCAGTCTTTGCGAAGAGCGATAACACCAATTTGGTTCGTCAACGGGTCTGCCGGTTTGTTTTCAAAATAAATCGGTCTAGGAAGCACATACGTACCGCCTGTCAGTTCTTCCAGCTTATCGCCAAGTCCTGTCAGCTTGTATGCTGCAGCAACGTTTGGCCAGCGCTCTTTCCAGTCATCCGGAAACTTGTAGAACAAGCCTTGATCAATATTGTTGATTGCATCGCCGTGTACATAGTTCCATACCGCTACATCCGGCAGGTCGCCAGAGTTGATCCACAGACGAAGCTTTTCACCCCAGGAATCCCAGTCAATATAGTTGTAATCCCATTTAATGTTGAATTTGTCTTCCCAGAACTTGTGGAACTCATTGTCCATGTTTCCGTTTTTCACTTCAGTCAGGTTCGCTACAGAAATGGTCAGGTTATCTTTGTAATTTCCTTCCGCATCCTTCTCGTTGCCACCTTCTGAACTGCTGCTGTTGGAACAAGCGGATACCACCAACATCAAGAGACAGAGTGTGATCGCAAATAACGATTTGACTGACAGCTTTTTGTCCGTTTTCATGCTTTTACCCCCATGTTTTTAGTCGAATTTCTTTGGAAATCCTATGTGTAAAATCAGGTCTTGATAGCCCCTGTTAATACCCCTTTGGCAAAGTGCTTTTGCAGCATTGGGAAGAAACACATAATTGGTACCATCGTGACAAATACCGCAGCCATCTTCATCCCCATCGAGAAGCTGCTCAGCTTCACGGCATCGACACTGGATGCATTGGAAGCATTGGTCGTAGATGTGACAATGATGTTCCTCAGCACGTTTTGCAGCGGCAACTGATCTGCTTTTCGCAGGAAGATCATCGCATCATACCAGCTGTTCCAGTAGGCTACCCCGTAGAAGAGAGTGATGGTTGCCATAATTGGTGTTGCCAGCGGAAGAACAACGGAGAACAAAATTCTCCATTCCCCTGCCCCATCCAGCCTTGCCGACTCCATCAGCGATTCAGGCAAGGTGTAGAAGTAGTTCATCATCAGGATCATGTTAAAGGCACTGAAGCTTCCCGCCAGAATGACGGACCATAACGTACCTGTAAGATGCAAGGATTTCATAATGAGGTACAGTGGAACGATACCTCCGTTAAAGATCATGGTGAACAGCACCAGGAAAAAGAGAAACTTTTTGAACGGGAAATTGCTGCGGCTCAGACCATAAGCCATACTTGTTGTCAGGAACAAGCTGAGCGGCAAACCGATCACAAGCAGAATCAATGTATTTTTGTAACCCGACAGGATGCTTCCGTCAGCGAACAACGCTCTGTAAGAGTCCAACGTGAATTCTTTCGGGAACATCAGGAACGGATTTTCGGCATACTCCTTTTGTGTTGCAAACGAGATCATAATGACGTTCCAGAATGGAATCAGGATCATCAGTGCCAGCACTAACAAAATCGCGAAGATCACATAATCAAGAACGGTCATTCGTTCCGTGCCAATCTTCGGCTTTTTTCCAGCTTTCTTGCTCATTTCGTTACTCCTCCTTTCTTATCGGAACAAACCGTCTCCGCCAAGCCACTTGGCAAATCTGTCAGCCAGAAGCAGCAGCACCATATTCACCAGGGAACGGAACAAGCTGACCGCTGTCGAGAATGAGAAGTCGGTTGAGGACTGGAACGTAATCCGGTAAATATATACATCCAGCACTTCCGATACATTTTTCGTTGCTGCATTCGCCAAGTTGAAGATCTGGTCGAAACCAGAGGACATCAATCCGCCAACGGACAAAATAAACATAACCGTAATCGTAGGAAGGATGTTTGGCAGGGTGATGCGGAACATTTGCTGCATCCGGGATGCCCCGTCAATCTGTGCAGACTCATACTGGTCCTGATCGATACCCGAGATTGCCGCGAGGAAGATAATCGCACCCCAGCCGCTCGATTTCCAGATATCCGTCAGAAGCAGCATCGGAACAAAGTTGGATTCAGAGCCCAGGAAATTAATCGTTGGCAATCCCAGTAACGAGAGTGCACTATTCACCAATCCGTCATAAGCAAGCACGTTGATTACAACCCCGGATACGATAATCCAGGACAGGAAGTGCGGGAATGTCAGAATGGTCTGGAACCACTTTTTCCCTCTGCGCATCCGCAGTTCATTCAGCAGCAGTGCCAGAATAATCGGGAATGGGAACTGAATAATCAGTTTCAGAATGTTAATGTAAAGCGTCCGCCATACGGCATCGATAAAAGTTGGATCACGGAAGACGTATTTGAAATTCTCAAATCCACTCCAAGGGCTTCCCCAGATTCCCAGGTTTGCCTTGTAATCCTTAAATGCCAGTGACAGGCCGCCCATCGGCATGTAAGCAAACAGGATCAACCAGACAAGCCCGGGTACAAGCAGGGTATACGTCATTCGGTGCTTCCAGATTTCAGTCCAAAGCGACTTGCCTCTCATGTTTGCCTTCAGCTTTTTGCTAGGTCCTTCGGCTGCAGGTTTCAATTTGCATCTCCTCACTCTACTATGGTGTTGTCGTTGTAAAGAAAATCAAACATCGTTTTCAGATGCTGTTCCCAAAATCTCCATTCATGCGTCCCCGGTGTCTCCACATACCGAAAATCAAATGCAGTTCCCTGCATGTACTCGGCATAGTCCCGGTTCATGTCCACAAACGGATCATGGTCACCGCAGCAGCTCAGAATCTTAGGCAAGGGGGCTCCCTGCTCCAGCAGCTTGGCTGACAATGCGTAAATATCCTGATCGGCCTTTACCTGTAACCGTTCCCCAAAAACCGCTTTCATTTCCTTGACCATACCTTCAGGCATGTGCGGATCATGAAGCCTTGCTTGAAGATTCGTCACCCCGGATAACGATACGATCTTGCTATATCGCTCAGGAAAAGTCAGGCCGCATTTTAAAGCGCCGTAACCACCCATGGATAACCCGGCAACAAACGTTTTGGCCGGATCGGTATTAAGCCGGAGCAGTTTTCCGCATATTTCGGGCAACTCCTTAGTGATGTAGTGGAAGTAATTCAGGCCGTATTCCATATCGGTATAATAACTACGGTTTGCTTCCGGCATGATGACGGTACAGCCGTACTGAGCTGCGTACATCTCAATGGTGGTTAGACGCTGCCATGTGCTCGCATTGTCTCCAGCCCCGTGGAGCAGATATAGTGTACCGCCTGAAGTCTCTCCGGAGTCACTGGACACCACATGTATGCTGGTATTCATGCATAATGTAGGCGATCCGGTTTCGATCGTAATATGCGCCATTTCGTAACCCCTTTCAGCTTTGCCGCTGTTGACTACGGCTTACTGCGTTTTACTGCGAATCTCTTTTTCTCTGTGTGCTGTAACGTTCTCTCATGCTCCCCGTGAAAGCTCTGTTATCGAAACGATTCTCTCGAATCGTTTCAAACATAACCAACGTTGATTTACTAAGACTTAAAATATCAACATTTTACTTGGAAGCGATTTCTTCGAATCGTTTCGAATAAATCATAATCCCGATGAGTAAATCCTGTCAATAACCTTTTTACATTTTTCGCGTTATTTTATCAAAACAGTGACTTAACAGCTTCAATTTTGATCCAAAAGACACTTTTATTGTGAGCATGTTAAAGTTTAACCATTCATTTTTGCACCTGAATTGACATTGAAGCAAGTTTGTACTAACATGAGTTCTAATTTTGTGATCAGATTACGGAAACGTTTCACTAGATTAAAATCAAATGCATTTTTGATGAAACAAATCGGATTTATCCTTAAATCAGGAGGGTATCATGTCTGAACAACTGAAAGGCTTTATAGACACCATTACAACGCAGCAGCTTCAGGTTCATTCTGTTCGTGTACTTCAGCATGGACAGCTCTTGGAGGAATGGCATCAGGATACCGATCTCCGCCGTGTACAGCATTCTGTCAGCAAATCCTTCACCTGCATGGCCGTCGGTCTGGCCGTTCGGGAAGGGCTTATTCATCTGGACGCAAAGCTGGGCGATTACTTCCCTTATGATCAAGCACAATGCAGCTCTTCACAGCTTCCTTCCCCGCGAGAGATTACACTGCGGGATCTGCTGCGCATGTCTTCAGGCCATGATTCACCCCCGCTCTGGGCAGACGAACGAGCTTCCTTGCAGGAAAAAGACTGGGCGAAACATTACATGTCTCTATCACTTGACCGAATGCCTGGAGCGCATTTTACATACAGCAGCGGTGATACATTTATGATCTCAGCCATGCTGCAGGCAGCAATCGGCCAAACAGTTAAAGATTACCTCATTCCACGACTGTTTGAACCACTCGGTATACATGATATTGTGTGGGAGACTTCTCCTCTTGGCGTGACCCTCGGTTGTGCAGGTCTATGGTTGACTAATGAGGAATTAAGCCGATTCGGTCAGTTCATTCTTCAGGAAGGGCTCTGGAATAATCAGCAGCTTGTTCCTGCCGAGTGGATCAGAGCAGCTACGCGGAAACAAATAGATACAAGCGGGAACGGAAACAGAGATTGGGGACAAGGCTATGGTTATCAATTCTGGATGTGCACGCATGGTGCTTATCGTGCTGATGGAGCTTATGGTCAATTCTGCATTATGCTGCCTTCCGAAGATGCAGTCATCAGCATCAATAGCCAGGAAGAGAATATGCAAGGCATTCTGGATGCCGTTTGGGCGCAAATTCTGCCTATATTAAACTGAAATAGAGCTGATCACACGGTTACGACGACGACAGAGTGATCGGAGGAGTCGATTTCATCTGGCTGATTCATTTTACCAAGATACAAAAACGCCATAGAGCTTCAGAGCTCCATGGCGTTTTTGTATCTGATTTTCTTATGATAGCTGAGTCATTTCTTCCAAGCATTGTGCGCATATGTAACGCTCTTTAAAGTCATTGACATCTTCCATCGAACCGCAGAAAATACATTTCGGGCGATATCTTTCCAGAATAATATGATCCCCTTGCACTAGAATTTCTACAGGATCTCCTTCATTCATTTGATACCTTTTACGCAAAGATTTAGGCAATACGATCCTACCCAATTGGTCAACTTTGCGAACTACTCCAGCTGGCTTCATAGCTACGGCACACCTCTCCTATCTTACTCTGAATTTCTAGGTACATTAGTACTATATCTATAGATTCGCCAAAAATTTGTCGAATCCTGCTGGAAATAAACATTTTTTGTCCTTTTTTTTGAAAAATGTTTTTTCAGCGAATTCTAACCTCATTTTGCAGCTTATTTTACTACTCCAATCCGGGAAAATTCAGCTGGCGCAGCGCCTCATACACAATAATCGCTGCCGAATTGGACAGATTTAACGACCGAACGTCCCCCGACATCGGCATTTTCATGCAAGTCTCTGGATTTGCAGCAATTAACTCAGGCGGAAGCCCTTTTGTTTCTTTGCCAAATACGAGAAAGTCTCCATCTTGAAACTCAAAATCGCTATATCGATTTTTCGCTTTCGTTGTTGCGTAGAAAAAACGCGCATCCGCATACTTCTCTTGCACCTCAGCAAACGAATCATGGTATTCAATATGAACCGCATGCCAGTAGTCCAGTCCGGCACGTTTAAGCGTAGCATCATCTGTCCGAAATCCCAATGGACGAACAAGATGCAGATGGGTACCCGTTGCCGCACACGTCCGCGAAATATTGCCTGTGTTAGCTGGAATCTCCGGTTCAACAAGAACGATGTGTAATGCCATATGTGTTAGATCTCCTTTTTAGTTCAGGTTCGTAATTACAACAATCCTTTAATTCTAAAGAAAAGCCTCCCACACGTCAATGTGGAAGGCTTTGGAACAGCAGCCGCTCAACCGTGAAACTGCTTCTCGAAGGCTAGATGCTGTAGTTTTGGTCTTCTTACTTTACAATTATCCGTTTGATTGCTGGAAGTGTTTCATAAAGTCAGTAAGTGCCTTAACACTCTCATATGGTGCAGCATTGTAGATGGAAGCGCGAAGACCGCCTACACTGCGATGCCCTTTCAGACCAACAAAACCTTCCTGCTCAGAAGCTTTAATGAATTTCTTTTCCAACTCCTCAGATGCAAGACGGAACGTCACGTTCATTAACGAGCGGTCTTCTGGCACGACACAGCCACGATAGAAATCACCGGAGGAATCAATTGTATTGTAAAGAAGCTCGGCTTTTTTGATATTCTTCTGCTCTACACCAGCCAGACCACCCTGCTCTTCAATCCATTTCAGCACTTCGTTCACCATATAAACCGAGAAGGATGGCGGTGTATTGTACAGGGAGTTGTTGTCCACATGTGTACTGTAACGGAACATCGTTGGAATGGTTTTTGGAGACTCACTTACCAGTTCCTCACGTGCGATTACAACCGTAATGCCCGAAGGACCAAGGTTTTTCTGTGCGCCTGCATAGATCATGCCAAACTGATTCAGGTCAAACGGTTTGCAGAAAATATCACTCGACATGTCTGCAATGAGCGGTGCAGATCCCGTATCAGGGAACGACTTGAACTGTGTGCCTTCAATCGTTTCATTGGAAGTGATATGCACGTAAGCCGTACGCTCAGGCAATTCCAGGTTCGAAACATTCGGCAATTTCATAAATTTATCAGCTTCCGATGATGCAGCGATCTGCGTCTCACCAATCAGCTTCGCTTCAGACAATGCCTTTTTGGCCCAGCTGCCTGTCATGATGTAACTGGCTGTCTGACCTGCCCCGAGCAAATTCATCGGCAGCATCGCAAACTGAGTGCTTGCACCGCCCTGCAGGAAGAGCACTTTATATCCTTTAGGATTGCCTAACAGCGACAACAGACGCTCCTGCGCTTCATTATGTACAGACTCGTACACGGCTCCGCGGTGAGACATCTCCATAATCGACATACCTGTATTACGAAAATCTACAAATTCCGCCTGGGCACGCTCCAATACTTCTAATGGCAATGCTGCTGGTCCTGCATTAAAGTTATACGCTCTCTTTGTCAAAAAATTCCCCGCCCTTTCCATCCTTAACTGACATATGAAGTAAATATTATCGCTATGATATCAGTATTCCCTGACCGCTTCAAGGGAAATATGCACTGAAAACGCATTTCAGGCTATCAAATTCCTTTATCACCCTAAAAAGTTAAAGCACTGCACTGTTTGCTTCAAGGAAAAGCCTCCGAGAGCAACTCCCGGAGGCTTTGAGCAGGAACCACTCGGGTTCCGACTTCGACCGATTAGCAGTCGAAGTAGAGGCTGTACTCGTGCGGATGAATGCGGATTGCAACAGCTTTAGCTTCATCGCGCTTGAGGTTGATGTAATTGTCGATGAATTCTTTTGTGAATACGTCGCCTTCAGTCAAGAACTCATGGTCAGCTGCGAGTGCATCCAATGCTTCTTCGAGGGAAGCTGGTACACTGCGGATGTTTTCTTTGTCTGCATCAGACAGGTCATAGATATTTTTGTCCAGTGGACCATATCCAAGCTCAGTCGGGTTGATTTTGCGTTTGATTCCATCCAGACCCGCCATCAGCATTGCAGAGAATGCCAGGTATGGGTTAGCTGTGGAGTCAGGTGTACGGAACTCGATACGACAGCCTTTAGGTGTTACGGCAGCAACCGGGATACGTACAGCTGCGGAACGGTTACCTTTGGAGTATACCAAGTTAACTGGTGCTTCATAACCAGGTACAAGACGTTTGAACGAGTTTGTACTTGGGTTTGTCAAAGCGATCAGCGCCGGAGCGTGGTACAGAATACCGCCAATGTAGTGCAGAGCCATTTCGCTCAGGTTTGCATATCCGCCTTTGTCATAGAACAATGGGGAATCACCATCGAAGATGGATTGGTGAACGTGCATTCCGCTACCGTTGTCGCCAAACAATGGTTTTGGCATGAACGTTGCTACTTTGCCATATTGACGTGCTGTGTTATGAACGATGTATTTGTATACAAGCAGGTTATCTGCTGTTTTCTTCAACGTATCAAAACGGAAGTTGATTTCAGCTTGACCAGCTGTTGCTACTTCATGGTGATGACGCTCGATAGACAAGCCGGCTTCTTCAAGCAAACGGCACATTTCACTACGGATATCTTGTTGAGTGTCCACTGGTGCTACTGGAACATATCCGCCTTTTGTGCGAACTTTGAAGCCCAGGTTGCCGCCTTCTTCTTTGCGGTTGGTGTTCCATGCTGCTTCTTCGGAATCTACATAATAAGAGGAGCTGTTTGTGCCGCTCTCATAACGAACATCGTCGAAGATGAAGAACTCGGATTCCGGTGCGAAGAACGCCGCAGTACCTACGCCGCTTTCTTTCAGGAAAGCTTCAGCTTTCACTGCGATGCTGCGTGGGTCACGCTCATAACGCTCGCCATCCGGTGTGAAAATGTCGCACATAACATTCAGTGTAGGGTGTGCAGTGAACGGATCGACATAAGTCGATTCAGGGTCCGGCATCATAACCATATCGGACTCTTCAATACCGCGGAAACCTTGGATCGAAGAACCATCAAACGCTACTCCATTTACGAACGTGTCTGCATCAACAGCCGAAGCTGGCAAAGAGATGTGATGCGCACGACCAGCCAAATCTACAAAGCGAAAATCTACCCACTCGATGTTGTTCTCTTGAATTGATTTCAATACGTTTTCAACCGACATGTATTCGTCCTCCCAAATATTCCGAACATTAAACAACCCCACGAAGAAAATGTCTATATATTCGAATTTTTTTCTGTCGTCATTATAAAATCTCAAATGTGACATCGTCAATACTTATGTAAGGTATTTTTTGCAGGTATGTTAGGTATACTTACATTTTACAATACATATAAATTCATATAACAACGTTTTATATGAACATTTGACTGGTTTAATGCGGTGAAGTAACCCCGAAAATCGCCTAAATGATGGAAAAACGTAACATCATAAATGTTTCTTATCACCTTTGATTAATAAATATGTTCATCCGCGCAAAATAGACGAAAAACCGGACATCTCCCTCAATTGTTCACAAAGAACAATTCGAGGCAAAAGTCCGGTTTGAATGGCTTATTTTCCGTTATGCAGCTGAATTATACCCCTACACGTGCCGGGAAAAAGTCAGCAGACTGTTTAGCTGTGTTAAACGTTTTGCCTACAATCGGAGCTAATTTCTCCAGATCCTGCAGCAGGTTGGCAAACTGATCAGGGAACAGGGATTGCACGCCATCTCCAGTCATAGAGTTATCGGGATCGGTATGCATCTCAATGATCAGACCGTTTGCTCCGGCAGCTACCGAAGCTTTGGTCATTGGCTCGACCAGCTCACGACGGCCTGTTCCATGGCTCGGGTCAGAGATAACTGGCAGATGGCTCAGAGACTGCAATACAGGGATTGCTGACAGATCAAGCGTATTCCGCGTGTAAGACTCAAATGTACGGATACCGCGTTCACACAGCATTACATTCGGATTACCGCCTGCAAGAATGTATTCTGCTGCATTAAGCAGTTCATCGTATGTCGCACTGAATCCACGTTTCAGCAATACAGGTTTACCACACTCGCCCAGCTTGCGCAGCAAATCAAAGTTCTGCATGTTACGTGTTCCTACCTGCAAAATATCCGCGTACTCCGCACAAATATCTACATACTCCGGTGTCATCACCTCTGTAATCGTCAGCAGGTTATGCTTCTGTCCTGCTTCAGCCATCATGATCAAACCTTCTACACCTGTTCCCTGGAAGCTGTAAGGGCCTGTGCGTGGTTTGAAGGCACCTCCGCGAAGCACCTGTCCGCCCGCGGCTTTAACAAGTCCAGCGATCTCATCAATCTGTGCTGCAGACTCCACGGCACAAGGTCCGCCCATGACGACAAGCTCTTTGCCGCCGATATCCACACCTTTAATAGAGATGACAGTGTCTTCCGGATGGAAGTCACGGCTTGCCAGTTTGTACGATTTTGAAATTTTCACCACATTCTCTACACCCTTCATCTGGCGCAGATGTTCTTGCATTTTCGGCTCCACTTTACCGATCAGACCAATAATCGTGCGATCCTCTCCGCGAGAGACATGTGCCTGAAGCCCTTCCTTTTCAATAACACTAACGATATCCTGGATCTGATCCTCCGAGGTATTCTTGCCTGCAATTACGATCATATTATTCTCCCATCCTTCCTTGTATAAGAGCACCTTTGTGTATTTCGTTCGTCTGGTTGTGTAATTGTGAATGTATATTCAGATCAAACTCTGTCGCGCTTAAACGCTTGTTCGCTTTTAAGCTTTTAATCACTAAAGCAAATATATCACAGTTATTTCTCTTCGTCAAGATGAAACATGGATGAACATACCTGCTCCTGTCTCCACACAGTATAAAAAAAACATCCCGCTCGCCATATCCAATAAAGGAATGTCACAGCAGGATGTTTCCGTTTCTTTACCATATATAGTTTTCTATATATCTTTATCTGTTTCAGATATTTCATCTGGAAATTATGTGGTGCGAGTTTTCTCTCTTACCGGTGGCAATAATTTACTCATGTTTACCGTACGCTTGATTTCCCAAGTCTCCGGCTGATCATGCTCATACTGCTCCAGGTACTGAATAACTTCCTTCGTAATTGGTGTTGGTGTTGAAGCTCCTGATGTTACAGCCACTTTCTGTACACCTTTCAGCCACTCCTGCCGGATTTCGGACACATCCGACACACGGTATGCAGTCACACCCGCAATCTCCTCTGACACCTGCGCCAGACGATTGGAGTTATTGCTGCGCGGATCACCTACAACAATCACAAGATCAGACTGACCCGCTTGTTCAGCAACCGCCTCCTGACGTACCTGTGTAGCAAGACATATTTCATTATGAATCTCGGCACCAGGGAATTTCTCCAGCAAGCGGCTCATAATATGTTTGATATCCCATTGACTCATCGTTGTCTGGTTGGTAATCAAAATTTTGCCCGCAGGCACACGCAGACTTTCGATCTCTTCTTCCTTCTCGATCAGATGCACATGGCCTGGCGCAACACCGATTGCCCCTTCTGGCTCTGGGTGGTTCTTCTTGCCGATATAAATAATCTCATATCCTTCGGCCGTTTTCTCCCGAATCAGATCATGTGTCTTGGTCACATCAGGACATGTTGCATCCACTGTAGTCAGACCTTTCTCCCGAGCCAGCTTACGTACCTCCGGCGATACCCCGTGCGCTGTGAAAATGATCGTGCCGCTCTCCACCTGATTCAGAATCTCCATCCGATTGGGACCGTCAAGGGTAATGATACCTTCATCTTCAAAAGAATCTGTCACATGTTTGTTATGCACAATCATGCCCAATATATAAATCGGCCGTGGTAAATCCAGATTGCGTGCCGCCTGACGCGCCAGCACCATGGCGTCCACAACTCCGTAACAATATCCCCGCGGCGAAATTCGCAGTACTTCCACTTGGTTGCCACCCGCTTTCTTTCCCGGCTGTACAGCCGTTGTAATTGCAGTCTTTTCTATTATACCTTTATTCAATAGGCGGGGCAAAGACAACCGGCAGCCAGATGATAAACGTTGTTCCTTCTCCTCGTCTTGTTACAACTTCTACAGACCCGTTATGCTCCTCGATAATCCATTTTGCAATGGATAAACCGAGTCCAATGCCCGGCGTCGCTCCGCGGGATTCGTCCGCACGGTAGAAGCGATCAAATATAAACGGCACCTGATCCCGTTCCATGCCGATCCCTGTATCGCTGATGCGCAGTCCAACCTGCCCTTTATACAAGACAGCATCCAGGGTTACAGACCCCTCCGGTGTGTACTTAAACGCATTTTCGATAAAAATAAACAGCATCTGCTGCAAATAATCTTTGCTTCCGTTCACATAAATACCGTTCAGAATTGAAAGATCACCTGGCGACCAGTCTGCTTGGCGATCCAGAAATTGTGCTCTGCGTGCCACTTCCTGTACCAGAATTTGCAAAGGAATCGGATTAAGCTCGATTTTCTGGCCTGTATCCGCTCTCGCCAGTGACAACATATCACTGATCAGACGGCTCATACGTTTGCCCTCATCAGCCATATCCTCAATGGCTTCCAGAGACATCTGCTTGATCGTTTCTTCATCCAGATTCGGGCGCTCCCCACCCTCTTGATCCCACAGCTTTTTCAGGAAATCCACATTTCCCCGAATCGTTGTCAATGGAGTCCGCAATTCATGAGAAGCATCCGATACAAAACGGCGCTGTGCGGCATTTGTCTCTTCCAACCCACGGAAAGACAATTCAGTACGCTCCAGCATGTTGTTCACCGTCTCGATCAGACGTCCGATCTCATCCTTCGGCCCGTTGTACTGAATACGAACGCTGAGATCATCTCCCGACTGAATCTGATTAGCTGCATCAATCACATTAACCAGCGGCCGCATCGACTTGCGAGCCAGGATCAAACCGGATGTTATGGCAAGCGCCATGGCTACCAGCCAGCCAAAGACGAGAATGTTCCGCAGCGCTTCCAACAAACGCTCCTGTGAGCTGACATTCGCACCCACTTGAAGCAAACCTCTGATTTCATTGGTTCCCTGGAGAGATAAAGCCTGCTGATTCACCAGAAAGGGGATGCCATGTACTGTTATTTTGGAAATGCCAATTTCATCACGAATATTATTGATATTGACGATGGGGAAAATAATTCCCGACTTTTCCAGGTTTCCCGAAGACTTGTATAATCCCGTCTGGTAATCAACCAATTGAATATAAATCTGAGCCTCTTGCAGCTGACTCTCTGCATACGGATCAAGATCAAGAGTCTGTGATAACGGGTTAAACCCGATCTGCTGCGTAATTCTCAGACTTTTTTCCTTCAGCTGCTGCTCGACTTCATTGTACGTATTAAAATATACAAACGCATAAATCACGACACCCCAAAAAATCAGCACGGCTGCCAGAATCCCAGAGTACCATGCGGTTAGTCTCAACCGGATGGACATGTCAGGAGTCACCTCTCAAAATATAACCGGCCCCCCGAATCGTCTGAATGACCCGTTTACCTCCATGCTCTTCCGTCTTCTGTCTGAGCATGGCGATGTAAACCTCCAGAACGTTGGATTCTCCGCTGTAATCGTATCCCCAGATTTTGTCCATAATCAGATCTCGAGACAACACCCGCCTAGGATTCTGCATAAAGAGATGCAGCAATTCGAATTCCTTCGCCGTCAGCTCCAGACGTTTCCCGTCCCGGAGCACTTCACGCGAATCATTATCCAGAATGATATCTTCATATACCAGACGGTTATCGGCCACACTGCTGATATCGGATTTGCGTCGCAGCAATGCACGAACACGAGCGAGCAGCTCTTCCAGCGCAAACGGTTTTACCAAATAATCATCAGCGCCGGTATCCAGTCCCGTGACTCTGCTCTGAACCTCATCTTTGGCCGTGAGCATCAAGACCGGAACTGTGCTTCCGGCTTCCCTTAATCTGCGACATACTTCAAAGCCGTCAATCTGCGGCATCATCACATCAAGCACCACAATATCGGGTTCTTTGTCCATCAGCTTGCTAAGGCCTTCTGCCCCGTTGGAAGCTGTCTGTACGTCATATCCTTCAAATGCCAGCCCTCGGCGCAGCATAGACACAATTTTCTCGTCATCATCTACAATCAAAATAGTTGAGCGCATGGTCTTTCTCCTTTACCCTAACGTTTGTATTCCCATTGTAACAGGCCCGGGCTTGATTCGCACCTTCTCCATCTCAAGCGTGGTTTGAAGCTATAATAAGGGCACAGTGCAAAAAACGGAAGGGCGGTCAAACCCTTCCGTTCTTATGCTTGCTTTTGCATCATGCACTCTTATTGCTGCTGTGTTTGTGTTGTATTGAAATCATTCTTGTTGCCAATTTTCACTTTCACATCAATCTTCTTGCCGTCACGAACGACATTCAGCGTAACTTCCCCGCCGACTTTCTGAGTCTTGATAAAGTCAATCAGATCCTGGCTTGTTGCTTTTGGAGTACCGTTTACGCCGGTAATAATATCATACGGTCTCAGATCAGACTGATAGGCTGGCGATTGGTATACCGTGCTCGCTACAACCGAACCTTCCGTGATGTCCGTTCCCATTTGTTTAGCTACTTCTGGAGTGAGATTCATAAGGGAAGCACCAATGAACGGTACAGGCTCTTTGGGAACATCCTTATTCTCTTTCAGATATTTCACAGCTTCAGAGATCACACTGGATGGTATTGCAAAACCAATCCCCTGTGCATCCGCACTCACAGCAACGTTCATGCCGATAACTTCACCATTCAGGTTAAGCAATGGACCACCAGAGTTACCCGGGTTAATCGAAGCATCTGTTTGCAGCAGATGGCTGTATTCACGAGTTTTTCCTGTTTCTTGGTCCGGAATGCTGATCGTACGTTCTTTGGCACTCAGCACACCCGCAGTAACAGTATGTTCAAAACCTTCCGGGTTACCAATCGCTACAAGCCATTCACCAACCTGGGTATTGTTTGAGTTGCCCAGCGGCGCAACCGGGAAGTCTTTATCTCCGCTGTTTTTCTCGATTTTCAGCACCGCAAGGTCCAGATCAAAGCTGCTGCCCAGAAGTTTAGCTTCATAAGGCTTGCTGTTGTTCTCAAGTGTTACCTGAATGACGTCTGCGCCCTGAACGACGTGCTGATTGGTCAGGATATAACCGTCTTTGTCAAAAATGAATCCTGAACCAATGCCCAGCGGAACAAGTTGATTGCTGGCTTGAGGCTGCTCGCTCTGACCTTGATTGCCGCCAAGCCCGTTATCATTACCGCCGCCAAAGAAGTATTGATACAGCGGATCATTGGTATTGGCTCCCCCTTGTCCGGAACCACGTGTGGACTGTTTTGCCAACGTTTCAATTTTCACGACAGCCGGGCTAGTCTGTTTCACCACAGAGGATACATCCTCTTTACCTGTTGGCAGCAAGGACGCCGTCACATTGTTACCTCCACCTGTATTGCTTGGTGTCTCTTGAGCAGATTCTGTTCCGTTATTCGTCAATGCGGCCTGCGGTGTAAACATGTTCGTTCTGTCTGCTGTGTACATCAGCACCGTGATGACCAACATACCGGCAATAAATGAGAACAGAAGGGATCTTACAGAAGACCGTGGTCTGCGATTGTTGTAATTCCATCCACCATTATTGTTGCCGCCATTTCCCTGACCGCCACCAGTCCCGGAACCGCTGCCTCCAGAGATTCTGCCTGCCTGATCCGAAGCTCCGCTGTTATAGTAGGTCGGAACAGGCTTGACCGGATCTGGTCTGGTAATCTCTACATTTCCTTCTTGGCGTGCCCCATCGGAGCCAGCTGTATCTTCCTGATTCACGGACTGAAACGGTCCATAAGAATAATAATAAGAGGAATCATTATTTCCTGCAGAATTGCGATTCTCTGCTTGTGTTGTTTCCTTTTCCTCATCTTGTCGGTTTGATCTATAATTACGGTCGTCCATGCCTCTCTACCTCCCAATCTCTTATTCGCAAGAGATATTCTTTAACTGTCCTTATTTTGTACTTTGAACCTTAATCGCACCTTAAAAACAATTAAAAAGGAGATAAAAGCATGCAATATTTGCTCTTTTTTCCCGTCATAGCAGCATTTTCAGCTATTTTTCTTCACCCAGCCCTGTCGATGAGCATAGATGGCCAGCTGCGTGCGATCATCCATTTCACATTTCATCAGCAGGTTGCTTACATGAGTTTTGACGGTTTTGATACTGATATGTAGTTCTTCTCCAATATCTTTATTGGTTTTTCCCTCTGCGACAAGCAAAAGCACTTCCTTCTCCCGTTCCGTAAGTCCGGATTCGCTTTCTCTTGCTGTACGCTGCCGGATTCCCCTCGTCAACGCCTGTGACACATCTCCCGTCATCACCGGCATGCCCCTGTTTGCACCTTGAAGAGCGTAGATCAGTTCTTCGGCAGAGACGGTTTTCAGCACATAACTGACCGCTCCTGCTTCAATCGCTTGAACAACAAGGTCATCCTCCAGGAAGCTGGTCAGCATCACAATTTTCATATTCGGAAATTCGGACATGATGGCCTCAGTCGCCTCAGCTCCATTCATAACGGGCATCATCAGGTCCATGAGAATCAGGTCCGGCTTATGCGTATCCTTCATCTGACGAAGCTGTTCCAGCGCGTCCTGACCATTCCCCGCTTCTGCCATCACATGAAAAGCAGGCTCCAGCATCAGATATGTTTTCAACCCCATCCGAACCATATCATGGTCATCCACAATCATTACGTTAACTTTGCCGTTCATTCCGTTTCCCCCTCTGACACATTCTGAAATTTAGGGATCAGCACCCGCACCGTTGTGCCAGCTCCAGGCTTGGATATAATCTGAACCTGTCCGCCGAGCTTCTCCGCGCGTTCCCGCATCGTAGACAAACCGTATGATCCCGGACGTTCGGTTTGCTGCAGGAAACCATGCCCGTCATCACTGATGCTCATGCTGATCTGATGCTCAGATTCCCGAATCGCCAGGCTGACCAGTCCGGCTTCTGCATGTTTGACAACATTCGCTACAGCCTCCTGAATAATGAGAAACAGCTGGTGCTCAATGGCATCCGAGACTCCGCCATCCAGTTCCAGCTCTTTCACACCTTTAAGTCCGTTTTGCCGGCAGTAGTCAGGGAACCAGCTGTCCAGCGCAGCTGCCAGATCACGCCCTTCCAGTTCTACCGGGCGAAGCTGGGCAATCAATCCGCGCATCTGACGCTGTGCAGTATGAGACATCTGAATTAACTGGTGCAGCACAGTGCGTCCATGCTCAGGATTCATCTCCATCAGACGCGGCAGCGATGAAGCCGACATGTGCATGGCGAACAATTGCTGACTGACGGTGTCATGCAGGTCTCTTGCCATTCGCTTGCGTTCTTCGATCACTGCACGTTCAGAAGCCTGCTCCTTCTCAATGACTTCCTGCTCGCCCAGCCGCTGAAGCAATCTCATTTTATTTTCAATGGATTCCATCATCACGTTAAACTCCTGATACACCCGCCCAAATGAAGCATCATCAGCCTCCGGCATACGTACGGCCATATTGCCTTTGGACACTTTAAGCATATTCAGGTCGAGCAGATCAATTTTCCGTTGCAGGCGAAGCGCCGCGATATATCCCGTAACAATCGTGCCTGCAACGACAATTCCAATAAAAGTCCATGCCCGATTGCGATTCGTGCCTGCAAGCACATCCCCATATAACAGATAGAATCCGACCAGTGTGATCAATCCGGTTAACACAAAATACGTCATCAGTTCCCATTTGTTTGCTTTGAGAATCGTTCGAATCATGTGTTAACCCACCTTATTCACTTTGACGTCACCGATAAACACACTGGCAATGATTCGCACTTTTTTACCAGCTTCCATATAATGTGGAGTTTCTTCCTGCGCGCTGCTCATAAAACCGCCACGTTTGTGATCCAGAAGCTTCATGTCTCCGATAAACGAATTCGTTGTTAACGAGATGCCGAGATCCATATCCTCTGGAACAAATACCTTCACATCACCGATAAAATGTGAAATGACAATTTTGGTCTCTCCATAAGCAATTTGCGCCTTGGTTAAATCAATCACCGTGTCCCCAATAAATGAGGAGATATTCATCGGTTTCAGCGAGAATACTTCCTTACCCATATGAAAGTCGCCAATAAACGTAGATTTATTAAATGTTTTGGTCCCGTAATCTTCATGATAACCATAGCCGTGGGAGTGACCGAAGCCTCCATATTTCTGTTCTCCCGAGTGGGTATTGTAGTGCTTGTCAAACGAATCCATACCCCCACTGTTTACATTCTGCTGCTCACCCGAATGAAACGATTGCTGCTTGCCCGAAACCGACTCCTGATTTGGCTTGCCAAACGTTTTCTCGAACTCTTCGTCAAATGACGAAGGCATCTCCAAATCCTTCTCTGACAAAGGCTTATATGGCTGCTCAGGCGGTGAAAGCGGGGTCATACCTCCTTTTCCATGATGTTTCCGGTCGCGCTGCCCAGGTCCGATCAATACATACAAACCGCCACCGATCAACAGAATCGGGATCAGATAACGAATGAATTCTCCGATCGAGTATCCGATCACACCCAAATTGCGTGCAAGGAAAAATCCCCCTATGGACAAGACGATTACTGGCCCCAAAGCAGCATATCCACCATGACGCCGAATCTCCGTCAATCCTTTGACTCCCCACCAGATCAGGAATACCGGCCAATATGTTCTGAAAATATATCCTACATCAATGTCATATCCCAATTGTTTGAGCAAGATCATTGCACCAATAGCGATAAGAGGTATGCCAACCCACCAGCGTTCAAGCGTAGATCGTTTCATCACTCATTTCTCCTTCGTCGTTATTATAAATTCAGTGTACATCAGACGAGATGATGTTAACAGCGCCGACAGGTTGAAGTTGTCTCAGTCCCGAGACCGAGGCTGGAGGAACATTATGTAAAATATATTATTATTCTATATAAATTGAACAAAAGAAACGACATTATACCGATTAACGGTTGATGATCGTCAAAGCGCGTTGTAATAGGGCAAGAATACCAGCCTTGGCAGGCTGTTAGAGGGAATGCTAACGATCCCCATAGAGCTTATTTTCCCTGAATCGGAGACATTTGAATTCTAACGATCTCCAGGAAGCTTATTCCATTCGAAATCCTGAAAAATGAGCCTGATCAAGCTGGTTTCAGCACAATAGCGTCTCTGGGGATCGTTAGAATTTTCCAAAGCCCGAATATGCCGAAATAAGGCTTCTCCTGATCGTTAGCGCTCGCAATAGAGGGTGGCAGACTTGCACTTGCCATGAGCGATGGACGATGTTTGACTAGGGCGTGTCTGAAAACGCTGAAGGAAGCAGATTTTGCTGAATTTTCGTTCCAAGCCAGGAAGTTTTCCGCAGGCGTGCCGGGGCACGTCAAGGGAAAGTGTCGCAGCAGGGGGCGAAAAGACAGTAAAAGATGCACTTCAGTAGGTTTCAAGACACGCCCTAATGTGCCTGAATTGATGAGCATATTGGAGTGGATTGTGTACATTCTTTAGTTCAACTTATTCTAATACTCAATATTGCAAAAGAATACATAGAAACACCCCGGAGCTGCTGCCCCAGGGTGTTATACCTACTCTTTTTGCACTTCATCTCATTAGATGAGAGGCAAAACTTACTTTTTCAGTTTGCCTGCACGGCCTGTTTGACCTGTGTTTTCCACACCAAACTCGGCATTATATTTTTCATCAGGTGTTTGGTAATTGTCTTGCACTTTGTTTTGAGAAGCTTGCTTCACTTTAGAAGCAGCACTTCCATTCTCCTGACCAAACTCAGCATCATACTTCTCGTTAGGCGTTTGGTACCCTTGTGATTTTTTAGCCACAACGAATCACCTCTCTCTTCATATTTACACTGCACATGGCAGTGCGGGGTTCGTCCCCAGTCAATATTATGTGAAGAGCGGCTTGCTGTTATTCAGGCAACACATTCCATATCAGATGGCCTTATCAAGCCAGGAATCCGGAACGGTTTTGTAGACATCAATGGCTTTGGACAGCTCCTTAAGCATTTCCTCCGTACATTTCCCGCCGCCCTGCTTGATCACTTGAACCTCTACATCCTTTTTGCCCCATTCTTTGTATACCTGCTTTGTCGTTGGAAAGTAAAGATCAATTTTGTTTCCTTTGATCGCCGACCCGGTATCTGCAACAATTCCGTAACCGTAACCGGGAATATACAAAATGGAGCCCATCGGAAACAGCTTCGGATCAGCAGCGATAGTGGAGACCGTTTCCTTGTCCCGACGTACCTTTACACCTGAATATGTGATGCCGTATTGAGGATGCTTCGGTGTTTTGCCAGTTGATTCAACACCTGCTGTATACCCCGTTGCAGTCACTTTTTTCGTACCCAAAATTTGTTCCGAACGCGGCGCAAGCACTGGCATGCCCGGATCAACCGGGTCAACCACTCGTTTCGCCTGAAGCTCGGGTTTTGGAAGCATAATCGGCTGCGGCGACCACATCAAAGCCATGTATGCTAAAGTCGTTAATCGGCCCTCGTCCGTATACAGCGGTTGAGCCTGGCCTAACCTGGATGGTCGCTCCAATGCTGCACCCCGGGTTACTTCATGATCTTCGTCCGTTTTGATTGGCTGTACATGCAGGATGGTGCTTTCCTCTTCAAATATATAGGCCTGGGCCTGATTGAAACTCATCAAAATTCCAGCAAAGATAAAGCAGCACATGATGATGAACTTGTTTTCATTCACATTTGAAACATACTTTTTCATGTTCATGGTATAACCTCCCCCTCACTTGCAAAGGGTTACCAAAAAACATATATTCTATACCTTACCTCATATACAGCGCATGATTACACGTCAAAAAACCGTCTGATCCACGCAGGGGTACTTCCCTGTTTCTCAGACGGCTTCCGTTTTATTTTTGAAAATACATACCTATATTAGGTTTCACAATACATTAAACTTGTCTTGAAGCAATTTCCTCTTTCAACTGGGCAACGATCTCGTCCACCAGCTTCATACCCAGGTCACCTTCACCGCGTTTACGCACGGATACCGATGCTGCATTTTTCTCGTTCTCGCCCACAACGAACATGTACGGCATTTTCTCGAGCTGCGCTTCACGGATCTTGTAACCCAGCTTCTCGTTACGAAGATCCGCTTCAGCCGAGATGCCTGCCCGTTTCAGCTTCGCTTCAACCTCACGCGCATACTCGTCATAGTTGCCGGATACCGGAATGACTTTGGCTTGAACAGGAGACAGCCAGAGCGGGAATGCACCTGCGAAGTTCTCCAGCAAAAATGCAGTGAAACGCTCCATTGTACTGATTACACCGCGGTGAATAACAACTGGACGATGCTTCTGTCCATCATCACCAACATACTCAAGTTCGAAGCGCTCAGGCAGCAGGAAGTCCAGTTGAACCGTGGACAATGTTTCTTCTTTGCCCAGTGCTGTTTTGATCTGTACGTCGAGCTTCGGACCATAGAATGCCGCTTCGCCTTCGGCCTCATAGAATGGAAGATCCAGCTCTTCCACAACTTCACGCAGCATGCGCTGGGACATTTCCCACATCTCATCGTTCTGGAAGTATTTCTCGGTGTCTTTCGGATCACGGTAAGACAGACGGAAGCGATATTCGTGAATACCGAAGTCCTTATACACCGTCTGGATCAACTCAATGACACGAGCGAACTCTTCTTTGATCTGATCTGGACGTGCAAAGATATGAGAATCATTCAATGTCATCGCACGTACACGATGCAATCCTGTCAATGCACCCGACATCTCATAACGATGCATCATGCCGAGTTCGGCAATACGGATCGGCAGATCTCGGTAGCTGTGCATGTTGGATTTGTACACCATCATATGGTGAGGACAGTTCATCGGACGAAGAACCAGTTCTTCGTTGTCCATGATCATTTTCGGGAACATGTCTTCCTGGTAGTGCTCCCAGTGACCGGAAGTTTTGTACAGCTCGACATTACCCAGAACCGGCGTATATACGTGTTGATATCCAAGGCTTTCTTCCAGATCCACAATGTAACGCTCCAAGGTACGGCGCAGTTTGGCACCATTCGGCAGCCAGATCGGCAGCCCTTGACCTACAAGCTGGGAGAAGGTGAACATTTCAAGCTCTTTACCCAGTTTGCGGTGATCACGTTTACGTGCTTCCTCCAGGAAGTGCAGGTGCTCGTCCAGCTGTGCTTTTTTCACAAAAGCCGTACCGTATACACGCTGCAGCATTTTGTTTTTGCTATCTCCACGCCAGTAAGCGCCAGCTACGTTCATCAGCTTGAACACTTTAATTTTGCTTGTCGATGGCACGTGTGGTCCACGGCACAAGTCGAAAAATTCGCCTTGCTCATAGATCGTAATTACGCTATCCTCCGGTAAAGCATTGATCAACTCCAGTTTGTATGGGTCACCGACTTCATTGAAAATATGAATTGCT
This sequence comes from Paenibacillus sp. TC-CSREp1, assembly GCF_050171015.1. NCBI lineage: Bacteria > Bacillati > Bacillota > Bacilli > Caryophanales > Paenibacillaceae > Paenibacillus > Paenibacillus sp. TC-CSREp1. The sequence continues at coordinate 319,753 of NZ_JBNOKM010000003.1, read as the reverse complement.
TCCTCGCGGCTGACTTCCTTGCGCACGATTGGCAGATTTTCATTCACGATGCGTTCCATTTCCTTTTCAATCTTCTGCAAATCTTCCGGGTTCAGCGGGTGTTCAAGGTCCATATCATAATAGAAACCATCCTCAATGACGGGTCCTACGCCCAGATGCACCTCTTTGTTTCCGTACAAACGTTTAACCGCCTGAGCCAGCAAGTGCGCTGTACTGTGACGCATCACTTCAAGCCCTTCCGGAGAATCCAGCGTAACGATCTCCACCAGTGCGCCTTCATGAATTGGAGTAGATAAATCCACCACGATGCCATCCAGCTTGCCTGCTGCCGCATTTTTACGAAGACCGCTGCTGATCGAAGCGGCTACATCCTCAATACTGCTGCCATCCGCATACTCACGTACCGAACCATCCGGTAGTTTAATGTTAACTGCCATTTGTCCCATCCTCCTGTAAAATAAACATCGTTCACTTTCATTGTCTTTCATTTGGACTTAGTCATCTAATGCGCCTCCCGATGCCCAGCATAACGGCAGGAACGCAAAAAACACCCGTCCCGGTCAAGGGACGAGTGTTATACTCGTGGTTCCACCCTAATTCAGCTGATTGTTCCTGTAGCAGGAATGCAGCCCTCATTGGCATGTTGGTAACGGGCATGACCCGGCAGATCCTTACTCACAAAACACGCCCATCTACTGATGGTGGAATAATCCGGTTTTATTTTCAAAATTGCAGCTCCAAAGGGGTAAACCATATGTGATATCCGGAGGAAATTTCAGCCCAGGTTCCTCTCTCTGCACCGATCAGGCATGTGGCTCTTGTCTTTGTCATCGCTTTTGCTTATCAAGTTCATTGTGTTGCCTTTCCGCGAACAAATCACGGATCAACAGTTATTATAATTGCCGAGATCGCCTGCGTCAAGACCTGTCAGCAATACCGAGCGAAGCACTTCACACTCGGGACATTGATGGCATATCTCCACCTTATCCTCGAAAATCTGGCATATCGTGGAGATGATTGGCAGCTCCGGTGTGCTGGTATGCAGCACGACCTTTTCCGGTGATATCGAAATAAGCGTACTCACGATCATATCTTCAATATCCATCTCCAGTTCGATGCCCGGCATCTCAACGACAACCTGCTCATCCTTCTTGACAGGCAGCAGATTAAAACCTGCATCAAGCACCTGAAACTCATGTTTGTCTTTATGGATCAGATGGATCAAGGGAACCTTTGCCTCCTGAAAAAATACAAAGTATTTAAGCAGGCCCATGAACTCCTCGTACTGCCGATCCATCCAGAATTCATCCAGCGCGTATTCCACCAGCTCCTGAAGCTCCTGCTTGTAGGAACGGATACGAAAATTCATCAGACCTTCCAAAGGAAAAAAGTGAACATCCTCCAGATCCTGGCGCAAACCTTTGGCCAGTGTTTCACGGCGGCGCTCGCGAAGGCCGGGCTGATCCAGATCACCGTTAAACAGCAGCGGCATACAGATCCGATGAACCTTTTCCACTTCGTGCTCATCCATAACTGAACATGTTTTGGCAATCATATCCTCTACAATCGTTCGTTCGTGCGTCTCCATAATATAATCAGCAATGCCATAGGATAACAGATCACTGATTCGGGGAAGCCACTGCTGAAAATGCTCGTGATTTTCATTGCCCCTGCATATCCAGACTGCTCTGCCATCTTTTTGTTTGAAGCTGAGACGAAAACCTCTCTTGCTTATATGTAAACCTTTGACTTTTTCCTTGATGCACTGATAAAAGCGATCTGCCTCCACCTGTCCAGACACATCGGTCCATACTGCAAACAGTTCCATTCAAATCACTCCTTTCCTTTCTCTTCAAAGTATATGGCAAGGCCTACAGGGATATACGAAGCGGTTTGATGGAAAGGGTGTCATGATTTCTCAGCATAAAATGAGGGCAAGAGACACTAAAAAAATGGTTAGGAGATAAAGATTGTAACCATCTAACGATGTCCCGGCCCCTTCGACTATTCACGAATCAAGCCCAGTTGTCTTTGCCGTTCTGCGCTGCAGCGTTTGTATTCCAAGTTGCGGAGGTACAGAGAGACGGAAGGATGGCTCTATGGCGGATTGGTAGAACCAATTACACCGTAAGAATGATACACACATATTGCAGGCATGATGTGACAGTTATGCAGGTGTTGGTGAGAATATTCGTTGACACAGCCACAGTCATGCAGATGCTGGTGAGCCCCAGGTATAATTTGAGTGTGAGTGTAAGTTTAACGATCTCAGATGACCTTATTTGTCGGGTTTTGAACGTTCTGGAATTCTAACGATTCCCAGAGTTTCCCAGAGGGCTTATTCCACCTAAAATCAAAGAAACTTCCCTGTTTTCATGTAAATTCCTTGAAATAACGTTTCCTGAGATCGTTAAAAATTTAAAGTAGAGAAAACACTCCATATAAGGTTTCTACGAATCGTTAGAATTTTTCCATGCTGGAAAATGAGGATTTGTAGGAGGATCATCCTAGCCGTTGAACTTGGTTCGATTACTTCTAAACCCTGTGATCATTGCAACGCTCCGGAGAAAACGTTTCGTTTATCTGCTCATGCAGAGGGTAATAGAATCAATGTTTTTAAGGATCTTTGAATGGATGGGTTTCGAAGACAATATAATTGAACGTTTTGAGAACAGACAATGAATGGTTTGGAGTTAAGACAAAAATGTGTTATTATTTTTATAACAGTATGTTTCACGGAAGGAGGGAAGCCAAAAATGAGACCACATCCTAGACTGCTTCATCACGCGATTATTATCATTTTGTGCGTTTTTCAGGCGCTGTGCTTCCCCATTCCAATGCAGTCTGAATCTGCCGTTGGTGTATCCGTTGACGCCACTTCGAATAAAGAAGTGCTCGAAGTACTGGTTCAAATACCCGAGGTTCAGCACAAACCTGCCATTCGCAAAAATACACAAGTCATGTCCAAGCTTGCTGCTGTAACGCAAACCAAGCCTGTATTTCTTGTCCTCGCACTCTTCATTGTGCTGCGAATTCCCACTGCAGGTCTGTCTTTCAAACCGTGGTATTGTTTGTTCAAACGCAGATTATTTCTGCTGCCAATCAAGTATACCAGTATGTATTTATCCCTCACTCCGATGGCACCCAAATACGCCAGCGCTCGATAAGGGCCTGTTTGCCGTATTTTTCTGGATGCCTGCGCATGGAGCCACCTCTTCCATGAAGACGGTGTTCTCGTGCATAACTTACAACCCATTATGTGAACGTTAGATTTGAAACACACGATCATCTGAAGCACACAATTGCAGCTCTTATTTTGCTGTACCTTAATTTGCAGAACAATCTATTTTCACATCATATATTCGGCTGCGTCAGGAATTACTGGCTCTGTTTCCCCGCACCATTTGATGTTCCGCTTGAGCAGCAGATGACCTGATCTCGGGAAGCCAAGCCTTCCTTCTATGGCCAGCCTCAACCACTAAGGAGGCATACTATCCATGGATGTACGCGAAACAGATTTGCCGGGAATCGGCAAGAAATTTCAGATTGAAACAAGCAGCGGCGACAAAATCGTTATCATTATTCACGACGATGGACGTCGGGAGATGTATCATTTTGAATATGAAGATCCAGATCAAAGCATTTCCATGATTACGCTGGACGACAATGAAGCGAGACAAATTGCAGCAATCGTGGGTGGACTAACTTATAAACCAAAACAGCTCGAAAATATTGAAGTGACGTTTGACGACCTCATTATTGAGTGGTACAAAATCGAAGCTTCATTTGGATGCATTGGCAAATCCATTGGTGAATTGAATGTACGTCAAAACTCTGGCGCAACGGTCATTGCTGTTGTGGAGAAAAATCATAAAAAACATATCAGCCCAGGTCCGGAGGTTGTGATTAGCGCAGATTCAACGGTTGTTGCCGTTGGCGAACGCAACCAGCAGAAGCTTTTCAAGTCCCTCCTCCTGACGGGAAGGGGGTAACTCGATGGATCATTTGATCTTTGAAGTAGGTCTGGCACTGGTGCTCATTGCAGCAGCCGGCCTTTTATCCGCTAAACTGAGATTTTCGGTTGTACCGTTTTATATTCTGATCGGTATGGCCGTTGGACCACATGCCATGCAAATCTGGCATCTGGACTTCCGTTTCATTGAAAGTCAGCCGTTTATCGATTTTATGGGCCGTATCGGTATCCTGTTCCTGCTGTTCTATCTGGGGCTGGAATTCTCTGTAGGCCGTCTGGTGAAGTCGGGCCGCTCCATTGTAGTCGGCGGCTCGATCTATATCGGGATTAACTTTACATTGGGATTAGTCTTTGGTTTCGCCTCCGGCTTCCCGGCAGCTGAAGCTCTTGTGATTGCAGGGATTACCACGATCTCATCCAGTGCGATTGTTGCCAAGGTGCTGGTTGATCTGAAACGAACTGCGAATCCGGAAACGGAAATGATTTTGGGCATTATTATGTTTGAGGACGTTTTCCTCGCAGTATATATTTCGATTCTGTCCGGACTTGTACTCAGTGATTCATCCTCGATCGGAGGCGTAATCCTGTCTGCATTGATCGCTCTTGGCTTCATGCTGATTGTTATCATTATCGGACGTAAAGCTACACCGCTCCTGAATAAACTGCTCAAAATCCGTTCCAACGAATTATTTTCACTTGTTGTTTTCGGTGCATTGTTCCTGGTTGCCGGCTTCTCCGAAACGATTCATGTTGCTGAAGCGATCGGTGCTTTGCTGGTCGGTCTTGTACTTGCAGAAACCGAGCATGCGAAACGGATCGAGCATTTGATTCTGCCATTCCGTGATTTCTTCGGAGCGATCTTTTTCTTCAGCTTTGGACTCTCTATTGACCCGTTATCTCTGGGTGGTGAGGCCGTATGGCTCGCATTGATTGCCGTTGTGATCACATTGTTCGGTAACTTCCTTGCAGGCATGCTGGCTGGGCGAAGCGCAGGTCTGTCACCGAAGGCATCCGCTAATATCGGATTAACCATTGTATCTCGTGGAGAATTTTCAATTATTATGGCAAACATGGGTAAAGCGGGCGGACTATTGCCATTACTTCAGCCGTTTGCTGCACTATATGTATTGATTCTGGCTATCCTTGGACCACTGTTAACCAAGGAATCCAAACATGTATTTAATTTGTTGAATAAAATATTTAAGTTCAAAGATGCACGCAAAAAAAAAGAGGAACCTAAAGTGCTGCAGAAAGAAGGATAAATTCCATGTTTGTACAGAGCAGACAATTGAACGAATCAAGTAACTAAGCGGCTGCACGCCGAACTTTCTGTGAACACCCCAGGGAGAATGGCTCGAAAGCCGCACATAAGGAGGATGACCTGTGAAAGCACCTCTGATATCGGCTAATCCGGCGCCACACACTGCCAAGAAGACCAGCATATCGCCTTCTCACCGCTGGTTGAACCTGTTTCTGGTCATTGTTGGCGGGATTCTGGCCTCCGTGGGACTTGAATTGTTTCTGCATCCCAATAAAATCATTATTGGCGGCATAACGGGAATCTCTTCCCTTTTCGCACATTGGACTGAGCTTCGAATCGGATTATTCCTGTTTCTATTCAACGTTCCGTTTATCTTTTTATCGTACAGAATTGTGAAGAAAAAATTTGTACTGGTTACTGTTCTGGGTCTGGTTGTCTTTTCGATCGGTGCCATTGTGCTACATCCCATGCCGCCGCTCGTCGAGCATCCCTTGGCTGCTGCCATGTTTGGCGGTTTATGTCTGGGGCTCGGAATCGGGCTGGTCGTTCGGTATGGCGGGACACTGGATACGCTGGAAATAGGTGATCCGTCCTCCCGGCCTCCTGAACGTGTCTTTAGCGGGAAACGGATGCTTATCGAAAAAATAATCATGCTGCTTAACTTGATCATCCTGACAGCTGCTGGTGTTGTTTTTGGCTGGGATCAGGCCATGTATTCTGTCATCGCTTATCTCATTGCCTATGAAATGGTATACCTTGCATTCCGGGGATTCTCCACGAAACGCAGCATATGCATTCTCACGACACAAAGTACTCAAGTTGAAAAAGCTGTGCGCAAGCGCCTGCGCAGAGAACCACAGAGCCTCCCTGCTGCGGAGTCCTCCCCCATCGCTGGAGCAGCAGGCTGGATCGGTCAGATTCCAGGAGCACTTTATTACGAAGTGCATTTCCTGGAGATGATCTGGCTGAAAACGATCGTTCGCCATATTGATCCGTATGCAGGCATTGTAGCCAATCCAGAAAAGTAACCAGAAAAATAACATTGTACGGATTGGAAAAACACAAGCACTATAACAAAACGCTCTCTCCCCTGATGAGGAGATGGATTAATATCCATACTCATCACATGGGAAGAGAGCGTTTTTTCGTTTAACCTGCTGCAAATATAAATTTATATGAAATTATAATTCAACAATCGCTTTCACCACTTGAGTTTCGGGCAACAGCCAGGCATCCATTGCTGTTGGCAGCTCATCAAATGCAGCACGATGTGTAACATAGCCATCCATACTTAATTTTTTGCTGCGCAGCGTAGAGAGCACCAGTTCAAAGTCCTCACGTGTTGCGTTCCGACTACCTAGCATACTCATCTCCCGTTTATGAAACTCCGGGTCATGGAACGTGATGTCTGCTTTAACCAGGCCAACAAAGATTAACTGCCCGCCGTGTGACACGTACGGAATAGCGCCGTTCATGGAATGAACATTGCCTGTCGCATCAAATACAGCCGTCGCATAGTCTCCGTCAGTGATCTCGGAAACGCGCTGTAATGCCTGATCATCCGCCTGTACCGTCTCGTCTACTCCGGCCCACGTTCGACTAAGCTCCAGCCTGTCCAGATTACGATCTACCGCAATAACGTAAGCACCTGCCTGCTTGGCAAAAGCCATCACACCGAGTCCGATAGGCCCCGCACCAATGACGACTACACGTTCTCCCGGCTGGAGTGCGGCTCTGCGAACGGCGTGAGCCCCGATGCTAAGCGGTTCCACCATGGCTGTCTCATCCAGCGTTAGACCATCTGCCTTCAGCAGATGAGATACGGGTACCGCAATGCGCTCTCTCATGCCTCCATCAACATGTACTCCCATCACCTGCATCGATGCACAACAATTTGTCTTGCCTGAACGACAAGCTATACAGTGTCCGCAGTGCAGATAAGGGATAATGCTGACTTGATCTCCAGGCTGCAAGCCCGCCTCATTCGGGCCAATCTCTTCGATAATACCAGCCAGCTCATGACCAAGCACACGTGGATACGTAAAGAACGGCTGATTGCCTTTGTACGCATGCAGATCTGTACCGCAGATGCCGATACGCTGAATCGCGACCAACGCTTCTCCTTCAGCTCTTTCTGGCTGCGGCAGCTCTTTCAGCACCAAACGATCTATTTCTTCACATACGATAGCTCTCATGCCTGTTCCTCCTTGGTTCCATTCAACGTTGTGTTTATGTTCGTATTATACTGTGCAAGCCCGCTTGACCACGTTTCGTTGTTCAACGGAGCCAGAATACGCAGCACCTCTTCCAAAAGCTGATGATCCATCGGCTCTTCAATCCAGCTCGCATTATTCATAATGTTACGCTGACTTGCACTGCTCACCAGCGTTGTCGGAATCTGTTCATTGGCTGTGGAAAATTGCACGGCCAGCTTGGCGATATCGCTCCCCTGCTCCTGACAGAAGCGAGCAGCCTTCAGACAGAGCTCTTTCACCCGTTCACCCGCCGGGTGCCATGCCGGTGTCCCGCGTGTGCTAAGCAATCCCATCGAGAGAGGTGAAGCGTTTACAAGTCCAACCCCTTTTTCCTCCAGCAAAGGCAGAAGGGATAACAGTGACGTATCATTCAAGGCATAATGACAGTAAGAGATAATGGCATCCGCATTGACCTGCGGCAGCATCTGCTCGAACAACGGCAGCGGCAAGCCACAGATACCCGCATAACGAATGATGCCTTTGTCTTTCAATTCGAGCAGAGTTGGAAACGCCTCTTCAATGATGATTTCAGGCTCCACAAACTCAATATCATGCAGAAATAAAATATCGATATAATCGGTATGCAGACGAGACAGGCTTTCCTGCACACTATTCAGAATACGTTTGCGTGAAAAATCAAACTCGTTCTCACCGTAACGTCCAGCTTTGGTGGATAACGTATATGAGCTGCGCGGCAAGCTGCGGATCGCCTCACCAAGCACCGTCTCTGCTTTGGTCAAGCCATAATACGGCGAAACGTCTATATAATTCATGCCTGCATCCACAGCCGCATGAACGGTCCGAATGCCCTCCTCGCGATCAATATCACGAAATACAGAACCAAGCGAAGATGCCCCAAAACTCAAAACAGGTACGTCCAGCGATGTCTTTCCCAGTTTCCTTTTTTTCATCCCTTCGTTCCTCCCAGCGGTTTTACTACACAACTGTCCCTTCATTGTATCAGTTAAAAATCTATATAACATATCGTCAAATGCGTAATATGTACTGTTTAATGATCTGCATGATGATCTACAATCCATCTTATTTTATGATTAATCACACGAAAAAGGGACAAAGCAGCGTAAACCTGCTTTGTCCCTTGGTTATCATTAGGTAAAAGTCTGCATTCAATTATAAGTCGAAACGTAATGATACAAGTCCATTTTTGCACTATAAAATCAGATTAGTTCTGCATTACAAAATCTTTAGGCACAATGCTCTCTTCGTCAAACATACGCAAAATCTCATAACGAGTGTTGCGCTGCGCCGGAATATAACCGGACTCGCGAATCAGACGCAGAATAGACTCAATGTTTACTTTGTATGTTGCGCCTGCAGAAGATACTACATTCTCCTCAATCATCGTGCTGCCAAAGTCGTTGCAGCCGAATTCAAGCGATTTTTTACCAATCTCGGGGCCCATCGTTACCCAGGAGGATTGAATGTTTTTGATATTGTCCAGCACCAGACGGCTGATCGCTACGGTTTTCAAATATTCTTCCGGTGTTTGACGCTCCAGCTTGAGGTTTGTGTTATCCGGCTGGAAAGTCCACGGAATAAAGGCCAGGAAACCTTCGGAATCATACTTGTTTGCAATGCATTCATCCTGCGCGTCACGAACACGCATCAGATGCAGTGCACGCTCCTCCATGGATTCTCCGAGACCGATAACCATCGTTGCTGTTGTATTCATCCCGATCCGGTGAGCTGTCTGCATCACGTCCATCCAGTCGCGCCATGATCCTTTAAGACGGCTGATTTTGCGGCGTGTACGATCATCCAGAATTTCGGCACCACCACCAGGCAGAGAATCAAGTCCAGCCTCGTGAATGGCACGTACAACCTCTTCCAGCGTAAGCCCATCGGATACTTCCACCATTTTCATAATCTCGGCTGGCGAGAAGGAGTGCATCGTAATATTCGGGAAACGCTCCTTGATGGCTTTCAGGAGATCAGTATAATAACTGAACGGCAGATTCGGGTTAGTTCCTCCCTGCATCAGAATCTCGGTGCCGTTAACATCCTCTGTCTCCTGAATCTTCTGAAAAATGACCTCATCCGGCAGTACATACCCTTCTTCAGAACCAGGTCTGCGATAGAAAGCACAAAAACGGCAGTATACGTCACATACATTCGTGTAGTTAACGTTACGCCCAATTACAAAGGTTCTGTATGGTTCAGGGTGCATACGCTTCATGATCACATTGGCAGCTGCCCCGATTTTGTCCACTTCATCGGATTCAAATAACTGAATCGTGTCTTCCAGGTCCAAACGTTCGCCCCTAAGGGCTTTATCTAAGATACGGTCCACCGTACTCATCGTAAAAAGCCTCCCTCATGAAGAGAAAATAATACGATGCTCCATCCGGCTGGTTTGCAATAAGCAACTTCTGTCGGCAACATCGTAATGGTCTACTATACATATCGTAACACAGGTTACATGTGAAAAAAAGCACCTTATATAAAGGTGCTTTAAAAATCAATTAAAATTTTTACATATAAACTCAAGTTTCTGTGCAAAAGAATAGATCAATATATTCTGTCTTTTTAACTTTATTCGGCCTCCAAAGCCTGCTCCAGATCGGCAATCAGGTCATCAATATCCTCAAGCCCTACCGAGAAACGCAGCAATCCATCGGTAATTCCACGCTCATGTCGAACCTCTGCCGGCATGGCCGCATGTGACATCATTGTAGGATAAGAAAGAATACTTTCCACCGCACCCAGACTTACAGCAACAATCGGCAGCTTCACGCGGTTCAGCACCGCTTTGGCACGATCTCCCGAGCCTACGTCAAAAGAAACAACTGCTCCGTAGCCCGTAGACTGACGCTCATGTGCTTCACGACCCGGGTGATCCTCAAGTCCAGGGTAATAGACAGCCGTTATATCTTTGCGCCCTTTAAGCCATCCCGCAAGCTTGGCTGTGCTCTGTTCACTGTGAGCCATGCGTGCTCCAAGTGTTTTCATTCCGCGCATCAGAAGCCAGGATTCCTGAGCTCCCAGCACCGTGCCCAATCCATTTTGCAGCTGCTTCAGCTGTCTGCCCAGCTCATCTGTACGTGCAACAGCCAGCCCCGCCAGCACATCACTGTGACCGCCCAGAAACTTCGTAGCACTATGTACAACGATATCTACGCCAAACTCAATCGGCCGCTGATAATACGGTGTCATAAATGTGTTATCCAGAATCGTAATCAGTTCATGCTCCTTCGACCAGGACGTTACGGCCGCAATATCCGTAATCTTTAACGTTGGATTGGAGGGTGTCTCCATATAAACAGCTTTGGTGTTTGGTTTAAGGGCTGCCTTGACTTCCTCGATATTCGTCATATCTACAAATGTAGTCTCGATCTGCATGCGGCTGAGAATGGTCGTCAGCAGGCGATAGGTGCCTCCGTATACATCCTCCGTAACAATGATATGATCTCCTGCAGAGAACATCATAAATACACTGGAGATGGCAGCCATGCCTGATGAGTAGGCAAAACCACGCACTCCGCCTTCAAGCAAAGCGATATAGTCCTCCAGAGCTTGACGGGTAGGATTGCCCGAACGGCTGTAGTCATGCTTTGGTGGATTAAAAATATCAAAATGATGGAATGTGGATGCCTGATAAATCGGCACGCTGGATGCGCCGGTTGTCTGATCAATCTCATCCCCGAAATGAAGCAGCTTTGTCTCAAACTTCAATCCTGATTCCGGTTTTTTGCGGTTTACATCACTCATGAGATTACGCCTCCTTCCACTTCCTGCTGCGCTGCCAGCAGCGCCTGATTCAGATCGGCAATCAAGTCCTCCGCATGTTCAATTCCGACAGAGAAACGCAGCAAACGGTCATCTACACCTACAGCATCACGAATCTCCAGCGGGATATCCGCATGCGTCTGCACTGCCGGGTAAGTCATGAGGGATTCTACACCGCCAAGGCTTTCGGCAAACGCAATTAATTGAATATGACGCAGCAATGGCTCCACATACCGTGCATCCTTGACTTTAAATGAGAAGATGCCGGTATTGCCTGAAGATTGCTTCTGCTGAATCTCGTATCCCGGATGATCGGACAATCCCGGATGGAATACTTCCGCAACCGCAGGATGCTCCAGCAGGAACTTCGCGATGGTCAGCGCGTTATATTCGTGACGCTCCATGCGAAGCGCAAGGGTTTTCATGCCTTTCATCAATTGATAGGAATCACTCGGCGATAACACCGCACCAATCGAATTATGAAGGAAAGCCATTTCCGCAGACAAAGCTTCACCTTTGGTAATAATAAGTCCAGCGAGAACATCATTATGTCCGCCCAGATATTTGGTAGCACTGTGAATGATAATGTCTGCGCCAAGTTCAATCGGACGCTGGAAGAACGGCGTGAGCAATGTGTTGTCCACGATCGTCAGCAGGTTATGGCTTTTGGCCCAGGAAGCTACGGCTTGTACGTCCGTGATCATCATAAGCGGATTGGTTGGTGTCTCGATAAATACAGCTTTGGTATTTGGCTGGTACACCTTCTCCAGCGCTTCCAGATCATTCGTATCCACGTAACTTGCCGTTACGCCAAAGCGAGACAGAATTCGTTCCAGCAGTCGATATGTTCCGCCGTACAGATCAAGTGAAACAATCAGATGATCTCCTTGGCTGAACATCGCAAAGATCGTTTGCAACGCCGCCATACCGGAGCTACAGGCAAAACCTGCATCACCGGATTCCAGTGCCGCTGCAGCCTCCTCCAGCACTTTACGTGTTGGATTGGTTGTACGAATGTAATCAAACCCGGTGCTTTGTCCCAGCTTCGGGTGACGAAACGCAGTGGATTGATAAATCGGAAAGTTAACGGCTCCTGTAACGGGTTCATTGATGGACCCAATCTGAGCTAAACGGCTTTCAATCTTCAACTTGTTATCTTCCATTACTGCATCCTCCTGTAATCACGATTAGATTTGCGGACCAATATCGTAAGGTGTTTCCTGATACACATAGTAATTGAGCCAGTTAGAGAATAATAAGTTGGCATGTGCACGCCAGGTAGCCGGAGGGAGTTGGGATGGATCATCGTTCGGATAATAATGCTTAGGCAGTGCGATATCCAATCCTTTGGCTACATCACGGTCATACTCCCATTTTAAAGAAAACGGATCGTACTCGGCATGTCCTGTAGCAAAAATTTGCTTACCATCCTTGGTGGCTACCAGAAATACGCCTGCTTCCTCGGACTCGGCTAAAATTTCAAGCCTGTCGTTTTTTTCGATATCCTCACGTCTTACGTCTGTATGGCGAGAGTGAGGCACATTAAACACCTCATCAAATCCCCGGAGCAGTGGAACATGGGGTTTGTTGATCGTATGCGGGAATACTCCAAAACATTTTTCATCCAGCGGAACTTTGGGTACATCAAAATGGTGGTATAAACCAGCCTGGGATGCCCAACAGATATGCATGGTCGACGTTACATTGGTTTTGGTCCATTCAAAAATTTCCTGAATCTCCTTCCAATAATTAACGTCCTCAAAATCCATTTGCTCCACCGGCGCACCTGTAATAATCATCCCGTCGAAACGGCGGTGCTGAATCTCATCGAATGTTTTGTAGAACATGTCCAGATATTCCTGAGACGTATTTTTGGAGGTATGAGATTTGGGATGCACAAGCACCACATCCACCTGAATGGGGGTGTTCCCCACCAGACGCAGCAATTGTGTTTCGGTGGTCTCTTTGGTAGGCATCAGATTCAGAATAGCAATGCGCAGCGGACGAATATCCTGCTTGTATGCGGACGTTTCGTCCATGACAAAGATATTCTCCCCTTCAAGCACTTCTTTAGCTGGTAGTGTGTCCGGAATTTTAATTGGCATGGTGAGTTGATTCCTCCTTGGTCGTCATAGATCACATTTGCCGCGAAAATCACTGCTGAGAAGTTGGGGCATACAACAAAGACCTCTCTCGGATTCCGAGAAAGGTCATATGTAAACAGATATGCGCCTCTCTCATCTCTCAGTTACAACAGCACCACGAGGATGCTTGGTCGCTGCAAGAATTAGCACCGTGCGGTATATCGCCGGTTGCCGGGTTTCATCGGGCTAGTCCCTCCACCTACTCTTGATAAGATTTCGCTGTATTCAATTATAATTCAAATTTATTAACTTTTACTTTAAAACATTCAGGCCCTCACGTCAAGATGCAGTTAGGTGTTTCTGATACCGAATTCGGAACCGATTCTACTCCGTAATCATACACTGCCTCAGAGCGCGAAATAGACACATTTTGCGCTTGAAAGCACTCTGGACCAGCGGTATACTAGACAAGTGTTTATAAGCCCTTATGTGAGAGGTGACATATTAAATGGATGGCGACCCGAGGCCCAATTGGCAGTCGATTTCCGAACAACTGCATAGAGAATGGACATCAGCATCGGCAGCGGGCCGTTTTTTCCGTTTGATTATAGATTGAACGTAAACAAGCGGAGACCTGTACATCGGGCTTCGCTGCCGACCGGCTGATCTGTTCTTTTGCGCCCATATTAATGATGAAATCCGCCACGATGGCGGGTGCAGAAGGAGTAGATTACATGAAAATCCGGTTGGTTAATAACGGTGTATTTATTCCGGTGGATGATATCCAGCAAGCGCTGACTCCACCGGCTGAAGGTTTTTACTGGATCGATGCAGACGTGGATGATCTGGCTGTGCTGCAGCCTCTGTTCTCCATGCATGATCTGGCTGTGGAGGACTGCTTGAGTGATGAGGAGCAGCGTCCAAAGATTGAAATTTATGAAAATCATTATTTTATCGTGATCAACAGCATTCGCTTTGATGATGAAGAGATTTTTCTGCGGGCAGTCAATCTGTTTCTCGGCAGACATTTCATTATCAGTGTAACGAAACAGAAGGTCAGTGAATTACGGATGCTGAAGCCGATCCTGTGGGAACAGGAGATCAACAGTCCCGATCGCTTTCTCTATTTGCTGGTTGACTTGATTGTAGACAATTATTTCACCGTTGGTGACCGAATTGAAGCTCGCATCGAGAAGCTGGAAGAAGACATTCTGATGCATACCAAGAAATCACATCTGAATGAAATTATCGGTTTGCGAAGTGAAATATTGTGGTTGAAAAAGGTGCTGGGGCCTCAGAAAGAGGTTATCAATACCCTGAACAAAAAAGACCTGCGTCTGATTGATGATCAGCTGCAAAAATACTTCAGTGACATTTATGAGAATGCCGTGAAAATTTCGGAAACGTTCGAAACGTACCGCGACCTGATGGGCAACTTGCGAGAAGCCTATCAATCCAGTATCGCAAACCGGGCGAATGAGATCATGCGCGTGTTTACGGCCATTACAACGGTCTTCATGCCGCTGACCGTGATTACCGGAATATACGGAATGAACTTTGATAACATGCCTGAGCTGCACTGGAGATATGGTTATTACGCCGTCATTGGCCTCATGATTACACTCGGCCTGACGATGTTCTTTATTTTTCGCAAAAAAGACTGGATTTGAAATGGAAGACGAAGCGCCCCTCTGCGGGAACGACTTCGTCTTTTTGGTATCTGTTTTTCCTGAGCACTACCGAGCTAACCAACATTACGTTCCGTTTCCACATGCCTGCGGAAACGGATGCGAATCATACGCAATCGTTCATATACCTGTTCAAGGCTACCTGTTTCCGGGCGCTCTCCTCCATAAACTTTATGTAAGACAGGCTTCAGAAACGTATCGCCCAATTCCTCATATGCACTCCAGACCGCCTCCTGTTCAGCCTCAGGCATCACAGCCAGCTCTACATCAAGCAGAGAGTCCGTATCGTAGCCTTCCAGATCCAGCGTCTCCAGCAGTTCAATTAACTCACGGCGGGATAAGCCCGAACGAATTACAATCTCCTCCAAAGTCTGACCATCCTTCATCCCCTGCAGCACATGTTTGCGCGTGAGAAATTTATCCAGCTCCTGCTTGTATTTCTGTTCCTTTTGCTTGTACAACCAGCTTTCGTACTCTTCCTCCTTCAGTACGGTATACACCCAATCCAGCGGGAACGATCTGGAACGCTCAATCCCGCTTGTCATTTCCAGCCATTCCAGCCCGTAATCCGATGCTTTGCTCTCTCCAACACCAGGTAGCTGCATGAGTTCATCCATCGTATGGGGTACAAAAGCGCTGATCAGCCGGAGCAGTCGATTGGTTGCTACAAAGTAAGGAGCTTTACGGTCACTTGCAGCCTTCTGCCGCCGCCATGCACACAGATCATCATATAATTGCTCATTCCCATACAGCTCGCTAAAGCAATGCAGCCGCTGCCCCGCATAACTGCGAGGTTTCATCTCTTCGTTCTCATGATACAATCCATGCAGCAATGGTCGATACCCCTCGCTCATCTGCATCGCAAGCTGATGGCGGTAAATATGCAGCAATTCCTCCCATGAGGTGCCCTCATACCAGATCGTATCCTCGCGATCCCCTGCCTCATACCTGCTCCAGCCCAGATGCCACGTGTTCTCCTCCTCCCCGATCCATAGCTGGGCTATGTCCTCATGCTGATCTGATGTTCTGGATAACTTGTTCATGAAAATGACTTCCATGTGTATTCCCCTCCTTATAACGTTGCAGCATGTTCGATTAACAAAGCATCGGCTGTCTCCGGACAGCACAAAAAAACACCCCTCCTGCGAAAATGCCGCAAGAGAGGTGCTTCCTCATTAACCGTTCTATACTGTTGCACTTATCATAACCATAATGGTAAAATTCGTCAATCCCTATATTATCTATCTGGACAAGGCCAATTTTGCCAAAGCCAGTGAACCGCATAATCCTGCATTATCTCCCAGACCTGGGGGCACAACATACTGATCAATCCCCGCATGAAGAGATGGATGCTGTACATATCCCGCGAGCAGTTCCTGCAGTTTGCTTCGCACCATCGGGAACAAATGCTCCTGCTTCATAACACCGCCGCCCATCACGATTTTCTGTGGTGACAGAATCAGCACATAATTCATCAATGCGTGTGCAAGATAATGCGCCTCAATCTCCCACGCTTTGTGATCTGACGACAGCTCATAGGCGGGCTGCCCCCAACGCTTGTTAATGGCCGGACCTGCTGCCAGACCTTCAAGGCAATCTCCATGATAAGGACAAAAGCCCTCGTAAGAATCCTCCGGATGTCTGCGTACAATGATATGCCCCATTTCGGGATGAGACAATCCATGAACCATTTTCCCGCCAACCACAGCTCCCGCACCAATACCTGTACCTACAGTTATATACAGACAGCTATCAAGACCCTGAGCAGCTCCCCAGGTCGCTTCCCCCAGAGCAGCACCGTTTACATCCGTATCAAACGTCATAGGCACATCAAAATGTTCCTTGAGTTTGCCAATAATGTTGTACTGCCCCCAGTGCGGCTTAGGCGTAGTCGTGATATAACCATACGTTGGACTTCCTTCAATCGGATCAATCGGACCAAACGAACCTACACCCAGTGCTTCAATGCCTTTGCCTTCAAAAAAAGCAATGACCTGCGCCATCGTCTCCTCCGGCGTGGTTGTAGGAAAGCTTACTCGCTCTAATACCTCTCCTTGCTCCGTACCAATGCCGCATACAAATTTGGTTCCGCCTGCTTCAATTGCACCTAAAACTGTCATGTTTGCTTCACTCCCAGGTTGGTTTAAATTAGCACGCTGCTGCTTTGAGTTTGAGGATTGAATGGCTCGTGGGTACAAGTTCAATTTGCAGATGCAGACATACAGACTTGTAGACTTGCATCTCAGTCACTCACCAGCTTGTTCAGTCGCTTGAGCAGTGTCTGTCTCCAGCTGTCCGAAAGTGCCGGAATGGCTAACAATATCTGAATCCCCTCCACATTTTGCTTTCCCTGATGCATGATTCGATTCGCATCAAGGATTGTCATCGAGCTCTGATCCGTGTGTATTTTTCTGAAACGGGATGCCGGAGCAACCTGCCCTTCCTGCAGTACTCGAAAATAAAAGCCTGTATGTCCACTTTCCTGAAAATAAACGGGCAGCTCCTTGTAGTCATACCTTGCTCCCAGCTTGAAACACGGCTGCCTTGGCTGACTAACCTGCACCTGGGCATCGCCTAATTCGAATATATCCCCAATGCGCACCTCTTCTTCAGTACAGCCTGTGACGGTAAGATTCTCTCCAAAAGCTCCCCAGTCCAGCTTGCGATTCATCAGCTGTTCAAGTGCAGCATAATGGCTGTAATCGTATACACAAACTGCCTTATCCGGACCCCCGTGATGAACAAGGTCCGCCTGAGCATCCCCTGTCATTCCCGTGAATGACAGGAACACAGGGGTGGAGACAGGATGTTTCATGATGCCGCTCAGCACCTCATTTTTCTGACCGGGTAACGGTCTGGGCTGTCCCACATTAATGGCCAGAACCGATGTGTTGTCCTTTTCTGTTGTCAGATCGGATATAGGTGTCATTTGCATCATACCTCCTGTACTGATTTTTATCGGACAGAACCGCCAAATACCAATGTGTTACTTAGCAGCCGACCTGGAGACGTCAGCATCTTGCCGCTGGCATACAAACCTGAGGATGCACCGCCATCGAGATTCATAGCCTGCTTGGCCCCCAGCTTCTGCATCACTGCTGCCCATTCTTTCATTGTAGCACCGGAAACGGTAGCCAGCATTACTGAACCATCTGCCATAATTGCGATTCCACTTCTCGCCCCAGATGCATTCAGAATTTTAGGGTCTTTGAAGCCTTCACTTGCCGGATTTACAGCAATTTTGCCGTCCTTGACCAGACGTGGACCAGCCCCAACCGCCGTAACGACCTCCTGCCAGGGAATATCCTGCCCGGCTGAGTTAGTGTATCTGTAATTCATCTCTACGGTGGAACCTACAGTGAAACGATCCGACATGGATTTCTCATTGCCTGTAAATACAAGCACAGAACCGTTCTTTGGAATAGCAACATTGGAGTTTGGTACTTTTTTGGTAACTACCCCTTTCTCCATAATCACTGCGGTGCCTCCTTTAAAACCAACGTTTGCACCGCGCTCTGGCGTATACAAAATGCTGATGCTTGAAGTTGCTGAAGGCGTGCGATTAATAAACGTTGCGTACCAGCTGCGTGATTTTCCGTTCGTATCCGTAACCTTTCCGGTCAAGCTTACTTGAAGTGAATCCATAATTGCTGAACCATCTGCTTTAAATCCGATTGAAGTGCCATATCTTCCTATATGTATAACTTTTCCATTTGCTATTAACATGCCGTATGGGTCTGGTGCTCCTTGATAGGCTTCAAAAAAAGCTCCGTTGATTGCGGCTTGTGCGCCATATGCCTTCACGATGGATGGCAACGTTGCTGTCTGGCCCACCTGCTTCTTGGCAAGTCCTACTGTAACGGGTGTACCTTTGGGAATACTTACGGTCTGCACACTAAAGCTGCGTCCTGCTGCGTTTACTTTCTGTACTTTCGAACTAATCGCGGCTTTGGCCTCCGCTGTCTGCGGTGCACTTACGGCCCCCGAAAGCAATACGGGCAAAGCCAGGACGAGGGCCAACGCCCCGGTCCACCACTTTTTACTCATTCTGTTCATTCTCCTGCTGCTCGTCATCCAATTGCCACTCCCATCCAAGAGCCAAGGCTCTTCATCTCAAGTTGTTCAAACTTGTCCATCACCGTATCAGGGTCCAGACGTAATTCACAGCCTTCCAGCGTACAGGCCACCGGAACAGCACAATGAATCTCTGCCAGTTTGCGGGACAGATGAAGCATATCGAGATCACTCTCGATTTTTTTGCGTACTGAAGGGGTTAGTTGATCCAGATTGTTTAAAATGCCTTCGATCGATCCGTACTCTTGTACCAGCTTCAAAGCCGTCTTCTCACCAATGCCTCGTACACCGGGATAATTGTCGCTGGCATCCCCCATCAAACCCTTCATGTCAATAACCTGACGCGGGGTTAGCTGTTTCTCGGCCATCAGCGTTTCCGGATTGTACACCATGTAGTTGCCGTGACCTTTTTTCATAATAATAATACTCGTCCGGTCATTAATCAGCTGTAACATATCATGGTCACCGGTAAGCACCATCACATTCAGATCGGTCTCTTCAGTGTAATGCTTGGCGAGCGTGCCAATACAATCGTCAGCCTCATATCCCGCAGCTCCGATATTCGGAATGTTCAGGCTGTCCATCACTTCCTTAATCAAAGCAAACTGTGGAATAAGATCATCCGGTGCTTCGGCCCGATTCCCTTTGTACGCCGCATACTCTTCACCGCGAAACGTCTTGCCTCCCATATCCCAGCAGCAGATCACATGGCTTGGTCCAAAGGTCTGAACTGCATCCCAGAAATAACGGATAAAACCATAGACTGCGTTGGTTGGAAGCCCTGCCTTTGTGCGTCTGATATATCCGCTTGCAGCTGTTGCATAGTACGCACGGAACAACACTGCCATACCGTCTACCAGTAACAAAGTAGGTTCATTACGTTGATTCACTTGAATTTACTCTCTCCTTGATCTATGCAAGCTGAACACATACATTCAATGTCCAGCTCCAATAGCATGTATAAAATATCGAAACTAATTCTATCATCTTGGCAGGGTTACGCCAACCCTCATTATAGCATAGTTACACCTGCTCGGATTCAACCAAAAAAGCCCTGAAAATTGAATAATTCAAGGCTAATCAGGTTTTTACTCATGGATCGTGCAATTTGCACATATGGTGATCAAAATATGGATTTATGCGTTATTCCATTCCTGCTCAAACGTCTCTTCCTTGAAGCCAACCGTCACTCGCTCACCATCGGTTACGATAGGGCGTTTGATCAGGCGGCCGTTGGAAGCGAGCAAACTGATCTGCTCCTCCTCGGACATACCTGGCAGCTTGTCCTTCAGCTGCTGCTCCTTATATACTTCACCACTGGTGTTAAAAAACTTTTTCACTTCCAGTCCGCTCTGCTGGATCAGTTTGGTTAACTCATCCTGTGATGGCGGTGTATCAAAAATAGGAATCAGCTCCGTCTCATGTCCTTTGGCTTCAAGCCATTTTACCGCTTTGCGGCATGTGCCACATTTGTTATATTGATAAACTTTTAAGTTGGTCATTGTGTGTCCCCCATCCGCTCGGTAGGCTCGGGTTTCGGCCTCTCGCTTCCCTTGGTTTGCTCCGCAAATCCAAAAGTCGCTCCATCCCGATACCCTCGCCCTGCAACTTTTTTTTGGGCCAATAAGGGCTCATCGCCCTTCATTCTGCCTTTACTTTTTCAAATCAACACTGCCTGACATGGGCATGTTGAAGACTCTATTGCTTAGAGTCAGAACAACCTTAGATGCTTTAAAGTCCCTTTAGCCTGCGGCGTGTGGTTCAGGCGCTTTGCTTCCTGCACTGTAAAGGCTAAAATCTTAGATGCTTTAAAGTCCCTTTAGCCTACGGCGTGTGGTTCAGGGCTTCGCTCCCTGTACTCCAAAGGCTAAAACCTTAGATGCTTTAAAGTCCTTTAGCCTGCGGCGTGTCATTCAGGGCTTCGCTCCCTTTACTCCAAAGGCTAAAACCTTAGATGCTTTAAAGTCCTTTAGCCTGCGGCGTGTTGTTCAGGGCTTCGCTACCTGAACGGAAAGCATCTTACAGATTTTCTCGCGGGCATGCTTCGGCATCTAAACGTTTCTCCAGTTCGGCCATATCTGACGGCAATGGCGCCTGAAACGTCATTCGTTTCCGAGATATCGGATGCTCAAACGTCAGCTCACAGGCATGCAGTGCCTGACGCTCGATCCATGTATCCCGCTCTTCCCGAACAAGCATCGTCTGCTCATCTACTTGATGCGCGGGCAGTGTTTTATACATGCGATCACCGATCAATGGACAGCCGATGGATGTCATATGTACCCGGATCTGATGTGTCCGACCACTTTCCAGCTTGAGACTTACCGCACTGGCTGTACCGTCTGCCCAGCGCGTCAACGTTGTGTACAGCGTTCTCGCGGCATACCCGTCAGGAGTAACGATACGGCGATGTGGCTCTTCGGGATCACGGTCGATCGGACCATCAACTGCTCCCTGCTCAGGAACAGGACTACCATGAACCAGTGCAATATATTTTTTATCCACCATGCCTGCAATCATTTGCTCCGACACATGCTGGTGCACATAAGGATTTTTGGCAATCGCCAGCACGCCGGATGTTTCCTGATCCAGTCGGTGAATCGGCCGAAAGCGGACTTTTTCGCCTTTTTTCCGCCAATAATGCACCACACCATTCGCCAGCGTACCTGTGTAATGTCCATGCGTTGGATGCACAATAATGCCCGCATCCTTGTTTACAATCAGCAGATGGTCATCTTCATACAGCACGTTGAATGGAATATCCTCAGGCAAAATATCATCCGATTCCTCCTGCTCCATCCGCACCTCCACCAGATCACCTGCACTCACCTTGACACTGATGTATACCCGTTCCCCATTGAGCATGACACCCTGCTCTGTTAATTTGATTTTGGACAAAAGCTTGCGCGATACCTGCAGCCGCTTCTGAAGCACGGTCTTCAGCAGCCAGCCGTCCTCCACTTCGGGTACCCTGTAAGTAATCGGCGCGTAATACTGGCTCATTCTTTGCGGCGGAATACTTTTTTGCTCCGCACATATTCAATATCAGCAACTTGTTGTCTCGCATTGGCTGTCCGTGCCACAACAAAGAAATAATCCGACAAACGATTCAAATACCGTCTTACCGACGGATTAATATCCGTGTGCTGTCCCAGCGTAACAGTACGGCGCTCTGCACGGCGGCATACGGTACGGCACACATGCAGTGCAGATGAGAGCTGACTTCCACCCGGGATAATAAAACGCTCCACTTTAGGGTTCTCGGCATCATATTGGTCAATCCACTGTTCCAGACGTGTAACCATCTCATCCCGTACTTTGTATTTTGTTTCACTAATACGTACAAATGCCAGGTCCGATCCGCAGTCAAACAGCTCCTGCTGCACTTCCAGCAGATGCTCCCGCAGGTCCTCGAAATCCCCATTCGCCGCATCGATCAAACTAATCGCTTGACCCACAAAACAATTTAATTCATCAATCGTACCGTAAGCCTCTACCCGGTCATCATCCTTGATAACCCTGCCGCCGATGACCGACGTTTGGCCTTCATCACCGGTTCTCGTATAGATCCCCATCATAACCCCTCCAATTGTCAATTTGAGTGATACACACACATGCTGGCGCTTCTCTAGCCGAACATGCTGCTTTCATCTTCCCTAATCTTCATACCTTACTTGTTGAGCCTTCAGATCAATAACAAGACCGGAAACCAGCATATACATCTGCTCTGCATGTGTCTGCAGAATCCGGTTAACCGAGGCCATTCTTGCGGCAAAAATACGTTCTTCCTCTGATGGATACAAGCTGCCATGCATCTCATTAGTGATTACCAGAATCTTGCCCTGATAGGACAGCAAAGCTTCAAGCAAATGCTGCGTTTCCAATCGTTGTTGATCAAGGTCTTCTGCTGCTCTGAAGCCAGCCGCCATCCAGGACGTCAAACTATCTATGATAACGATGCGCTGATCCGCCAGAAACAGATTGGACTCCCGATTAATCTGTGTCACAAGCTCAGCAAGCCTCAACCCGTTTCCTGCCTGAATCGCACGATAGTGAGCGGATGGCAATTCGGGAATAACGGGATCATGATCACCAGTGGATAGATAGACACCTTCCCGGCTGATTTGGGCTGCGTATTTCAGCGCAAAGCGCGTTTTTCCACTGCCTATGCCGCCTGTGACCGTAATTAACAATCCGCTCCCCCCTTCCACATCTGCTCTGATTTAAATCTTATTCTGTTAGTGCCTTCAGCACTTTTTTCGACTCTTCAATGTTAGCCGCCGACAATGGAATTGTAGCGAATAAATTGCTTGGTGCATAGTTCACATCTTTAAACATTTGCATGTCTTCCAGCGGGATGCCGTACAGATGGGTTTCCTTTTTCATGTCGGAGCCATCATCGCCCTTCCCTTTTTCGACCAGTACAGACCCTTCAAACACACCACGCTCGTATTTCTTGGCATCAAAGGTATCGTCCAGCGGAACATTCGAGCCATTCTGACCATACTGCTTCATATCATTCTCAGGCAAAATAAAGATGTCGTGGCTGCCTGCTGCATATTCAACCAATATTTTTTGTACATCGTACATAGCACTCGTAATGATCTCCACTTTAGGCTCTTCCCCGAGCTTTTTCTGCAGATTTTCCTGCAGCTGCTCAGAAATGCCCGATGGATTGCCCTGGTTATCGATGATAAACACCGTAAATCCATCCTTGCCCCCGCATCCGGCTAATAAGAAAATAAGTGAAACCATTGCCATTAGTCCCCAAAATCTCTTCATTCCAGCTCCCCCTTTAGTCTCCTATGTCCAATATATCACAATTGTTCCACGCAAAAAAATAACAGTACTGCTCCACCGTAATAACATGCTGCACAGCAAAAAGAGACCCTCTCGGATCTCCTTCTGCGACGTGATATATCGGCATATTCGTCCCACCCGAAAATTTATTTCGGTTTGATCGGATTTGCCTTCATGTATTCATTAATCTTCAAATCCAGAAGACTGCTAATCTCAATAACAACATCAGATGTAAAAGACTTCTCTTCCATGAAAATCTGTTCCATCTTGCTTCGGAGCATACGAATCTCATCTTCCAAGGAAACGTTAGGCATGGATGCGTGATCAGGGTTCACCGACCATCGGTCGCCATGATCGCCTTCTGCCAGAACGTGTCCACGATTCGTCGGTAAATCATATTCAACACAAAACAAAGCTAACCCCTCCTTGAAAAATAGTTTTCCAAATATATGAAATCTTATTTCAAATTGAAATTATATCATAATATTTTGTAAAAGAAAGTATTTTTTTGGAAAAGTTCCAACTACCTGATTTGTTCTGTACTTCTTACTCTCATTAACCCTCTTTTTGGACCTTGTAAACAAAATTTCCGATGCGTTCCAGCGCTTCATTCAATTGGGACACTGAAGTGGCATAAGAGCAGCGTAAAAACCCTTCACCTTGCGGTCCGAATACGTTCCCCGGTACTGCGGCCACCTTGTTCTCCGTCAGCAAGCGTTCAGCAAATAGATCGGAGCTGATCCCTGTCTTCTGGATGCTTGGAAAAGCGTAAAATGCCCCTTGCGGTTCATGGCAATCAAGTCCGATATCACGGAACCCCTGCACAATTAAACGTCTGCGCTGATTGTAGGATTCCACCATGCGATCCTTCTCACCAAGACCGTTGGTCAAAGCCTCCAAGGCAGCTACCTGACCCATAGCCGGCGCACACATCACGGTGTACTGGTGAATTTTGAGCATGGCTGCAATCAGTTCGGGATGACCGCACATATAGCCAATCCGCCAGCCTGTCATCGCAAATGCTTTGGAGAAACCGCTGACGAGAATGGTGCGATCCTTCATGTCAGGAATAGAAGCGAAGCTGACATGTTTTTGATTATACGTCAATTCAGCGTAAATTTCGTCAGCAATGACGATCAGATCATGTTTTTTGATTACTTCTGCAATCGGCAGCCAGTCCTCATACGTCATGATTGCTCCTGTAGGATTGCTTGGATAACATAAAATAACGACCTTGGATTTCGGTGTAATGCTGGCTTCCAACGCTTCCGCAGTTACCTTGAATTGGTCCTTTGCGTAAGTTTCCACCCCGACCGGGATACCTCCACCGATGGATGCAATTGGCGAATATGCGACATAAGACGGTTCAGGAATCAGAATTTCATCGCCTGGAACAATCAGTGCACGCAGAGCCAGATCAATAGCTTCGCTACCGCCTACGGTAACAATAATCTCATCTTTTGGATCATATTTGGTATCAAACTGTGTCTCCAGATATTGACTGAGAGCCTCGCGCAGCTTGGGCATACCTGCATTCGAAGTATAACTGGTCATGCCTCTTTCGAGTGAATATACACATGCTTCGCGCATATGCCATGGTGTTACAAAATCCGGCTCCCCTACCCCCAGCGTGATGATATCCTTGTTATCACCCACCAGATCAAAAAACTTGCGGATACCGGATGGAGGGATCTGTTTAACCAGCGGAGCCAGATATGAGGACATTGTTTTTGTTTTGTTATTCCCGGTTGTCTGTTCATTCACTATCATGACACATCTTCCTTTACGGCGAGATCATGAGACGGTTGTCTTCCTGATGGTCTTCAAAAATAATCCCGTCCTGCTTATATTTTTTAAGAATAAAATTCGTCTTGGTTGAAAGAACCGAATCAATCGGAGACAGCTTCTCCGACACAAAATTAGCGACTTCACGCAGGTTGCCACCCTCTACTTCAACGAGCAGATCATACGCACCTGACATGAGATATACAGATTTCACTTGCGGGTACAGATAGATACGTTCAGCAATACCCTCGAAGCCACGTCCGCGCTCCGGTGTAATTTGCACCTCGATCAGAGCGGTTACTTTCTCATCATCAATTTTGCTCCAGTTTACAACCGTTGCATATTTTACGATGACGTGGTCTTGTTCAAGCTGAGCTACAGCAGCTTTAATCTTATCTTCCGACTCCCCCAGCAGCGTAGAAAGCAGTGCGGGAGTCCTTCTCGCGTCTTCCTTCAGCAGATCCAGCACCTTAAGCTGCAGATCGTTCAATTCCTTCATCGTTTTCCCTCCAGCGTCATCCATGTTCCTGAAAATGAATTAATACTTATATTACATGAATTTAACGTCGATGCATAGACAAAAGACCGCCTGCCCTCAATTCAGGCAAGCGGTGGTATGGTGCCTCACAATATGTGCTTCAAACCCGGTATCTACAGGTTACATGTAATAAGGGTTACCGTAATTCGGCTGACGCGGAGATACATTCGGCACTTGACTGTAAGGACTGGTTTGAACAGTCTTCTCCTGTACAAATTGCTGACATTTCTGCTGTGCCTGATGTGCAGATTGAAGCTGCTTGTCCAGGTCCTGGCGAGGAGCTTTAGCCGAAGCCGAATACATGTTGTTCTGCTGCATCAGGTTGAACAATTCACCCTGCAGCCTCAATGTATCATTGGTCAGATCATTGAACATACTGCGAATCATGGGGCAGGAAGATTCAGTCGTAGCTGTTGTATACTCGCGTGAAGTTCGTCTTAAATCGGCAAGAATGGTTTTTAACAAATCCTGTTCCTGCATAAATGGACCGGTTTGATTGTACATGGTATTTCCTCCTATGCGTTGATAGTACTGCAAGGTGTCTGTAACTTTATTGCGATTGGGAGGGTGCAAGAGACTGGTGCTGATGCAGAGCTTGAATCAACGTGTTCATGTGCTGCTCGTGAGAACGAACATATTGATTCAAAGCCTGTTGGATGGCCGGATGTGTGGCTATGGAAGCTGTAGCGGCGCATTGCTTGATCAGCATCTCCTCGTTAGAGATGGAATCGGCAATATAGTTCAATTCCTTTGGGCTGAGTGCTTGCATTTGTGAATGCTGCATGTAAGTCTAACCTCCTTGATCTAAAGTTTATCCGAGCTTATTGTTACCTTGAATTGCAAAACTATACCAAATTAGATGACAAAGGAGTCGTTTGCAATGGATCTCGTTTATGGCACACCTTACTGGCCTTCTACCTACAAATCTGATGCGGACTATCCATCCTTGGATACCGATATTTCCTGTGACTGCCTGATCATAGGCGGAGGGATGGGAGGGGCCCTTACTTCCAGACTGCTAGCAGAACGCGGACTGAATACCGTCGTTATCGATAAACGTAAAATTGCTCATGGAAGCAGTTCAGCCAATACCGGCTTGCTGCAATATACCAATGACAAAACGCTAACCTCATGTATTCATACATTTGGAGAAAATAAAGGAGTGCGCTTCTACGAGCTGTGCCGTGAGGCGATGAAGCAGCTCACCGAAATTGCCGGAAAGCTGGATACCGATCCGTGGTTTATCCCGCGCACCAGCTTTTGTTTTGCCAGCTCTGAAGAAGATGTTGCTTTGCTCCAGGAAGAATATCACACCCTGCAAAAGTACGGATTTGATGCCGAGCTGTGGTATGCAGATCAGATTAAAAAGTATTTTCCTTTTGAAAAGCCAGCCGCACTGTATACCAAAGGCGATGCAGAAGTGAATCCATATCGCTTTGTTCAAGGTTTATTTGAATCCGCACGTCAACATGGGGCACGAATCTATGAACAAACAGAAATGATACACTGTGACTATGATGACGAAGGGGTGTGGTGTCATACCTCTAATGGCAAAATAAGAGCCAAGCAGGTGGTTTACGCTGCAGGTTACGAGACACAGGAGATCAAAAAGGATCGCGCAGCCTACCTGAAATCTACCTACGCCATCACAACCAAACCACTGCCTGATTTGAGCAGCTGGCATGAACAGGCCATGATTTGGGAAACTGCACGCCCATATCTGTACATGCGTACCACCCCGGACAATCGCATTATTGCGGGTGGGCTGGATGAAGAAACACCTGACAAAGATCTGCGCGAGCTTCGTGCCAAGCATCAGGGCGATGTTTTGCTTGAAGAGGTCAGATCCTATTTCCCGCTTGAAGGGCTTGAAGTTGATTTTGCTTGGGGCGCTGTGTTTGGTAATACACATGATGGCCTGCCCCTGATTGGCACACATCCGGACTACCCTCATTCCTATTTCGTTGAAGGTTACGGGGGAAATGGCACAGTGTACAGCATTATTGCTGCTACGCTCATTGCAGATGCAATCAGCGGCAAGACCAATGAAGAAGATATGCAGCTATTCTCTCTAACGAGAACCAGCAAGCCCTCCCCTGCTTAGAGCAACTACCGCTAATCAGGAACACAAACAAAATATCCTGATTTATTTTGATCCCTGCATCAAATATCGCAAAAAGGTACGGCATCGGAACTTGATATTCCCTAAGCCGTACCTTTTCTTGTTCATGTTCATTTTGGCTCTTTAGACACTTCCCGGGCCAACGGTTCAAGCAGCAGCTTGCGCATGAAGGCCCACCCGATGAGCGGGAATGCACCAAGAGCAATGATCAGCCAGATTAATACCTGCTGAGACGGAGAGTTGACCACAGTGATCATAAATATAGTCAGACCAAACAGTCTGCCACACATCAGACACAGCTCTCGTAAAACGACAAGTTCAACTCTTTTCTCTACATTTTCGCCACTTGTGCCCATCATGTCGAACCCTGCCGAGATCATCGGCAACATATATAAAGGCATCGCTACCGCACTTCCAATTCCCATAAAGAGCAGTGTTCCATAAGTCACTTTCCAGAGCAATGGAAACAGTACAACCAGCAGAAGCAAGCCGCCTGCAAACATACCTTTATATCTGTAATGCGGTTTAAACCATTTACCTGCGACCCAATAACTGACCAGCGCCACCGCCGAGGTAATCAGCGAGAACTGTCCGAGCTTATACTCCTGTGTTGTCGCCAAATATACGAGCAGCGCAATTAGAAAAGCAAAGACACCTTCCCTGACCCCTTGAGCGAACAATCCCATGGCCAGCGGCCGCCAAGGGCTATTCGGAATGCATAACTGCCTGATCGGTTCTGACCAGCGATATGTGCCGCTGACTTTTCGTTTTTTCAGAAAAAAACTGCAAATTACCGCGACGATATAGATGACAAGTGACACCGTAAAAATAAACCGGTAGCCTGTATTGTCTGACATACGTGAAATAATAAGACCGGAAAACCACGGGCCAATAATACCAGCCATGGAGCCCAGCAATCCGACCCAGCCATTAAACAGGTCTCTGTTCTCCCGATCGGTCACTTCAAAGTACACCACATTAAATGCGATCCAGAACAGCCCCAAGGCACAGCCGAGCAGCAAGCCTAGCGGCCATATCCAGTCAACGGCCTGCTCTCCCGTCCATAACACAAGCAGATAAAATATTCCTGAACAGGCCGTGCCCAGCCTTAGCGCAGTCATTTTGTTATGCTCCTTGACCCACTTGCCAGCAAGCCAAAACGTGATGCCAATGGCCAATTGCTGACTAATTGTAAACCAGCCGATCATGGCGTAATCCGGCCGACTCTTCCAGAGAAACACGTTCAGGAATGTGCCTGATAGCGCTCCCGCTAACGCAAACAATCCATTCACGCCCAAAAGCAGAATGGATTGTCTTCCCAAAGTAATCTTCATCTGCCCCTCCTTATCACCTGAAGCCAACAGCCAAAACCCGAACAGGCGGCTCTTGGCATTAACCTGCCCCAAGTGAAAGAAAAACATGATGAGTCTTTGGATTTGTATAAAATTAGCTTTCAAACCATACTTGGCCTTATACCGTTACTGTGCGCTCAAGTTCTGGATCAACCGAAGACGGTCATCTTCAGATAAACTGTATTGCACCTGGAAGCATCCCGAGCACACATAAGTCAGAACCGTAAATGGAGGTGACAATACGGACCCTTTTCCTGAAGCCGCATTGGCCATCGGTGTAAACGTATCCGGACTGGCTGCCTGTGAGCCGGCAAGAATCATAAATTCTCTGCAATTCGGACACTCTGGCACTTCCTCCTGCTGATCGAGCTGCTTCTCCACACCCTGCTCATACTGGATCAGATCATTGCCTTCGTCTGCATATTTGTTCAGTGTACGAAGCTCTGGCAATTTAAGCTCGACTTCATCGCCCCATAACGAAGTCAGGTCTGAACTCTGCTCTTGCTCTGTTACGCTGTCCGTATCATAGAACGCTTCATCCGCATCATCACTTTCTTCGTCACCAATGCTAATATTCAGTGTACGGTAGCCTTTCAATTCATTGTGGCAATACGGGCACTCTTCCTCCGGGCCCAGCTCTTCATCCCAAACGATCTCTGTGTGACACCAAGGGCATACTGTTGTTTCCATCGTATATCAACCTTTCTCCTTCAAATAATCATGTATTCATTACATAAATCACACCGATGGCAAAAAACACGAGTGATGCCGCAAACAAAATCCGTATCAATATTTTCATCATCGATCCCCCTAGATAATGCTTGCACCAATAACAAAGGACAATGAAACCGAAATGATCATCGATATCAAGCCGACTGCCCGGTTATCCGCTTCAATCTCCCGATCAATCGAAAATACCGGAGTCAGAAACTCAAATAAAAAATACGCCACCAGCAGCAGCACGAAGCCAACAACTGACCATGTCATTGCATCGTATACCGAGGATTTTGCCTGGATGCAAAAACGGAGTACATTGCAAATCCCGAAGATTTTGCCTCCCGTAGCCATTGCCACAGCCACGTTGCCTTTTTTGATCTCCGACCAGCATTTGTACTTGGTCACCAACTCGAAGCATGCCAGAAAAACAAGCAGCTCCATAATGGCTACCGAGAAGAAACCGAGGACCATCCCGAGCGGATGAGACAGCAGTCCGTCAATCGCTTCTTTCACGCCTCATTCTCCTTCCGAATCTGCTGTCCCAATGATCAGGACAGCAGATGTGTTCTTTCATGTTACGGCTGGCTATTCCAGTTCAGCGACGGTCACACCATTGCCGCCTTCTCCGTAATTGCCCAATCGATAACTTTTAACATGTTTATGCTTACGCAGGTAATCTTGAATACCGGAACGCAAAATTCCTGTTCCTTTGCCGTGAATAATGTAGACCATTCCAAGATTCGCAAGAAATGCTTCATCAATGAATCGATCCGTCTCCATCAGCGCTTCCTCCAGGTTGGTACCGCGCAGATCCAGCTCACTTTTTACATTGTCATCTCGCGTACGTTTCATGCCTGTTACCGGCTTCTGCTTCGGCTGCTTCACAGCAGGGGCTGCTTGCTGCAATTCGAGATCATCCAGCGATACCTTCATCTTCATAATACCAAGCTGCACAACCGCATCCTTGCTGCCAGCCATCTCCACGACATGGCCCTTCTGGTTGAGACTGTAGACAAGCACTTCATCCCCTGGCCCGATGGCACGAGCTTTGGGAGCAGCTGATTTTTTGACCGTTTTTCTGCGTTTCTCTGGTTCAGCCTCATCCAGCTGCTTGCGTGCAGCGATCAACTTGTGCTCCTTGACAGACGCTCCCTCTTCCATCGCAAGCTGCCGCAGATCAGCGATGATTTTCTCAGCTTCTGCACGAGCCTTGTCTACGATGCTGCGAGCATCCTCCTCTGCCTTTTCAATCCGGCGGTCACGCTGCTGCTCCAGCTTCTCCAGCTCGGCCTGATGGCGGCTGCGTAATTTCTCCATATCCTGACGAAGGGCTTCCGCCTTCTCGCGTTCTTGTTCAGCGGTAAGTCGATTTTCCTCGAGGGAAGCGATCATATGCTCAATCCGTTGATCCTCTTCCTTCACTTCACCACGCGCATAATCGAGAATATATCCTGGCAATCCGAGGCGCTCCGCGATTGCAAAAGCGTTACTGCGTCCAGGTACACCGACCAAAAGGCGATATGTTGGACTAAGTGTATTGATATCAAATTCCATGCTTGCATTAATGACACCTTTACGCTCATAGGCATAAGCCTTCAGCTCGCTGTAGTGAGTTGTTGCAACCATCCGGCAACCAGTCCGGTGCATATGCTCCAGCATTGAGATCGCAAGTGCAGACCCTTCTGCGGGATCCGTCCCTGCCCCAAGCTCGTCCAGCAAGACGAGACTTTTCGGCGTCATATTTTTCAGAATACGAATAATGTTGGTCATATGGCTGGAAAATGTACTTAGACTCTGTTCGATGCTCTGCTCATCACCAATATCGGCATAGATGGCATCAAATACACAGAGCTGGCTTCCATCCTCGGCGGGTACAAACAGTCCTGACATCGCCATGAGGCTTAATAGACCGATCGTTTTCAGTGTTACCGTTTTACCACCTGTATTCGGACCCGTCACGATAATGGAAGTGTAGTCATTACCCAGCTCTACATCAATCGGAACGACATGTTCAATCGGGATAAGCGGGTGCCGTCCTTTTTTTAGCTTGAGGAATCCGCGATCATTCATCCGAGGAAGCGTTGATTTCAGTTCACGAGCCAGGCGTGCTTTGGCAAAAATAAAATCAAGGGATGCCAGCAAATCGACATCATATAACAACCATTCGCCCTGCTCACTGACAAGTGCCGTCAATTTCTGCAAAATGATCTCGATTTCACGTTCTTCCCGAATCCGGGTTTCGCGTAATTTGTTGTTCATCGCCACAATGGACTCCGGTTCAATGAAAAGTGTTGCTCCTGAACCTGACTGGTCATGCACGATACCACCAAAGTACGAGCGGTACTCTGCTTTAACCGGAATGACGAAACGATCTCCCCGAATCGTAATAAGCTGGTCCTGCAGCATTTTGGAAACGGTAGACGAGCGAATCATGGAATCCAGCTTCTCACGAATCCGGGCTTCTCCTCCGCGCAGCTCACGGCGAATCTGTGCCAGCGTCACACTTGCCGTATCGGCAACCTCTGCATTGTCGTCAATACAGATGCGGATCGCATCCTCCAGATCCTTTTGTTCAGACAGCTGATCGCTGATATAAAAGAGCGATTCAATCGGTTCATCCTCATGAAGTGCTGCAATCTGACGTTTCAAACGTCTGGCCGCATGTGTTGTATTGGAGATGCCGAGCAGCTCATGCGGGTTCAGAGTACCTCCAATTTCAGCCCGTTTCACGGAAGCTGTAATGTCAACAATTCCGCCAAAGGACGGTGAGCCTTTCAACCGATCAAAGGTAAAAGCTTCGTCCGTTTGCTGAAGCAAACGTTTTACTTCCTCGAGTTCACTAATCGGCTCAAGCTGCTCCGCTTTTTTCTTGCCCATTGATGTTTGAGCGAAGCCGAGCAATGTATTTAAAATTTTGCGATATTCCAGTGTGTGTAAAATTTTCGTGTCCAAGTTTACAACTCCTTCCAAACTATATTTGTATTATAACGAAAGAACCTGCGATGCGCTATTTAACGAATCCTTCCACACATAAGTTTGATTGTAAAGCAGCAAACTACGATGGTCAGGATTGTCTATACAATTCAAAATCCCAAGGCACAGCAGCACAATTTGAATTCAATTAGTCAATCCAATCTGATACAAAGGAGGTAACCCCATGAGTTTTCTGGGCCACGTCGTACGATTTATTATTGCCGCCATTGTACTGATGGTTGTGAGCTGGATCGTTCCCGGCTTCGCCGTCGGCGGTTTCTGGAGCGCGCTTATGCTTGCTCTTGTTATCGCTTTGCTTGGCTGGATCGTTGAAGGCATCTTTGGCAAAAGGGTCAATCCCTTCGGCAGAGGAATTGTCGGCTTCATCGTCAGCGCACTGGTTATCTGGCTAGGCCAGTATGTCGTTGATCACGTTCATGTCAGCCTGCTCGGTGCCATTCTCGCTGCTTTGGTTATCGGGATTATCGATCTCTTTATTCCGGTGTCCACCCCGTTTGATGCCGGACGCAGCTCCAAGAGTTAAACACAGTGCATGTGCCGACCTGGCTCTAGCAAGGCATCTTAAACCTCTGAAGGCTTTCAGCCTGAAGAGGTTTTTCTGTTACCTATTTATAGCCTGCTTACAGTCTATCTATAGCTATCTATAGACAATCTATACGCTTATTCACAATCTTACTCATGCCAGATCCCTTCGTGCGCATGTGCATCAATTTTCAATAAAACGACATACCCGACATGTACAGGCATTGTTCAATTGCGGTATGATGACTTCAGGAATGATTCAAATTTTATCCATATTACTTGTAAGGAGGCGCATCATGAAGAAAGGTATGGCTTGGCTTGCCGCCTGTATGTTAATCCTTGTTCTTGCTGCATGCGGAAACGCTAACGATTCAAGCTCCCAAGCATCCGAGCCGGAAGTGGCAGCCAGTGAACAACTGGTCATCAAGGCAAGCAACTACGAGTTCGATCAACCTGAATACCGGATCAAAAAGGGCGTTCCGGTCAAAATTGTGTATGAAAATGTGAACGGAAATCACGGGATACTTGTGCCAGAATTGAATCTGCAACTGGACACGCAGAAAAACTCCAAAGTGATTACCCCGGACAAAGCTGGTGAATTTGAAATGTCCTGCTCCGTTTTTTGCGGCTCGGGCCACAGCAGCATGATCTCCAAAATTATTGTTGAGGAATAACATTCAATACAAGGAGCCCCCGCAGCGACGGGGGCTCTTCCTGTATTATAACAAATTGTGCACGAGTTTGCCGATCAGAACCTTCACGGAAACAAACCGCTATGTCTGATCCTGCTCAATCAATTCAATCCATTCGTTATATTCCGTCTGTAATTTCGTATATTCATCATGGAGCTGGCGATATTCCCTATTCAGCTGCTCCGCCTTCTCTTGTTCCATTTCCCGCTCCACTTGCATTAACCGCAGCTGATTGGCCGCCAGTTCATAACGTTCACTAATTTCTCTCAGTTCATTCTCCATGATCTGCTTCTCTTCGTCTGCCTCAGCTTGCAGTTGCTCCCGCTGTGTACGCTCTTTCAAGAGCTGGTCTCGCTCCTGTGACAGTTCTTCCAGCTTCTCTGAACTCACCGCACTTTCACGCTGCCACGCCGTCAACTCGCTCTCCAGTGCAGTCCATCGTTCTTGCCATGCCTGCTCCTGAGACGCCCATTCTTCCGCACGAAGCTTCCATACCTGTTCGTTCTGCTTGGCAGCCTGTAACGTATGTTCCAATTGAGTTCGGAGCCCTTCTTCACGTTCCGTCAGTTGCTCGATGCGAGAAGACAGCTCTGCCTGATTAGCTGACAGATCCTCATGTTTAATCTGCCATTCCAGAGCCTCCTCTTCAGTCTGAGCAAGTTGATTCGCCTGCTCCGTATAACGTTTGGCAAGCTGTTCGGCTGACTGTCTTGCTTGGTCAAGCGCATCCTCCAAGCCTTGTCTCTCTGCTTCAAGCTCACTCATACGGGAGCCAATGTTCTCTTCACGCTGCAGCGCATCACTATAATCATTACGGATCTGTTTGTACTGCTCTTGCAGACGGATTAATTCCTCTTGCGCGCTTTGCAGTTCACCATGAGCCCCATTTAATTCATTATGGACCCCATTCAATCGATCACGGGTTTCATTCAATTCTTCACGCGTATCATTTAATTCATGACGAGTTTCATTCAGTTCATTACGAGTGACATCTAGTTCATTACGAGTGCCGTCCAGCTCCGCAACCAATTGCTCGCGCTGAACTCCCAGCTCCTCGGCTTCTTTCTCATATCGCACGGCCTCCTCATTGTAGAGACGCGCTTCTTCTTTGACAACCGTCAGCTCGTCATGCAAAGACTGCACGCCAGATTCCAGCGTTTCATTTTGCTCGGCAGCTTCAAGGATCTGATTCTCCAAATCGCCAATCTCAGCCAGGCGCTGCTCGGCAAGTACCTTCCATGACTTCTCGCTCTCGGCGAGTCCGCTAATTTCATTCTGCAATGTACGCACAGCCGCATGAGCCTGTTCAAGCACCTTCTGCAGTCTGCGTTGCTCTTCCTCCGACTTCGCTTCCGCTTCAAGCAGATGCTGTGCATCCTGCTCAAGCTGGGCATGCTGTTCCTGAAGCTTGCGCAGTTGAGCTGTAAGTGCTGTCTCACGCTCCACCGCTTCGTTGTATTGCTCCTGCCATTGCTGCTGGGACTCCTGAGCCTGTTTCAACGTTTGCTCTGTTTCGCGCAGCTTGGTTTGCAGTTCGCTGCTGTCGCCTTTAATCTGCTCCAGCTGCTGCTGCAGCTCCACAATGCGGCGTGCCTGAATTTCCTGCTCCTGCATGAGAGCCTCTCGCTCCTCATGCAGCGACTGTACTTGTGTACGTTCCGTCTGCAGCAGCTGCTCCTGCTCGGAAACCACTTCCTGCGCATGCTTCAGCTGCTGCCGTACTGCTTCAAGCTGTTCATTCAATTGTTGTATACGAGCTTTCGCCTGTCTGCGTTCTTCCTCAAGCTGATGTATGAGCTTGCCTCGTTCCTGTTTAAGGCGTTCCTCAGCTGCTGCTGTTGTCTCAGCAGCACGGGCAGCTGCCGCCTCCTGCTCTTCTTTCAGCTGCTCTTCAAGCAATGCTTCTTTCTCCATCCATTCCAGTTCAGCTTGCTCTGCAAGAGCTTTAAATTCGGCCTCAAGCTGTTCCATCACAGTACGCTGCTTCTGTTCTGCTTCAGCCTGTAAAACCTCTCGCTCCTGCTTGGCCTGCGCAGTCAAAGCATCTGCCTGCTTCCGGGCATCATGCTGTGCTTGCTCCAGACGATGCTTCATCTGCTCCTGCAGTTCAGCATATTGAACAGCTGCTTCCTCCTGCACCTGCTGCAATTTAACCTCAGCCTGTTCCAGTTCAGATAGAATAGCTGCTTCAGCTTCTTCCTTGGCCGCCTGCACCAGCTGTGCCGCCTGAGCCTCCACTTTCTGCCGTTCAGCCGCCGCCAGGCGTTCTGCTTCCTTCAATTGAGCTGCACTTCTGTCCTGCAGCTCTTTATATTGAGCAGCAGCTTTGGCCTGCACCTGCTGCAGCTCCGCTGTCGCACGGTTCTGAGCTTCCTTAAGCTGCGCAGCAGACTGCGCCTGCACTTGCTTCAGCTGATTGGCCGCTTTTTCCTCTGCTTCCTTAACACGTGCAGCAGCCTTGGCCTCCGCTTCTTTAAGCTGTGCCGCACCTTGAGTCTGCAGCTTCTGAACCTGCTGCTTCATCTGACTGCGTTCTTGCTCCAATAGCGAAGTCAGTCTGGAGATTTCGGCTTGCTTCTCTGAAGCCAGCTTCTGCAAAGCCTGCTCCGCTTCCTGCTTCTGCTGACGAACCTCATTAAGAGACTGGTCGCGCAGCTGCAATTCGTTTTGATGTTCACTCTGAATAGCGTTTAACCGGTTGATTTCTTTGCGAAGCTCTGTACGTTCTCCCGTAAGCATCTTGAGCTCATTGCGGATTTCCTCCGTCTGAAGAGACTGCTCAGCCATATGTACAGCCGCAAGTACAGCAATCCGCGGCGTATCTAAACGGGAATGACTTTTTGAAATAGCGCTCATACGCTCATCTACCAGGTTTGCTACTTGTTTCATATAGTCGGCACT
The DNA here is from genome assembly GCF_050171015.1 of Paenibacillus sp. TC-CSREp1. Lineage (NCBI taxonomy): Bacteria > Bacillati > Bacillota > Bacilli > Caryophanales > Paenibacillaceae > Paenibacillus > Paenibacillus sp. TC-CSREp1. The sequence goes on along the minus strand of NZ_JBNOKM010000003.1, from coordinate 282,248 downwards.
GCTGCCAACCAGTTTATAGGAAGTCCCGTAAATCTCTACGGTGACGCGTGTACGATCAGGTGTAGTCACAGTTGTGCCCTCCTTCAAGTCTGTATGTTGATTCTAAGCTGTCATGACAAAAAAGTCACATCGATCCTCTACTGCTAAGGATTCGATGTGACTTCAAGCAATTCCTGCTAATCTCTATTCAAAAAATTGACTTCAGTTCTATTTGCGCAGTTCTGCGTTGAATTGCTCTTCCAAACGTGTGACAACACGTGCATGGACTTCCGTAATTTCTTCATCCGTCAGCGTACGTTCACGGTTCCGGTATACGAGAGCCATCGCCACACTTTTCTTGTCTTCACCAAGCTTGCTGCCTGTGAATACATCGAATACCTGCACAGTCTCCAGCAGTTCACCTGCGGATTCACGAATAACGCGCAGCATGTCTCCAGCTTCAATATCCTTGCCTACCACTACAGCGATATCACGTTCTACAGCCGGGAAGCGCGGAAGCTCGCGATAACGAATATCCGCATCAGCTTCTTTATATATCGCCTCAAGGGCAATTTCAGCCACATAAACATCGTTCAGATCATACTGTTGCTGCAGCTCTGGATGCAGTTGACCAATTGTACCGATCAACGTACTCTCGCTGCCATCTTTGCTGTCCAGGAGCACGGAGGCAGAACGCCCCGGATGGAAACCTTCCGGACTGTTCGCCACAAGACGAATTCGTTGCCCCAATCCCAGATAAGCAAACAGATGTTCAAGCGCTCCCTTCAAGTCGAAGAAATCCACTTTCTCTGCCCCGACATTCCATTGCTGCGCTGCACGATTGCCTGTAAGCAGCATAGCGAGTACCGGAATTTCATGCGGCTGCTTGGTCAGCTTTTCTTCTTCCGTGAAGAACACATTGCCCACTTCAAACACCGCAAGTGAATCCTGTTTCCGGTTCATGTTATATACAGCAGCATCCAGCATCTGTGGCAAAATGCTCGTACGCAGCACGCTGCGATCTTCACTCATCGGCATTGCCAGTTTAACCGCTTTGCTGCCTTGTGTCAGTGCAGGGAACAACACCGCTTTGTCCGGGTGCACAAACGAATAACTGATCATTTCCTGCCAGCCGCTGCCGGACATTACACTGCGAATCGTACGACGAATGGCTTGAGGACGTGTGTATGCTCCCGGTGTCGTCGGGCCTTCGATCCATGTCGTTGGAATGTTGTCATACCCGTACAGACGGGCAACCTCTTCAAACAAATCCACGTCCAGCGTAATATCTCCTCTGCGCGTTGGCACCTCAACGTCCAGCACTCCCTGCTCCGCATCACCACAAGCAAAATGCAACCGGGCAAAGATCGTTTTCACCTCTAGCAAAGACAAGTCTGTACCCAGATAACGGTTGAGCCTGCTCAGCGACATTTGAATGACACGTTTCTCGGAAGCCTCCGCTCCAGCCTGCACAATCCCTTGATGCACAATACCTGACGCATAACGCTGGATGAGTTCAGCCGCACGATCCAGAGCTGTAATGACCGCCCCCGGGTCCACCTCTTTTTCAAAACGCAAGCTTGCTTCGGAACGCAGCCCCAGTTGGCGCGACGTCTTCCGCACCGTTCCGCCGTCAAACTTGGCGGACTCCAGAAGCAGATTTACGGTGCCCTCCGATACCTCGGAGTTTTCACCGCCCATCACCCCTGCGATGGCAACCGGTTTTACGCCATCGGTAATGAGCAGCATGTGCGGCTCCAGCTTGCGCTCCTGACCGTCCAGCGTCACAATCGTTTCGCCCTCATGCGCCATGCGCACCTCAATGCGTCCATTTTCCAGCTTATCGGCGTCAAATGCATGCAAAGGCTGACCATATTCCAGCATCACATAATTCGTAATGTCCACGATATTGTTGATGGGACGTACGCCGGCTGCAACGAGACGGTTTTGCATCCACAGCGGGGAAGCACCCAGCTTGATGCCAGTCACATAACGAGCCGCATAGTGGCTGCATTGCTCCTGAGCTTTGATCTCTACAGAAATATGTTTAGCGGCTTCATCGCCAGCTTCGACCAGCTGCTCTTTCGGATTCGGCAACGTCACTTCGCGTCCCAGAATAGCTCCCACTTCGTACGCTGCACCGCGCATGCTCAAAGCGTCGGAGCGGTTCGGCGTCAGATCCAGCTCCAGCACATGATCGTCAAGACCCAGCACCCGGCTGATCGGCGTACCAATCTCGGTCTGCTCCGGCAGAACCAGAATACCTTCCTGTTGATCCTTCGGCAGCAATTTGTCGTTCATGCCCAGCTCTTTGGCGGAACAGATCATGCCGAGCGATACCACGCCGCGCAGCTTCGCCTTTTTGATATCCAGACCGCCAGGGAGCTTCGCACCTACAAGGGCTACCGCCACCTTTTGACCCGCATCTACATTTTTTGCGCCGCATACGATCTGCAGATCTTCCTCTTGTCCTGCATCGATAACACATACATTCAGTTTGTCCGCGTCCGGGTGTTTCTCCTTGCTTTTGACGTAGCCCACAACGACCTTGTTTACGCCCTGATTGCGGTTCTCCACAACATCAATTTCGATCCCTGCACGGGTAATTTTCTCTGCCAGCTCCTGTGGTGTCACACCTTCAAGCGAAATATAATCAGACAGCCAATCTGTCGATACTCTCATGCATGTTCACTTCCTTAATCTATATATTGGTTTGACGTTTATTTGAATTACAGCCGTCCGAATTGTTTCAGGAACGTCTGATCACTGTTGTAGAAATGACGAATGTCGTCAATGCCGTATTTGAGCATCGCAATCCGCTCTACCCCCATGCCAAAGGCAAAACCGCTGTATTTCTCCGGGTCATATCCGCCCATCTCAAGCACTTTCGGGTGAACCATACCGCCGCCCAAAATTTCAAGCCAGCCTGTTTGTTTGCAAACCCGACAACCGCTGCCGCCGCACTGCACGCAGGTTACATCAACTTCAGCACTTGGCTCGGTGAACGGGAAGAAGCTTGGACGCAGACGAATTTCCGTGTGAGCTCCGAACATTTCACGCACAAACTGCAGCAGTGTTCCTTTCAGATCACTCATGCGGATGTTTTCGCTGATCACAAGACCTTCTACCTGATGGAACTGGAAGGAGTGCGTCGCATCATCGTCATCACGGCGGTATACTTTACCCGGGCAGATGACCTTTACGGGAACTTCACCTTTCATGCTCTGCATCGTACGAACCTGCACAGGTGAGGTGTGTGTACGCATAAGCAGGTCCTCTGTCACGTAGAAGGAATCCTGCATATCACGGGCCGGGTGATTTTTAGGCAGATTCAACGCTTCGAAGTTGTAATAGTCCATCTCAACCTCTGGACCTTCCGCTACACGATATCCCATGCCGATGAAAATATCTTCGATCTCCTGCACCACTTTGGTCAGCGGGTGCAGACCGCCTTGACGTCCACGACGTCCTGGCAAGGTTACGTCAATCTTCTCGGATTGCAGACGCTTCGCGGTCTCTTCCTTCTGGAATTGCTCCTGCTTGCTGTTGATGACCTCTTCAATGGCTGCGCGCACCTCGTTACCGACTTGCCCGATGACTGGACGTTCCTCTGCACTAAGTGCACCCATGCCGCGCAAAATTTCAGTCAATGCACCTTTTTTGCCCAAATACTTTACACGCAGATCGGCCAGCGTCTGCGGATCGGTTACGCCGGACAGCTGCTCCAGCGCTTCGATCTTCAATGCCTCTAAACGTTCTTTCATGTGTAATTGCCCCCTTTAAATGCTGTTATTGCAACAAAAAAAGGCCTTTTCTCCCCAAAAGGGACGAAAAGACCGTGGTACCACCCTTGTTAGACTCCCGTTGTCACATCGAACTATATATCCGACGCAGCACGTTCTGTCTCACTCTGTACGGAATAACGACCGTTAACCGTTTACCCCTACTGTCGCTTCCGTGCATACACACATCAACAGGTTCAGGGAACCGCTCCGGAGTGAATTTCAGCAGCCTGGTTCTACAGAAACGCTCTCAATCTATGGCGCTTCCTCCCTGTCCAGAGGCACTGCTTACTTGTCTCCATCAATACGTTTGCTCAAGTTAAACTTATGCTTATACATACCAATGATCGCATGATCGTTCATTATTATATGCAAAATACGACGAAATAGCAAGCTTGCCCAGATGTTAATTTGCAGCGTTCCCCTGATTCCTCAGTTCTCTCAATCGCTGCTGGATCATACGAATCTCGGCGGCTTCCGACTCCCGTCTCTCCTCATCCTCGGCAGTGTTCAACCGCTCAGCTCCGGCGGCACTGACTGGGGAAAGCAACTCCGACAGCCTCATCTCCAGACGCAGCCGTTCATCATCCGAATCCCGTGTATCCAGCGCAGAATCCCGCAGCCGCACTGTTTGTTCCCAATCGGCTACACCACCCTCGAAGAGTGATGCCGATCCGTCCGGCTTCAAGTCACACAGACGATTCGCCAGTGTTCGGACTAACATGCGATCGTGAGATACAAGAACCAACGCGCCGGAAGCTTCTTTCAGTACATTTTCCATCACTTCCTGCGTATCGATATCCAGATAATTCGTCGGTTCATCCAGCACAAGCAGATTGGCACCGCCAAAGTATAAACGCAGAAACGCTACCCTGCACTTCTCCCCCATGCTTAAATCTCCAATACGCTTGAACACATCTTCTCTTGAAAATAAAAAACATCCCAGAATCGTGCGCGCAGCGCTCTGTGTCATCGAGGGAAGCACAAGCAGACTGTCCAGCAATGTCATGTGTTCAGGCAGACCTTCCAGCTCCTGTGAAAAATAACCGATGCGGAGCTGCGGATGCCGGGTGACCCGCCCCTGAAAAGGCTGCAGCTCTCCAATCATTAATTTCAGCAGCGTGCTTTTGCCTGTTCCATTTGGTCCGCGGACCGCAAGCCGATCCCCGCGCTCCACTGCTATTTGAATATCACAAAGCAAAGACTGCTCCGGCTTATAGGAAAAGCTGACTCCCTCCAGCGCCAGAAGCTGCCGCGCACCAAGTGTGCTCATCTGCAGTTCCATGTTCAGCTTGGCTGCTTCACGCGGTTTATCCACCCGTTCATTCTCCAGCCGTTCCAGCTGCTTCTGTTTGGCGTGGTAACGCGAAATATTTTTATTGGCCCTGGCCTTGTAAAAGCTCTGGGTGATCTTCACCTCTTGGTCTCCAGCCGAGTTATGGGCTTTATGAAACCATTGCTGATAATTACGAATCGTTTCCTCCAGCGCTTTGCGTTCCAGCTGCTGCTTGCGATAGATCGTCTCCTGCTCTTTGAGCTCACGCTCCTTATGGGCTTTGTAATCGGAGTAACCGCCCTTGTATTTGGTTAGCCGATCGGCGCTGAATTCGATGACACCTGTGGCCACCTGATCTATAAACGTGCGGTCATGGGATACAAACAGCACCGTGCCTTCATATGCAGACAGCCAGCTTTCCAGCCAGCGCATGCTCTCTTCGTCCAGATGATTCGTTGGCTCATCCAGAATCAGAAACCTGGGCTTGCTCACTAGAAGCCCTGCCAGCCGAGCCTTCGTTTTCTGACCGCCGCTAAGGGAGTGGTAAGGCCTGCCCCAATGCTCTGCCGTCAGACCAAGCCGGGTCAACACCTTCTCTACCTCTGTTTCCCACATATACCCGTTCAGCTGCTCATATTCTTCCAAAGAGCGAGCATATTGGTCAAGCAAAGAAGTGTCCTCCTCTGCATCTGAATCCCTTAACCGATGCTCCATGTCTTCCAGTGCACGTTTGATCTCGTCAATCCGTCCACTCTCCCGGCGTACTGCATCCAGCACCTGGATGTCTTCCGTTACGTCTGTTCGCTGGCGCATAAAACCCCATTCCTGCAGCGGAAGATGCCGATCGATCCGTCCACCTCCCTGCTCCTCACCTAATATAATGCGTAACAAGGTGGTTTTGCCGCAGCCGTTGCGACCCAGAATAGCAAGGCGTTCGCCCTCGTTAATTTCAAGGTTTAATCCTGCAAACAATTCATGTCCGTTCCACTCTTTTGATACTTCATGCAAGCGTACCAATGTCATCATGAGTCCTCATCCTTTCCTGAACAAAAAAACCGCTGGCATCAGCCGGCGGTTTAGCAATTGTTATGGAATCAGGCATTCAAATACAGACATAGGTCTACAATGGCATGAACAAAGAAACCCAAATTGGAGTACAGCAAAGCTTCCAAGCCCGCTCTTCTCATTGGTCCCATACCATTCCCATAGCTGAATCTGGACACACGAATCCCCTCATTGCTCAGCCGCTCGGCTGACTGCGTCATACATCAATGTGCAGTTAACTGGGGTTCAATTCATGTGTCTTACTTCATGGGACGTATGGTTACCTCTCATTCATGTGTAGTATCAATACCTCGCTATTGTACCAGATCATTGAAAAAAAGCCAATCTCAATAAATAAGCTGTCGCAAATCTTTAAAAATGAACAAAAGAAAAACCCTTGAATCCAAGGGTTTCCGGTGCTGCTTATGAAGCGGGTGATGGGAATCGAACCCACGCTATTAGCTTGGAAGGCTAAAGTTCTACCATTGAACTACACCCGCAAAATGAACGATCGGGACGACACGATTTGAACATGCGACCCCCTGGTCCCAAACCAGGTGCTCTACCAAGCTGAGCTACGTCCCGTTAAATTCCAATGGAAGTTAACAGTAATTTTACAAAACTTAATATAACATGATCCATAAGAACGCGCAAGGTTCTTTTACGATTTTTACCATAAAAAAGGGTACCAAAAGGCAGGAACGCTCTCGCGGCCCTGCTGCTCTTACCCCGCAGGTATGTCTATGTCCCTTAGGAACTTCTTCTCGAAAACGGCAGCTTCAATCGGTTGACTGAAGAAATACCCCTGAGCCTCATGGCAGTGCTGGTTGCGCAAAAACAATATCTGATCTTCATTCTCTACCCCTTCAGCTGTCACTTTCAGCTGCAGATGGTGTGCCATCGAAGTGATGGTGGATACAATAGCGGCGTTGTTGCTATCTTCCATAATTTCATTGACAAAAGAACGGTCAATCTTGAGCCTGTCAATCGGCAAATCCTTGAGATAATGCAATGAACTATATCCTGTACCAAAGTCATCAATACTGATATGTACACCAATCTCCTTAATTTTACGAAGCTGTTCAAAAGCCCGATCCTTGTCAAACGTCATACTCTCGGTAATTTCCAGTTCAAGCCATGCAGGCTCCAGCCCCGTCTCTTTAAGGATGTTATTGATACTATCGAGCAGATGGGAATGTCTGAACTGTCTCATCGAGAGGTTGACTGACACGCATAATTTACGATATCCCGCGTCCTGCCACCGCTTGTTCTGAGCACATGCCTCACGCAGAACCCATTCTCCCAGCGGAACGATCAGTCCACTCTCCTCCGCCAGCGGAATAAACTCTGCTGGCGATACGGAGCCTCGCTCCGGATGCTGCCATCTGACCAGCGCCTCCATGCCTACAACCAGTCCGCTCTGCAGATTCACCTGAGGCTGGTATACCAGGTAAAATTGATTACGAACCAATGCTTTACGCAGATCATTCTCCAGCTGCAAGCGCTCCTGTGCCTTCATTTGCATCGCATGTGCGTAACGGTTAAGCTCTATCCCCTGTTCCTTCGCACTGTGCAGTGCGGTATCTGCATTCTGTATCATCTCTTCCGGAGATTTCCCGTCGTAAGGGAAAATGGCCATACCGATACCTAATGTTAGATGATACTCGTTCCCATCCACCATGACAGGCTTCTCAAAGAGCTGCAGAATGGATCGTGTGCGGCGCACCGCGGTATCCGTGCCGTAAAAGTCTGTCATCGTCAGGGCAAACTCGTCTCGCCCCAATCCGAATACCTCTTCTCCCGGGAGACAAGATTGTCTCAAGCGTTGTCCAACCTGATGTAACACCCGATTAGCTGCCTGCTGGCCGAGTGAATCGTTAATTGTTTTGAACCGATTAATATTGAGCACCAGCACACCAACGAGCTTCTCCTCCGCAACAGCCTCATCCATCATCACTTTCAGCTGCTGGGTAAGACGACGGCGATTCGGAAGACGCGTTACATCATCATGATGTGCGATATAATTCATTTTGGCCTCAGCTGCCTGCTGCTGCAAGAAAGGTGTGTCCACCACAGAGGAGTAAAGCCCCTTTTGAATGAAAAAGTATCCCATACAATTGCTAAGCATACCAAAGAGCAGATTCAGATCTTCCACTGTCTCCGAGAATACAAGAAAGCCTTGAGCTAACAAGAAACAAAGTATACCACAGAGTATAGGCGGAATATTGAAGTCTCTGGACTTTCTCCACTCTGTATAAAGAATGAGAGCACTAAAGACATACATCAGGCCTGCTACTCCGTGCATAATATTGAATATTTCACCAAGCTCCTGCCCATCAAGCATTTTGGGCATCCAGTTCCATTCCTGGATAGCAAGTATGTACAAAATGAGAAAGCTGCCCAGTGTCACACTAAACAGAAAAAATTTGCGCGGTAATGCAACTTGTTTCTCCTGTACCGTATAAATGAATAACAGACCCGCGGAGCAAATCAGTGATCCCATCGTAGTCATCATCAAGGAAAAGTTGGATTCCATCATCGCTTTATAAGGAACTTCTTCAGCAAATGAAACGATATGAACCAGTTCAAATAGACCCACCATGAGAAAAAGTGTTGTCATTAACACTCTGCGCAGCGTCAATTTTTGGGTCTGGAACAGCCAGCTTTGATTGTAGATACCTATACAAGCGGCGGCTGCAGCGAATCCACCCAGCAATGTTAACACCGGGTAACCCGAAATGATCAGATCAGAGTTTGAAGAAGAACGAAACCATTGACTTACGAGGAAAAACAATAAGCCGCCTGCGGCGACCCAACCTATTTGACTCTGATCTTGCATTTTAACCTTCATGCATTTTTTCCTTCCCGGGATCACTATCCTGAAATACGTGTAAGAATAACGCTATTTTTCTCTATTTCACCAAGTATATTACACATTTCGACAAAAAAATATATTGACCAATGTTTAATTCTATATTCTGCATGTTCTATCTGGTACATAATAACATTTAAATCCGCATTCGTGAACTAAAAAATAGTTATAAGTAGGAATATCTATTCATAAAAATGACTAAAAACAAGGAACAAAGAACTAAAAAAACATGGTTCTCAAGTGAGAAACCATGTTTTTTTGATTTTCAACCTTATTTCAGACTATTTTTCATTTATCGAAATTCACTTCAGGGGTTGTCAGCTTGTCATAGAAGTCAACCACTTTGTCTTTGTTTTCCGATGCACGAAGTGCCATAGCCGAACGAGGATGCTCGTCCAGTGCACCTGTGATCATGTAAGGCAGGATGTATCCCCATTCTTCTTTTTCTCTTAACGGAACCATCAGCTGCTCCAACACGTCAAGTACTGGACGCAAATTATATTTAGTTCCTTTCAGATGAGCTACGAGCAGTTCAGTCGGACAGTTCCCTGCTGCACGTCCCATGCCATATACAGAAGCATCCAGCAATTCAACGCCAAGCTCTGCTGCTACAAGTGTGTTGGAGAAGGCAAGCTGCATATTGTTATGGGTGTGAACACCAAGACGTTTATTCGGAAGATGTGTTTTGAACTTCTCGACCAGATATTTCACATCGTTATGATCCAGGCTGCCGTAAGAGTCCACGATGTAAACCACATCAACCGAGCTGTCTTTAATCATTTCAAACGCTTCCAGCAGCTCATTCTCCATTACATTGGAGAGGGCCATAATATTCAGTGTCGTTTCATAACCGCGGTCATGGAATGTTTGCACCAATGCAAGCGCCTTGTCCACATCTTTGCTGTAACAAGCCACACGAATGAGATCCAGCATGCTTTCACTACGCGGCAAAATATCATTCTCATCTACCCGGCCCACATCTACAAGTGCAGACAATTTGGTATTTCCTTTTTGCGGAATCACTTTGCGCAGAAAATCATCGTTCAGAAAGCGCCATGGTCCGGCTTCTTCTGCACCTTTGAGCAATTTAGGGGAGTTTTTGTAGCCGATCTCCATATAATCAACGCCAGCTTCGTTCAGGCCTGCATACAGCTTTTGAACAAAGTCTACGCTAAAATCCCAATTATTCACCAATCCACCATCACGGATGGTACAGTCTACAATTTTGCAATGATTTGTCTTCATCAATGTCTGCTCCTTTTCTGACCAACTTGTGTATTCCTCTCATGATACTTGAACGTGATAAGAAAAGTAAAGGGATTCCGGGCTTATTTACTGTAAGATTTCCAGATTCGATCCATCTCAATCACATCCGGATATTCTTCCCCGTTCCGTCCGTACCGAACAGCGTTGTATGCCGCAGGAAGCCGTGCAGCCAGTTCCTGCTCGCCAGGTTTGAAATGGCTTTTCGCAGCCAAAGGTTTGGAGCTGCTTTTTATATCCGATGATTTGAAGCCACTGTTTCTATCCGAAGATTTTGAGCCACTTTTTATAATAGTTTCTGCTGCCTCCAAAGGTGTATGTGACTTTTCGATCCCGACTCCACGCTGTAACGCCTGATTTACCCATGTTCGATAATAATACCGAATACGTTCGCCGCTCTGTGCCGGAACCGATTCTTTTTTGCGGAACCATCGCTTGCGAACCTGCGTTGGCACTTCCAGCGATTCACTGATATCTACATACTCTGTTTTGGGTGCTTCCCTTTTCTGGGCAGGCTGCAGCATACCCTTGAATCGTTCCTCAAGTTTATTCCAGATCACTCTTGCCAGTTTGGCGAGAAGCCAGATCATCACTGCCGCCGCTGCACCAAAAACAACCCAGCTGAGAATCTCCCAGAACATAGAAGGTTCCGAAGGAGGACCCTTCAATTCATCGGGCAAGGTCATCGGCTCGTTGGGAGTCTGAGGTGTATCAGGCAGTTGCTGCGGGGACGACGTTCCCAATAAACTTCGAATCCACGCCAGCACACGATCACGCAGCGGTGCGAGCCAGGCCGCCAGACTTGGAAAAGCACCAATTCCCGCGATTACCACCAACATCCATATGATCCGTTGATGGTTCGCCCGCGTAAATTCCCGCAGCACCAGTCTCCGACTCCCGTCGTTAAGCACCGCCCGATCGAGCTGTGTCCTGTACTGTGCAACAATCCATAACACAAAGCTGATTACGCCGGCGGCATACATATACATCGTGTACATCTGCATTGGCCACAAAAATTGAACCTGACCTGCCGCTATCGTGAGCACGATGGCACTGATTACACCCATAATCTGCAAGCGCCACAGCATCGTGGAATGATAACCGTGATCGTACTGGAAGCCTGTAAACGATGCCGTAATCGAACATGCAGCCAGCGTTATAATAACTGGAAGGGAGAGATGCAACAGCGTGCCCGGAATGATAGCAAACAAAGTGCCGATGACCAGTGCTGCAGCACTCCGAACGAACGAGCTGCGTTCCACAAAACCGGTGAAGCGATGCTGGAGCCATTGAACAAACCAGCCAGTCATGACAAATAAACCAAATAACACAAACGGTAACAACCTGTGAGCATAGAGCGACGTGATCGTCATAATTGGAAACAGATATACACCGATGCTTAATAAAGCAAGCATTGCGATGCTGTGAGTGCGCTTTCTTTCATCGTTTTCGTTCATGCGCCCACCGCCTCTGTTTTCATTTTCAACTGCTCGACAGGCAGAATGGTTACCCGATGTCCCTGCTCCTGCAAACGCATGATTTCATACTCCATAGCTGCTGATACATAGGACGTAATTAACAAATAACTGCGGACCTGCTGCTCTTCTTCACTCCATTTAACCTCATCCTGTAAAAACTGCTCCATCGGCACCAAACATTTCAATTCGGTTTCAGCCATAGCCTCCAGTAACATCTCCAGATGTGGTGTTCCATAATCCGGCTCGATTCGAAGCACATCACGCCCTCCGTCTGCTCTGTATCCGTTATGAGCAAAGCCGGCAGGCAGCCCTCTGCCGATCGCATCGGTAGCTGCGGTGGCTGCGTAGCGAAGCGCCTGTTCAATCAGCTCAGGCCGGGTGACTACACTCCACATGTCTGCCGATTCCTGAATATTGACGATAATCCAGGACTGGGGATCAGCGGTCCAGCCTTGCTTGTACACCTGCAGCTCACCGGTACGCGCACTGGCTTTCCAGTGAATACGATTCATTGGATCACCGGCTCCGTAAGGCCGTACACCCAGGATCAGAAACGGATCTTCCACAATCCAGCGTGACACCTCAACCTCGCCCTGCCATACCTGATAGATTGCCGGCATATCTTCTATGCTTACAAGTGAAGGATACACAATCATCGACATCTCTACAGGGATCGGTTTTGTGGAACGCCACACACCAAACAGGTCTCCACCGGTCATTGTAGCTGTATCCATCCTGTAAATACCACGTTTGGAGCACACAAACGGATGTGTGCGTGTAATTCGATTATAGGGTTTTAATGTGAAAATACTTTTATGGTTCTGATAAATATTCCCTTGACTGATATCCATGCCTGAGCCGGTGCGAAAAATAAATGAAGCCGGCATCATCGCCTCCAGTCTGAGCCACGGAACGGAGATTCGTTTTTCATTGGATATCGTCTCAATCATCTCCAGTTCGTCCCCGGCATAACAGCGCATTTTGCTGAATTGTCTGCTGTACTTGAGGTTACGCAGCACTGGACGCCCAAACCATATACCATGCAGCACCATAATGAGGCTTCCAACCACAACAAGCCAGAGAAGTTCCATAAGCCTAGCGCCCGCCTGTTGTCAGTGTCTCTGTCGGCACCTCGGTCTGGGTTAAAATCTGCTGAATAATCTGTTCGGCCAGTCCTTCCTGCTGCCTCACCCGATTACGAAACACCAAACGGTGAGCCAGTACGGGCTCTGCAAGCACTTTGATATCATCCGGCACAACATAATCTCTGCCGTGCAATGCAGCCCAAGCCTGAGCAGCTCTCAGGAGTGCCTGTGCGCCCCTTGGACTAACACCCAGTGATAATTCAGCATGTGCTCTGGTTGCTTCCGCAAGCTGCACGATATAACGCATCAGATCCTCGTTTACAGTAACACTTGTATACATTTCCTGGGCTTTCAGAAGCTGTTCTCGCGAGATTATTGAAGATAGCTCATGCACGGAGCGACTGGCGGCTGTTCTTTTGAGAATCTCGATGCTCTCTTCTACACTCGGATAACCCATGCGAATTTTCATCATAAACCGATCCATCTGGGCTTCAGGCAACGGAAATGTACCTTGATTATCAATCGGATTCTGGGTTGCAATGACAATAAACGGTCGTTCGAGCTGCCGGGTAGAGCCGTCGATACTAATCTGACGTTCTTCCATACATTCGAGCAGACTGGACTGTGTTCGCGGTGTAGCCCGGTTAATCTCGTCTGCCAGCACAAGGTTAGCAAAGAGTGGACCTGGTCTGAATTCAAAATCTCCTGATTTTTGATTATAAAAATGAATGCCGGTCAAATCGGACGGCAGCAGATCGGGGGTAAACTGTATACGCTGAAACGTGCAGTCCAGCGAGGCTGCCACTGATTTGGCAAGCATCGTTTTCCCCGTGCCCGGCACATCCTCCAGAAGCACATGACCAGAAGCAATAATGGCTGTCAGCACCAATTCCATCGTACGCTCTTTACCAACAATCACTCTACCTACATGTTCAATCAACTGCTGATTCATGCTCTCCATATCCTGAATATTCATGTAATCCCATCCTTCCGCAGTGAGCCTATGTATTCGCATACATTTCTAACTATAACCCTAATCGCTCTGACAAAAAACAAAGGAATCGGCAGCACACCGATCCCTTCTGACATGATCTCTATTAAAATACCAGTGGGAGCTTGATCATAAAGCTGGTGCCCTCGCCCTTCTGGCTATCCACCGAGATGGTGCCGCCATGATTTTTAATGATACGGTAACTCACAGAAAGCCCCAGACCGGTCCCGCTTTCTTTGGTAGTGAAGAACGGATCGAACAGGCGCACCAGCGTATTATGATCCATGCCGCGACCATTATCAGCTATCGTAATCTGCACAAAGTTATTATCCGTGGCTGTTTTAATGCGAATCATGCCTGTATGCTCTTCACCAACTTCTTCAATGGCATCCATCGCATTTTTAACCATGTTCAGAATGACCTGCTTGATCTGCTTAACGTCGATCGATACGCTAAGTGGTGTATCATCGACCTCCAGCAAGATTTCGCAGCCCTTCATCAGACCTTCACTCTCTGTCAGCAGAACAACCTCCTTGAGCAAGGATTCTACGGTCATAATCGTTTTCTGCGGAGCAGAAGGTTTCGAGGAATTCAGAAACTCGTAAATAATATCGTTGGCCCGGTCAATCTCCGTTAAAATAATTCGTGCGTATTCGTCTTTGCCAAGCTGCAGCAGATGAGGACGCAATAGCTGGATGAAGCCGCGAATAGCGGTTAACGGATTTCGAATCTCGTGGGCAATAGAGGCAGAGATACGTCCAAGCATTGCCAGCTTGTCATTTTGATAGGCGGTTTGCTCGATCTGCTTGTAATCCGATACATCCTTGACGCTAAATAAAAAATCACCATCCATCTGATCACCATAGGTAACCGTAACGAGCCAGTGCCTTCCGTATTCGTCTGTCAACTCATGATAACGCTTACGATGAAAGATCGTTTCCCGATAAATTCTTAAAATTTTCTTTTTCTTGAATCGACTCATTTGAGGCAGACTCAGCATCTGCATCAACGTGCATCCACTTAACAGATCTCTCGGCAGTTCCAACAGCTTGGCCATCTGAACATTAATAAACGTCAAGATACCGCGGTTGTCAAACAGCATAATTCCACTATCCATGTGTTCCAAAACATTCTCATACTTATTGTAATCCAGATGCACTTGAGGAGGTACATCTGCTCGCTGAGGCACTGTATCCTGAAATTCACTAATCAATTCAGGTTCCTCCTTTTCACGTAAATGATAAACATTGCCATACGGACATCATATCATCACAGAAACAGGAAGGGCCGATTTAAGTTCATTACCGGGTTCCTTTCCAAACTTCTCTCATTGCCAGACGAAAACTTCAAGCATTGCTCCGTCTCTTTTTCAAGTCTGTTTTTATCATAGACAAGTTTGGGGAAGAGAGTCAATCGGAGAAAGTGTCGAATGGAAATTATTTTGCAAAAATAGCAGCCGATATGGACATAAAACGCACAAAAAACGAAGCCTCCTCACCTTAAAGGTAAATCAGCTTCGTTTCGTATCGTTTTATTGAATGTAATGCGTGCATATGATGTCCCGGTACGTAATTATAGTCCCGTTTTGTTATGCTGAATTTTCAACTTCCGTTGACTCATGACGGCAAGACGACGTTTCAACTCGCTCTCCCACTTCTCATCCTTCATTTCCTTGGCGAGCCGCAGCAGATCCAGTGACATGTCAATCTGACGCTGCACAATCACCATCGCATCTTCACTTTCACGATTGACGCAATTTTCGAAGATCGCATCCTCGTCTTCTGTGACATAGTCTTGAAAATCAATCTCGGAAGCTCCATCGCCATGCGCATACTCAGCAAGAATCTCATATTCGTTCTCAACCTTGTAATGCACCTCGACCCGGTGACACACCGGACAAAACAGCAGGGGAACATTATGAACCTGGGTGCGGTAATGCTTCAGCGTGCCCTTCGTTCCCACCATACTAGCCCCACAACAGTAACTCATTTTTGTTCACCCTCCTTATTAGGTGCCGGAATTTATCTATTACCAATCCCGTGCACTTCAAAAACTTCCGAAAGGGAATCGTGTTCAAACAGTGTATCACATTTATACACAAATTATAAATGCGGACCACCGGAATAATTACCGGGTTTCCATACCCTATTCGCCTTACAAGCCTTCAATTCCTCTTTCCTCTACCCAAAATCAAGATATTCATCTATTACATTATTAACACGCCTGAAAGCTTGTTCAAACACTTTGATTAAGATAACGTTTTATCTTTGCAAAAGGTTGCAAAAAGCCCTCAATCCCGAGTGGGATGAGGGCTTGAACATGAAGAGTTCAAGAAAAACCGGCTTACAGGTTTTTGTCGCCTGGTTTCCAGTTCATTGCACACAATCCGCCGGATTGCAGTGCTTGCAGTACGCGAAGTGTTTCTTCAACACTGCGGCCTACATCGTTGTGGTTAACCACTTGATATTTCAGCTCGCCTTCTGGATCGATGATGAACAGACCGCGCAATGCTACGCCTTCTTCTTCGATCAGAACGCCGTAATCTTTAGCTACTTGCTTCGTGATATCGGAAGCGAGCGGGAAGTTCAACTGACCAAGACCATTGCTGTCTTTCGGTGTGTTGATCCATGCTTTGTGGCTGTGTACGGAGTCTACGCTCACACCAAGGATTTCTGTATCCAAAGCTTTGAATTGCTCGGAAGCGTCGCTCAAAGCTGTAATTTCAGTTGGGCACACAAATGTGAAGTCCAAAGGATAAAAGAAGAATACGAGCCATTTGCCACGGTAATCGGACAATTTAACGGAACCAAAATCTTGTCCGTCTCCCGATACTGTTTCCATTGCGAAATCTGGTGCTGGTCTACCAACCAAACGTTCTGCCATAACTAAAAATTCCTCCTTTGGGATTATGTAAGCATCCATATGGATTGCTCATCATCAGGATACACGCTAGCGCTTGTCCTGTCATTAATCAGTTTGATACTTGTTCTCAAGTACATTTAAAATGTTATCATCCGTACTTCTCAAAGTCAAGATTATAAACGTTATTTTTTTATAATAATTATAAATAAGAAATTTCCGTGCCAAAATTGTAAAAGAACAGCCCTCTGTTTTTTCCATGATTGGAACCAACAAAGGTGGTTGGACATGGGAAGCAAAGGGCTGTTTATTATTCATCACGGAGCATGGATTCCTCTATGATATTTTGTTATATGGAAATTGAATCGGAAAGGCTATGCTTTTTTCTGAATAGCTGCGACAATCAGATCGCCCATCTCTGTGGTGCTGATGGCTTTGCTCTTGTCAACAGCGATGTCGCTTGTACGGTGGCCCGCATTCAATACGTTGGCTACCGCTTCTTCAATGGCATCCGCACCTTCTGCATATCCAAACGTTGTACGGAACATCAATGCCAGCGACAGAATTGTTGCGATCGGGTTTGCCAATCCTTGACCAGCAATATCCGGCGCAGAGCCGTGCACTGGCTCATACAGCCCGAAGCTTCCTTCACCCAGTGATGCGGAAGCCAGCATACCGATGGAACCGGTCAGCATTGCTGCTTCATCACTCAAAATATCACCAAACATATTTTCTGTTACGATAACGTCAAAGCTTGCCGGACGGCGCAGCAGCTGCATAGCACAGTTGTCTACAAGCACATGCTCCAGTTCAACATCCGGGTAATCCGGAGCTACGCGGTTAACCACTTCACGCCAGAGGCGGGAGGTCTCCAGTACGTTTGCTTTGTCAACCGAAGCCAGCTTTTTGCGGCGGCCCTGAGCGATCTCGAATGCTTGACGAACGATGCGCTCAACTTCAGCAACGTTGTACGCACAAGTGTCCACAGCCTCTTCGCCTTGTGCACTTTCACGTCTGAACTTCTCCCCGAAATAAATACCGCCTGTCAGTTCACGAACAACCATCAGGTCAGTGCCTTCGAGCACTTCCGGTTTCAGCGTCGATGCGTCTTTCAAGCAGTCAAATACGACAGCCGGACGCAGGTTGGAGAACAAACCAAGCGCTTTGCGAATGCCAAGCAAGCCTGTTTCAGGACGCAGTTCCTTGCTGTTATTGTCCCATTTCGGTCCGCCAACTGCGCCGAGCAGCACTGCATCTGCATTTTTACATACTGTCAATGTTTCTTCCGGCAGCGGTGTGCCCTTCTCGTCAATCGCAATACCACCAAACAGAGCATGCTCTGTTTCAAAACGATAGCCGAACACTTCCTCCGTACGTTTCAGAACTTTCTCAGCCTCGGCCACCACTTCCGGACCAATTCCGTCGCCTGCGATTACCGCAATTTTTTTCACGTCTGCCATAGGTTGTACACTCCCTCTTATTCAATCATTCTTCATTTCATCTTTTCACAAAGTCATTCTTAAATTCTCTGACTTGCTGTTCAAACTTCGTCTCATTAATAACTCTCTTCTTTGTATCATATTCTACGGTCATTTGACCAAGATATACAATCTATGACTTTAATAGTTTTTACCTATAAGAGCCGCATTCATTGCTTGCTTAAAGGTTCGGAGACCTTGTTTACATGTTGTTCCTCAGAACAGTGTAGGGTAAAATATACCTGAGTCAAAATCAGGAAATGCTGGAGGGATGTTAAACCATGCAATATTCTTATCTGGGTAAATCAGGCCTTAAAGTCAGCCGCATCTGTCTTGGAACGATGAATTTTGGACCTGCCACGGACGAAAAAGAAGCTTTCCGCATTATGGATGCAGCACTGGATGCCGGAGTGAACTTTTTTGATACCGCTAACATTTATGGCTGGGGAGAAAATTCCGGTCTGACTGAAGAGATTATCGGTCGCTGGTTCAAACAAGGTGGTGGACGGCGTGAAAAGGTTGTGCTTGCCACCAAAGTTTACGGCTCCATGCATGATGAAACAGACGGCCCGAACAACGAAGCCGGTCTCTCCGCATATAAAATCAGACGTCATCTCGAAGGCTCGCTGCAGCGTTTGCAAACCGACCATATTGAGCTTTATCAGATGCACCATGTCGATCCCGCCGTTACGTGGGACGAGCTCTGGGGAGCATTTGAGCATGCGGTATATCAGGGCAAGATCGGATATGTAGGCTCCAGCAATTTTGCCGCCTGGCAGATCGCTCTGGCTCAAAGCGAAGCCAAAAACCGCCATTTCCTCGGACTTGTGTCCGAGCAGCATAAATACAGCCTGAACTGCCGGCTTCCTGAACTGGAGGTACTGCCAGCTGCCAAAGCGTTAGGTCTTGGCGTTATCCCGTGGAGCCCGCTGGATGGCGGATTCCTGGGACGCAATGCGCTGCAGAAGCTTGAAGGCACTCGCAGCGGCGGCATTGCTGAGCGCATCGAGAAGCAGCAATCACAGCTTGAGGATTTCGCTGCTCTATGCCGTGATCTGGGTGAGCCGCAGGACACAGTAGCCCTTGCCTGGGTTGCAGCCAATCCGGCGGTAACAGCACCCATCATCGGTCCACGCACGCTGGAGCAATTCGAAACGGCGTTGAAATGCCTCGAACTGACACTCGATGAATCAACGCTTCAGCGTCTGGATGAAATCTTCCCTGGCCCTGGCGGGCACGCACCTAACGCATATGCATGGTAATTTTCTAAAATAAGGTTGTCATGAGAAAAGTCTGACCCTGCTGGACTGTTTATATCATATCAACGTTCTAACCGCGTTGATATGACACGAACAGAAGACTCCAGCGAGTCAGACTTTTTAGGTGCTCAAGTGCTCATCATCTACAAATTCACATTCACACGATTCGTGTATGTTTTACGTTTCTCAATCAGCTGGTTCAAGCCGTCCACATATGCGCGTGCACTTGCGCCAAGAATATCGGTGCTCACACCGCGTCCTTGAACAGAGACCTGGTTTTGTGTCAATACAACATGAACTTCACCAAGCGCATCTTTGCCATGTGTGACCGATTTGATGGAATAATCCGACAGCGTAACCTCTTCTCCGCTCACCTGATCAATCGCATTGTAGATTGCATCCACCGAACCATTGCCTTCAGCCTGCTTCTCGACGGTTTCTCCATCCAGAGTTGCAATCCGCACCTTAGCCGTTGGCACCGATTCATCACCATATGTCACAAAAATCGATTCCAGTTTATACACCTCAGGTGCATCCTGCAGTTTCTCTTCGATTACAGCGAGCAGATCCTCATCCGTAACTTCCTTTTTCTTGTCTGCCAGATCTTTGAACTGTGCAAACGCCCGGTTCAGCGCTTCTTCATCCAGTTCATACCCCAGATCGATCAGACGTTCACGGAATGCGTGACGGCCAGAGTGTTTACCAAGCACCAGCTTGCTCTCTTTCAGACCAATCGTTTCCGGTGTCATGATCTCATATGTCGTTTTTTCCTTCAGCATGCCGTCCTGGTGAATACCCGATTCATGTGCAAACGCGTTGGCTCCAACAATCGCTTTGTTTCCCGGAACAACCATGCCTGTCAGACGGCTGACCAGACGGCTGGTGCGTGCAATTTCGGACAATTGCAGCGTCGTTTTGGCCTGGAAAAACTCCTGGCGTGTCTCGAGTGCCATCGCAATCTCTTCAATCGCCGTGTTGCCTGCGCGCTCCCCAATCCCGTTGATGGTGCCTTCAATCTGATCAGCGCCATTCAGAATTGCCGCAAGTGTATTCGCTGTTGCCATGCCGAGATCGTTGTGGCAGTGAGCACTCAGCTGTACTTTATCTATGTTGTGAACATTTTCTTTCAGATGTTTGAAAATATTGCCGTACTCGTATGGGCTCAGATACCCGACTGTATCCGGAATATTAACGACAGAAGCACCCTCTTCGACCGCCATATTGACCATTTCGACGAGGAAATCATATTCTGTACGACCTGCATCCTCCAAAGAGAATTCAATCTTGGAAAATGTCTTCTTTGCATAACGGATCGCAGAGCGTGCCGTATCCAGCACCTGACCTTTATCCATGCGCAGCTTATGCTGACGGTGAATGGGCGAGGTCGCCAGGAATACGTGAATACATGGGTCCTGTGCACCTTTAAGCGCTTCTTTGACCGCATCAATATCCTGTTCTCTGGAGCGGGACAACCCAATCACTGTCACATTTTTAACCGCTTTCGCTACGGCGTTGACTGCAGCCAGGTCACCTGGAGATGCCGCCGGGAAACCTGCTTCCATCCGGTCAATGCCAAGCCGCTCCAGTTGATGGGCAATCTCCACCTTTTCACGAGTGTTCAGATTGACTCCCGGAGATTGCTCTCCATCACGCAGCGTTGTATCAAAAACGTAAATTTTACGCACGCCTCGCACCTCCTGCTTCGATATGTTTCCACAAACCAGAATAGCGGCTCACGCATAAGCACGGCCGCTATTCCCAGTTCACGCTGTAAGTTGCTTGTTCATTCAAAAGCCGTTATTACTTCTTGATCCAGTGCATCATTTCACGCAATTGTCCGCCAACCACTTCGATCGGGTGTTCAGCTTCGTTGCGACGAGTAGCTGTCAGGAATGCACGGCCGGATTGGTTCTCCAGAATGAAGTCACGTGCAAATTTACCTTGTTGGATATCGGAAAGCACTTCTTTCATTGCTTTCTTCGTATCTTCTGTAACGACACGTGGTCCAGTTACATAGTCACCGTATTCCGCTGTGTTACTGATGGAATCACGCATGCTTGCAAGTCCACCTTCATACATCAGATCAACGATAAGTTTCAATTCGTGCAGACACTCGAAGTATGCCATCTCAGGCGCATAACCCGCTTCTGTCAACGTTTCGAATCCAGCTTTAACGAGGGCACTTACACCGCCGCACAGAACGGCTTGCTCACCGAACAAGTCTGTTTCTGTTTCTTCACGGAAGGAAGTTTCGATAACACCAGCACGTGTGCAGCCGATACCTTTAGCATAAGCCAGACCGATATCTTTTGCTTTACCTGTTGCATCTTGCTCGATCGCGATCAGACCAGGGACACCGAAACCTTCCACGTAGGTACGACGTACCATGTGACCAGGGGACTTAGGAGCTACCAGCAATACATCGCTGTCCTTTGGAGCAACGATTTGACCGAAATGAACGTTGAAACCGTGAGAGAAGAGCAATGCTGCACCTTTTTTCAGGTTTGGTTCGATTTCGTTTTTGTATACAGAAGCTTGTGTTTCGTCTGGCAGCAAGATTTGAACTACATCTGCACGGCTAGTTGCTTCAGCCGGAGACAATACTTCGAATCCATCATTTTTCGCAGCATCAAAAGATTTACCTTCACGAAGTCCGATGACTACGTTCAATCCGCTGTCACGCAGGTTTTGCGCCTGAGCATGACCTTGGCTACCATATCCGATCACCGCGATCGTTTTTCCTTTCAATACGCTAAGCTCTGCATCCTGTTCATAATAAGTAGTTACTGGCATGTTATAAGTCCTCCTTTGTATTGTAAAGAACCCTTCATTAATGAGCGGGTGTCTCAATGGATCTGTGATCCTGACCAAGCGGGTAGCCAGAACAGCCTCATCACTGCTGAAGCGGCGATGCCAGATCCGTTCAGACACCCGCCCGTTAATGCGGGGGTGTGGCTGTCTTTTCAAGCGTTACATCACTAAAATGTTACTTTACAGCAGATAGCGGACTGACATATGTTCAACAGATAGTCTTCTTGTTCAACTAACCGTGCACTTTCACAACGAAATCATTGTGCGCATGTATGTCTCAGCCCGTACTGAAACCATTATACCTCTATACGTTGCCACGCACCAATGCAGTAACGCCTGTACGAGACAATTCACGAATGCCATATGGCTTGAGCAATTCGATCATCGCATCAATTTTGTCCGTATCTCCAACCGCCTGAATCATCAGACTTGTCGGTCCAACGTCAACAACCGATGCGCGGAATGTTTCCACCACGCCCAAAATTTCGGGACGTTCGGATGGATCTGCCTTCACCTTGATCAGCGCGAGTTCACGAGCAACCATCGGTTTCAGGCTAAAATCAACCACTTTGATGACATCAATGATCTTATACAGCTGCTTCTCAATCTGCTCCAATGTTTTGTCATCACCAATGGTAACAATGACCATCCGGGAAAGTCCAGGCTCTTCAGACTGTCCTACCGTAATGCTCTCAATGTTATAACCGCGACGACCAAACAATCCGGATACACGCTGGAGGACGCCTGGCTGGTCATTAACCAATATCGAAATTGTATGTCTTATCATTCTTCGCCATCCCCCATCAGCATTTGATCGATTGTCGCTCCCTGCGGAACCATTGGATACACATTCTCATCTTTTCGTACCACGAATTCTACAACGACTGGACCAGGTGTGTCCAAAGCTTCCTGCCAAGCACGTTCAGCTTCTTCCTTGTTCGTTGCACGCAGTCCTTTAACACCATACGCTTCAGCCAGTTTCACGAAATCCGGGCTTCCTGCCAGGTCGATATGGCTGTAACGATTTTCATAGATCAGTTCCTGCCACTGGCGTACCATACCAAGAACCTCATTGTTGATAATCACGATTTTAACCGGAATGTTGTTGATTGCACAGATGGCCAGCTCTTGTGAACACATCTGCATTCCACCGTCTCCGTTAATGGAGATAACCAGTCTGTCCGGATTTGCCATCTGGGCACCGATTGCTGAAGGGAATCCAAAGCCCATCGTTCCCAGACCACCCGACGTTACCCAGGAACGCGGTTGATTAAACTTGTAATACTGCGCTGCCCACATCTGATGCTGACCTACATCCGTTGTAACAATGGCTTCACCTTTAGTGGTGTCGTTTAACAATTCAACCACCCATTGCGGTTTCAACACTTCATCCGAATCCGTATAGGTGTATGGCTTTTCCTGTTTCCACTGTTTGATCTGATCTCTCCATGCATCTGCGCGTTCAGCACGTCCAACTTCCTTGTTCGCAATCTCCAGTACCGTTTTCACATCGCCTACAATCGGAATATCTGTCGCAATGTTTTTGCCGATCTCTGCCGGATCAATGTCGATGTGAACAATTTTCGCATGTGGTGCGAATCCGTCCAGCTTACCCGTTACACGGTCATCGAATCGGGCACCGATGTTGATGAGCAAGTCGGATTGCTGAATTGCCATGTTGGATGTGTAGGTTCCGTGCATTCCCGGCATTCCGGTCCAAAGCTCATGCCCGCTTGGGAAAGCGCCGAGTCCAAGAAGTGTTGTCGTGATCGGGATGCCTGTCTTCTCTACAAACTCGAAAAGCGCTTCGTGTCCACCGGAGTATACTACTCCGCCGCCAGCAAGAATCATTGGACGTTCAGCTTCCTGGATCGCCTGTGCCAAACGGTCAACCTGCAGCTTGTTCGGTACCGTCCGTGGATTGTACCCTCTCAATATAACAGGTTCCGTGTGTGGTTCAAACAACGTTTTGTTTGCAGACACGTCTTTTGGAATGTCAATCAGTACCGGTCCTTTGCGACCCGTGTTCGCAATATGGAACGCTTCATGAATGATACCCGGCAGATCCTTTACATCTTTGACCAGATAGCTGTGTTTGGTGATCGGCATTGTAATTCCCGTAATGTCCGCTTCCTGGAAAGCATCCGAGCCAATCAGGCTGGAAACAACATTACCTGTTATAACCACCAAAGGAACGGAGTCCATATAAGCTGTTGCAATACCGGTTACAAGGTTCGTTGCACCTGGACCGGAGGTAGCGATACAGACACCAACCTTGCCGCTCGCACGTGCATAACCATCAGCTGCGTGAATCGCTCCTTGTTCGTGACGTGTAAGAACGTGTTTGAAATCTTCAAAGCCATACATCGCATCGTAGATATACAACACGGCGCCGCCCGGATAACCAAATACACACTCAACACCTTCAAGCAGCAAACTTCTCAGCAGAATCTCGGAGCCGCTAATGACCTCCGGCTTCATCCATTTTTCACGTAATTCATCTGTCGATCGTACTTCTGGAATATGAGCTCCCATCAGTCATCCTCCTCTCGGAATTTACACCATTCTGACATTCAAAGTTACAAAAAAAACCTTCCATCCCTGCAAACAAGTTCATGCTTGCGAGGGACGAAAGGTTATCGCTTCCGTGGTACCACCCAACTTTGTCCGAAATTTCGCAATAACGGACCTTACCAGGTATAACAAAACGATGTTCAAACGAACAGAGTCGTCTCCCATACCTGTTGTCTGTAACGCAGACTTACGATTTTCCCTAATACGCAAGGATTTGACGATCCAGTGCTTTTCAGGAAAACAGCTCCGAGGTGAGCTCGTATATAAGGGGTAATGGTGGTGGTTTCAGCAAATCCATCCACTCTCTGAGCAAAAGAGCCCTTAAAACTTCGTCCTCTTCATAGCCGATGAAATATTCTCGTTAAATGTTAGGAACATTATATGATTCCTCTAACCGATAAGTCAATACCTGTTTTTGATAAAAATGTGCAGATCTCTTTCCTGCTAATATTCCAATCCTAGAATGCCCCAACTTCCAAACTTCATACAGTCACCTTTTATCTTGCCTCGGGCATAGGATATACGGGCCGCACGACTGGTCCCGAAAGGAGGCTCCGTATGATTATTCGTCAACGTTCATCCAAGCTGGATGATAGCGCAATTCTAAAGTTGATTGATACTCAACTTGTTCCTTTATCCCATATGAGTGAGAAGGAAATCAATAAAATTCGCAAAGAAATACCCCTGCGGATGAACAGGGGCATGACCTTTGTAATCTCGCCGGAGTCTAACAAAGCGGCTATAGCTTTCATCCATTTCCTCATGCATGGCGAGTTGCTTTACGTGGATATGATGGCTGTTAGCACAAAAGAGCAGCGTAAACGATACGGCCAGACTTTACTTCAAAAAGCAGAACATTTTGCAGTCTCTCGGGGCTGCCGAAGATCCAAAGTCATGGTAGATGAGGGCAACACAAAGGGATGTCAATTTTACCATAAAAATGGATATCAAACCCTTAGATATATTGGAATGAGTCGATGCTATGAAATGGAAAAAACACTATATTCCTAGAAAAAACCTGGAGGTCTTGGACCGGGACCATAAGGCCCGTAGCCTGGACCCGGGCCATATCCCTGGCCTGGACCATACCCTGGTCCGTATCCCTGACCGTACGGGCAAGGTTTTGGGCCGGGGCCGGGACCGTATCCGGGACCAGGACCATACGCATAAGGCAAGGTGGCAATCGCAAGCAAATCAAATAATACCAGCGGCAATATGGCTTTGGTCCGCACTTTTTTTCCGCTAAAACGCTTGAGCACCAGTTTATTGCCAGATACCTTTATAAGCTTTCCTGTAACCCGAGTACCGTCTTTTTTGATCGCAACAATGTTTTTGCCTATGAGTTTCATCGCTTCAGTACGCGTAACATGTTTTTTCATACTATCCCTCCTCCTCGGATCATTCAAAACAGTGTATTCGTCCATGACCGAATTCGCTTGTTTCTTTGTCCCTACTGCAAAAGTTGGGTGCTTTTATGCATGCAAAAAGGCCCGCAAGAATGCGGACCTTTACTATGCTTATACTCTATTTTCTTCCACCAAAATCCAATTTGCGTGTAGGCTTACCTCTTACCAGGATCATACGGTTCACCCAGTGCAGATGGAGCCGATGAACGCCCGACTGCAGCCACGAGAACGATAATGGTGAGCAGGTAAGGCAGCATGAAAATAATTTCCTGGGGAATACTTTGCGACCACTCAAACAGCTGCACATAGTTGCGAATTGCTTGAGAGAAGCCGAAGAATACTGCCGCCCCAAAAGCACCGATCGGATTCCATTTACCAAAGATCATCGCTGCAATGGCAATGTAACCTTGACCGGAAACCGTATTGTGTGAGAATGTGCCTGTCGTTGTCAGTGTAATTGCCGCTCCCCCAATAGCTGCAAGCGCACCACTGATCATAACCCCGATATAACGGTAACGACGTACTTTAACACCCACTGTATCTGCCGCACTTGGATGTTCACCAACAGAGCGCAGACGCAGTCCAAACGGTGTTTTAAACAAAATGTAATAGGTCAGGAATACAAACAAAATCGCCAGGTAAGTTGTTGGATACATATTTTTGAAAAATGCTTCTCCAAGCAAAGGAATGTCTTGCAAGAAAGGCACACTGAATTTGTTGAAGCCCTGCACCAATGGCGAATCACCTGAACCTTCAAACAGCAGTTTTACCAGATACAACGTACTTCCTGCTGCCAAAAAGTTAATAACAATACCGCTGATAATCTGATCCGCTTTGAACGTAATCGATGCCACAGCATGGATTAGTGAAACAAGCACACCAAGAACAATGGCAAGCAATACACCCATCCAGGCTGCTGTTGTACCATCCATACCCGCTTCCTGGGCATAGTGAGCACCAATACCGGCTGCAAATGCACCAAACACCATAAAACCTTCAAGCCCGAGGTTTGTCACCCCGGATTTTTCCGAGAAAATCCCGCCGAGGGAAGCAAAAATCAATGCCGTAGCAAAGACAAGCGTCGTATTGATAATTTGCCCGATTGTCAACAAGTCCATCTACAACACCTTCTCTTTCTTGCGCTTGGAATAGAACGGTTTAAGTACCCAGCGCACGATGCCTTGTGCAGCAATGAAGAAGATAATCGAACCGATGACAATCCGAATAATCTCAGGTGGTACATCCGCAGCAAAGCTCATACCTGCCGAACCGTATGTGAGCGTACCAAAGAGCAGCGCACCGAGCAGCACTCCAAACGGATGATTCAGACCGATCAAGGCAACCGCAATACCGTCAAAACCAGTACCTGGGGAGCCTGACATTACCGTTTGATACTGGAATACTCCAAGTACCTGGAACGCCCCGCCAAGACCTGCGAGCATACCGCTGATGAACATCGCTTTGACGATATTCCGGTTGACATGCATCCCCGCATACTCCGCTGCATTCGGGTTATAACCTACAGCACGAATTTCAAAACCTTGTTTGGTTTTCCACATGTAAATATAAAAGAGCACAGCGATAACAAGCGCAATTAAAGTACCCAAGTGAACACGGGAATTGCCCATTAATTCAGAAAGCCAATTCAAACTGATCGAGGCGGACTCGCTAATGTTTACGGAGCGATTCTCCCCCTGAAGCAATAGAAACTGACGTACAATCAGATTAGCTAAATACAATCCGATCCAGTTCAGCATAATACTGCTGATGACTTCATTTACGCCACGGGTAGCCTTCAAATAACCCGCAATCGCGGCCCAAAGCCCGCCAAATACCGCTCCCGCAATCAGAGCCAGCGGTGCGTGAATATAAATTGGCAAACCTGCAAATTTGACACCGACAAAAGTAGCTGCTGTCATACCGACCAGAAACTGCCCTTCGCCCCCGATGTTAAACAAACCTGCGCGAGCAGCAAAGGCAAAGGCCAGACCTGTCATAATGAGTGGAGTCATTTCCCGTACAGCTTCCCCGAAGTTGTACATATCCCCAAATACCTTTGTAAACAATGCACCATATGCCTCTAGCGGGTTATAACCGCCCACCAGCATAACAATTCCGCCGAGAACAAGCCCCATCAAAATCGCCACAATCGGCAAAATAAATGAATCCCGGGTAAACCATTTTAACACTTTATTCATGCGCAGTACCTCTCTTTTGGGTGCTGCCCGCCATCATCAAGCCGAGCTCCCTGTCATTGGTTTCTTCTGGCAGCACCTCACCTACGATCTGCCCTTCGTAGATCACCGCAATCCGGTCTGAAACGTTCATGATCTCATCCAGTTCAAAAGAAATGAGCAGAACGGCTTTACCCTGATCACGCTGTGCGATCAATTGCTTTTGCACAAACTCGATCGCTCCAACGTCCAACCCACGAGTTGGTTGGGCTGCGATCAGCAATTCAGGGTTTTTATCCACCTCACGGGCGATAATCGCTTTCTGCTGGTTTCCTCCGGACAAGGAACGCGCCTTGGTCTCAATGCTGGGCGTACGTACGTCAAATGCTTCGACAAGCCGTTTGGCCTGTTTTTTAATCGCATCAAAGTTCAAGAAACCTTTGCGTGTATACGGCTCTTTGTAATACGATTCCAGCACGATATTTTCGCTTACCGAGAAATCCAGTACAAGCCCGTGCTTATGTCGGTCCTCTGGAATGTGAGCAACACCAGCCTCCGAGATATGACGCGGGGAATGATTCGACAGTTCTTTTCCTTCAAGACGAATTGAGCCGCTGTCTACTTTACGCAGACCTGTGAGCGCTTCGATCAATTCACTTTGTCCGTTACCGTCAACGCCGGCAATGCCGACAATCTCTCCAGCACGCACATTCAGGTTCAATTCGTTCAGAACCGCGATTCCCTCTTTGTTTTTGGCCGTCAGCTTGCTAACCTCAAGCACATTGGCTCCAGGCGTTGCAGGTTTCTTGTCCACTTTGAACGTTACGTTGCGGCCAACCATTTTTTCTGCCAGCTCATTCGGATTCGTTTCCGATGTTTTGACGGAATCAATGACTTTACCACGACGAATAATCGTAACTGTATCCGAAATCTCCATGATTTCTTTCAGCTTATGGGTAATCAAAATGATTGACTTGCCTTCTGCTACAAGCTTTTTCATGATGATCATCAGCTCTTTAATCTCTTGAGGGGTAAGCACCGCAGTCGGTTCATCAAAGATCAGAATGTCCGCACCGCGATACAATGTTTTGACAATCTCGACACGCTGCTGCATACCGACGGAGATGTCATGAATTTTGGCATGCGGATTAACCTTGAGTCCATACTGCTCGGACAAACGCTGCACTTCAGCAGCGGCTTTTTTATAGTTAATATTGAGACCCTTCGTAGGTTCGGACCCCAAAATAATGTTCTCTGTTACCGTGAACGGCTGTACAAGCTTAAAGTGCTGATGCACCATACCGATGCCAAGATCGATTGCCCGGTTTGGACTGTCGATGATGACAGGTTTGCCATTCACTTCAATGGAACCTTCATCCGGCTGATAGAGACCAAAAACAATGTTCATCAATGTTGACTTACCAGCGCCGTTTTCGCCCAGTAGAGCATGAATCTCGCCTTTACGAAGCTGAAGGCTGATGGCGTCGTTGGCAACAATGCCTGGGAAACGCTTCGTTATTTGTTTCAACTCAACGACGGGGGTTGCTGCACCCATGTAATCACCCTTATAACTGATATAGTGTGGTTCCGCAAACGAAAGAAAAGCTCCTACCGGAGCGTTACTGCACAAATGAGTACTTGTACAAATGTTATGATAGCTTGATCAAATGTTCCTCTGTTTACAATCACAAGGCCGGTCAAGACCGGCCCGATGATGATGTTACAGCAGATTCAAATTTTCTACGTGATTTACTCTGTAGGAACTTTGATTTCGCCGCTGATGATTTTTTCTTTGTATTCGTCAACTTTAGCCAAAACATCAGGTTTTACATTTTTGCTTGAAGTGTCCGCAATACCAACACCGTTTTCTTTCAGTGTCAGATTCTCGGAACCGCCTTTGAATGTACCGTCAACGACTTCTTTGTTTACGCGTTTAACCGCTTCGTCTACTTTTTTGATCATGGAAGTCAGTGTTACTTCATCGCCAAATTCCAAAGATTGGTCTTTATCTACACCGATTACCCATATATCCTGACCTTGCTTCTTACGAGCAATAGCTTCGTTGAACACACCGTTACCTGTTGCACCGGAAGCGTGGAAAATAATGTCTACACCTTTGTTGTACAGTGTAGCTGCTGCTGCTTTACCCAGGTCAGGCTTGTCAAAAGCACCTGTGTAGTTTGAAATGAATTCAGCATTAGGATTTACTGCCTTAACGCCCTCTCTGAAACCTACTTCAAACTTTTTGATCAGCGGGCTTTCCATACCACCAACGAAACCAATTTTGTTTGTTTTTGTTGTCAGACCAGCAACAACACCAACCAGGAAAGATCCTTCTTCTTCAGCAAATGTTACGGATTTTACGTTAGGTGCATCCACAACGCTGTCGATGATTGCCAGCTTGGAATCAGGGTTTTGATCAGCTACAGTTTTGATGGCATCTGCCAATTGGAAACCGATACCCCAAGTCAGATCATATCCATCTTTAACGAATTCGTTCAGGTTTGGAATGTATTCTTCGTCAGATTTACTTTGCAGGTACTTAACTGCTACTCCTGTTTCAGTTTCTGTTGCTTGAAGAGCTTCCCAAGCGGATTGGTTAAAGGATTTGTCGTTAACGCCGCCTACGTCAGTAACCATACCGATTTTGAGGTCGGATTTCGCTTCAGTGGAAGTTCCACCGTTGTCTCCTCCGGCATTCGTTTCTTCTTTCGGTTTGCTTCCGCATCCTGCGAGCATAACCGATACTGCCAGCAACATCACCAGAGACAAGCTGAGCATTTTTTTCATTTCTCTTTTTCCCCCTTAATAATATGTCCCTTTCAAATCCTGTCTGCGTTGCGCAATCAACAGATAGAAAAGCATACCCGAAGCAAAAATGTCTGTTTAAAGTACGACTAAAAGCGCATTTTCCTCTTCACATTCGCTGCTCTTCTGTCGAAAACCCGAACATTGTGACCCGAAAGAAAAATTTAGGACTGGCCTACTAGAGGTGATTATACAATCAACCAGTGTTAAAATCCAGATGTATAATCACCAAAGTTCACTTATTTTTGTACTTTTTTTGTTGAAAGCGCTTAATAATTTAACGGTTTAACACACTAACGTTACAACGGTGTGATGTTACATAACAAATACCTCTCAATCACTCCTGAATTCCATATGAAACAAAGGTTTTTATTTGCACTTTCTCACCGTTGTAGTTTATGTAATGCCAGGTAGTGTTATTCACTAACACTGCTTCTCGCCCGATGCATTCCCAGCCTCTGACGATATATTTAGCTTGTTCTTCCTATCATGTTCTTATTCCCAATCCGTAAAAAAAGCCGCCATGTACGGCGGCTTGCAAATACAGATTTAAGCGTTGATTTTGCCTTTAGCTACAGTAGCCAAAGAGTTGAACGCATTGATGTCGTTAACGGCCAGATCAGCCAGCATTTTACGGTTCATGTCTACACCAGCAAGTTTCAATCCGTGGATCAATTTGTTGTAAGACAAACCGTTTTGACGTGCTGCAGCATTGATACGAACGATCCACAGTCTGCGGAAGTTACGTTTCGTGTTGCGACGATCACGGTATGCGTAAACCAGGGATTTCATTACTTGCTCGTTAGCTGTTTTGAAAATGCGGTGTTTAGAACCGAAATAACCTCTTGCCAGTTTCAATACCTTTTTATGACGACGACGTACTACAAAACCGCCTTTTACTCTTGCCATATTAAAGAACCTCCCAAATAAATATTAAATGTATCCGTGATATGTGCTCGGCTGAGCCGATCCCCCATACGGATGTACTATTTCAAGTTAGCCAAACCTTGTTTCAAACGTCTCACGTCGCCTGCTGCCATTACCGGATTTCCGTTCAGAACGCGCTTAGCACGTTTGGATTTGTGGGAAAGCAAGTGATTTTTGTGAGCTTTGTAACGAAGGACTTTACCGGAACCGGTAATTTTGAAGCGTCCTTTCAAACTGCTGTGTGTTTTCATTTTAGGCATGTTGTGTTTCCTCCTTCAATGTTATCAGGCTTTAGGAGCCAGAATCATGATCATACTGCGGCCTTCCAGTTTTGGCTGACGCTCAACGGTGCAGAGTTCTGCAACTTCCGTTTTCACACGCTCCAAAATCCGTTGACCAATAGCGGCATGTGCAATCTCACGTCCGCGATAACGAACGGAGCATTTCACTTTGTCGCCTTCTTTCAAAAACTTAACTACATTACGAAGCTTCGTTTGATAATCGTGCTCCTCAATATTGGAACGGAACCATACTTCTTTAATGTCAACAATTTTCTGGTTCTTACGGGCTTCTTTTTCTTTCTTTTGCTGCTCATAGCGGAATTTGCCATAGTCCATGATGCGGCACACCGGCGGTTTAGCCTGTGGGGCCACATTGACCAGGTCCAAGTTCAGGTCAATTGCCATTTGAAGTGCTTCACGAATAGGAGTAATCCCGATTTGCTCTCCTTCAGCTCCGACAAGGCGTACTTCCTTCGCCCGAATCTCGTCATTAATCATGTGATCTTTACTAATAACCGTCCACCTCCAGGTCATTTTGAATATCCTGTTACACAAAAATAAAAGGGATGCCGGTCAAGCTACCGACATCCCTGTAATCAACACAATTCTTCATGAGTATACACTTCATAAATTATTGGGATCGTTGACCAGCCAACTGCTGTTGGACAGGTGAGAAGTCGGACTTCTGCTTGTGATTCCATTTTGCTATTTGTTTAACACACTTGAATACTATACCATCTGCCGAGCATCATTGTCAACAGCAAAAGCATCACTTTTTTTTCAACCTTTGTGACAATGTGCATAGCATAGGTTATTATCTCGAATTAACCTGTGTGAAACTTATCCCTGTTTACTCTGAACCTCATCCAGACGTACAACCCGTGTATGCTGCGTGTGACTCCACTGTTTGTTGTTCTGTGTAAAGAACGCATAGAACGTAATCGGATACCAGGACAACAGATAGATCGGGAACAAAACCAGGTACAGATATACTTTGGCAAAAGTAACCTTCTCGAGCGCCATCGACAACAGGAACGTCAGCACGTTCATTCCGATCGCTATGAAACCAACCCATAACGGGAAATATCCGTAAATGTTTGCAATATGCGGGCCATCAAATACATAGATGTCCAGTGACATTACAGCGGTTAGCAGGAAGGTCAGCAGTACGACATACACATTGGCACCGTAAACGGCCAAGTCAAACTTAACCAGGCTGCGTTCCTTTATGGACTGCCATAATAGCGGGAAGAAATATCTTCTTGCTACCGTAAAGTGTCCCTGCATCCAGCGCAGACGTTGTCTCGCTGAAGCTTTGAACGTCAATGGTTTTTCATCAAACACTTTGGCATCATAGTTAAACACCGGGTATACATTACGCTGCACACTCCGCATGGTGAACTCCAGGTCCTCTACAAGGCTTGTCGCACCCCAGCCAATCTCTTTGAGCAGGTTCGTCTCAAAACACATTCCGGTACCGCCAAGGAAATTGGCCATGTTCAGATTGTGACGGGACAGCTGCCACAGACGATTGATGTACCAATATGATACACCATAAGCAGCTGTAATCCAGGAATCTTCAGGGTTCTTCGTATCGATATACCCTTGAATGACACGTGCTCCATTGCACAGATCATTGTTCATTTCAGTAAGGAAGTTTTGCTCCACCAGATTATCGGCATCAAACATGACTACCGCATCATACTGGCGTGGCAAATCCCATAAATACTTGAGCATCCATTCGATGGCATACCCTTTACCTCTAAGGTCCGGATTAGTACGCACACAAGCATTCCAGCCATGTTCACGGACAATGTCCGCTGTACTGTCTGTGCAGTTGTCACAGATGACAAATACATCATACAGATCCCGTGGATAATCCAGCTGCTTCAGATTTTCCATCAGCGCACCGATAACCTGTTCTTCGTTATGTGCTGCTACGAGCACAGCAAATGATTTTGTAGCAGGATAATTTTTCTTTTTCTTTTTCTTATACAGACCGAACAGCGAAAACGTGAATTGGTACACAGCCAGCAGCGCCAAGATGACCTGCAGCGTGACGAATATAGCGTCCAACATCGTTCTCTGTTACCCCCTTTTTTTAAAACCCAGATTACATAAGTTTTTCTCTTCCTGATTCTGCATCTCATTTTTTTGTAAATTGCAGAATATGACCCTGTTTCTTTTGAGTACTACGCAAATATTTCAGGCAATGTTTCAACTCATGGCAGCGACCTGTGGGCCGCTTTATCGATTCTGTATTCTTTTCAGCTTTTTGTCAAAACCCCAATTCCACTTCCTGAAGCAGAAATGTGAACTTAAAACGCTGAATATACACTCCGTCATGCCACAACCTCGCATTCATGCCTGTTATATCTTATTTTCAGCCGTTTTCTTGATTTTTATTTCTAAAGTCCCTTCTTTTTTATGCGGTTTGCAGTAGTTTAAGCGTGCTCCTACCTCTAATAACGTAATCGGGCCCCAAAAAGTTTAATCTCAAACTCACATTTTTTTACCTGAATTGAAACTCACATTTTTTTACCTCAATTCAGCCGCATTGAATCATTGTATCTTTTTTCACCATTCGAAGTCAAAAAGAAGCGCTGGTTCTTCACCCACTCTTTTACATGAATTTTACGTTCTTTACATGTGTTCTTCTTGAAAAGGACAACATTTAAAAATATGATAAACATAACCCTGAAATAACCTCGAAACCTCGAGGACATTTATTTCAATCCCTTGAACAGGGGGTATATCGTAATCAAGGCGAAACCGGACACTGGTAACATCCCGGAAATACTGCCGCCCTCGGGGCGGCCTGACTGGCAGGAGGCCAATATGAGCCGTTTTATCTTAAAGTTTCAACAGTACGATCGTAATGTGTTTATGTGGATCAATGGCCGTCTTCATAACCGGTTTATGAACTTCTGGCTGTACTATTTCACCCATCTAGGCGGCGCAACGGCTTCCATTGCTGTATCTCTGATCATCTGGCTTCTCGCACCAGCTCCATGGAGCACGATCGGGCTTCAGGCCTGCATTGCATTAGCAGTGAGTCATATTCCTGTAGCTATAGCCAAAAAACTGTATCCGCGCATCCGGCCATACCTGGCCATGCCGGATACGATCACTTTTCGCAATCCTTTAACGGATCATTCGTTTCCATCAGGGCATACAACAGCTATTTTTTCGGTTACCGTGCCCTTTATGGCTGCTGAGCCGTTTCTTTTGCTCACATTGCTGCCTGTGGCTATAATTGTCGGATTCTCTCGAATTTATCTGGGGCTTCATTATCCATCAGATGTTTTGGCAGGAGCGACAATCGGTACTTTAGTCGCACTTGCGACAGTTGCATTCTGGGCTTAAAGCCGATATGTTAGACTCAGGAAAACCTAGCAGGAACAGGTGAAGCAAGCGTGGAAAAGAAAAGAATTTTACTATTATCAGAAGGTTTCGGAGCAGGTCATACTCAGGCAGCTTATGCACTGTCCAGCCATTTACGGAAGTTATCGCCTCATCTGCAAACGAAAGTGCTTGAGCTTGGAAGCTTCCTGAACCCGAAAGTTGCACCGCTTATTATTAATGCGTACAAAAAAACAGTAACCAATCAGCCGAAGCTTGTTGGATACGTATATAAGCAGCAGTATAAAAAACCATTGAATCGGCTGACTACTCTTGCACTGCACAAATTGTTCTACACCCATACGCGCAGTGTCGTTCGTCAGCTGCATCCCGATGCAATTGTGTGTACACACCCGATTCCAAGTGCTGTTATATCCAGGTTGAAGCGGCTTGGCACACAGGTTCCGCTGTGCAACGTCCTGACGGATTATGATGCGCACGGCACATGGATTAGCCCGGAGGTGGATCTGTACCTCGTTTCTTCCGAAGAGGTGAAGGCCAAGCTGATGCACCGGGGAGTAGCTGCTGACAAAATCAAAGTCACAGGCATACCTGTGCATCCAAACTTCTGGGAGCACCCCCGTCATGATGAGATTCGCTCCAGATTCAATCTGAGAAACATGCCAACTGTGCTTGTGATGGGCGGTGGCTGGGGGATGCTTAGCGACAAGG
This sequence comes from Paenibacillus sp. TC-CSREp1, assembly GCF_050171015.1. Taxonomy (NCBI): domain Bacteria; kingdom Bacillati; phylum Bacillota; class Bacilli; order Caryophanales; family Paenibacillaceae; genus Paenibacillus; species Paenibacillus sp. TC-CSREp1. The sequence goes on along the minus strand of NZ_JBNOKM010000003.1, from coordinate 245,827 downwards.
TGGTTCACCAGCTGTTAGCGCGCTGGCATGAGGATATCCAGATTATTTTTTGCCACGGCCGCAATGACAAAGCACGAATCAGCATGGAACAGGACCCACAGTTTCAAAAAGAAAACATTCATATCATTGGTTACACAACGGAAATTGATAAATTAATGGAAGTTTCGGATCTACTGATTACCAAACCCGGTGGAATGACCTGCAGTGAAGGATTAGCTAAAGGCATTCCGATGCTGTTTCATAATCCGATTCCCGGACAGGAAGAAGAAAACGTACATTATTTCACAGCCAAAGGTCTCGGTGAACTTATCACTTCGTTGGACGTCGTTGTCAAATGGATGGACACACTGCTCCACCATTATCCTGAAGTAGTTCAGAAACGAGAACAGCATCTGGCGGAAATAGCCAAAGTGCATCCGATGGAAAGCGCGCAGTGTATAATGAATCTGCTGCAGGATGTACGACCCTCCTCCTCAGAGGAAACACCCGTATAACTTTGACTTTGGCAGCAGCTCAAACGGAATAATTTATAGACGTCTAACCAAGAAAGGTGCCTTCAGAGCGAAGGCACCTTTTTTTCTCTATTCAAGTTCTGTTCCATTTCCGCTTTGCTGCCTATTGTATACCCGCAGATTTCAGGTACTCCTGCCATTGCTTCGTATACTCAGACTGAATTTTCTCCAGACCTGCCTGTTTTGCCTTTTCCATAAAGGTGTTCAGTCCACTTTCAACATCGGCAACAAGGCCCACGTTAAGCGGATACAAATATTGCTTCTCCACTTGCTCCAAAGCGGCTTTCTCCGCTTGATAAGGAGTCCAGTCTTCTGCAAAACCAGTGAAGATGTCCGGCTTTTTAATTTTATCCAGATCCTTGAACATGGTCAGTACATCATCAAAGCTCTTGTCGTAGAGCATGAACTCCGGATTACGCCATGCCCAGCCATTCATGCCTTCACGCGGGAAGCCATTGCTTTGCGCGTCTCCGATCATATGATAATATCCGTCTTTTACTTCAAAGTTTTTACCTTCTACACCGTACTCGGTCAACCAGTTATACCGTTTATCGGTAACCATTTTTTCATAGAATGCAAGCGCTCTTTCCGGGTTTTTGCTGCTGCGCGGAATAGCAAAGCCGTTGTGAATTGGGTGTACTGGCTGTGCAAACCCTTTAGCATTTGGATAAGGGAAGTATCCCAGCTTCCAGTCTGGGTGAGTAGACTGAATTTTGATGACGTCCGAATTGAATTTGTTCGGATTCTCTCCGGCAAGAACGACAGCCGCTTTACCATTTTGAAGCAAGGAATTGGATGTATCCTTCACGTTCAGTACGTTTTTCGGGAAAAAGCCTTTATCCATCCAGCGTTTGTATGTTTTCAGGTCCTCCAGGTGCTGTGGTGAGCCCCAATAAGATGTCACTGTGGATGGTGCGTCATACATAATATCCAGTCCATATGGAAGCTGCCCTGCCGTATTTACCAGCTTGGAAGTCAATTGACGAATGCCGTGTGTATGGTTTGCGTTGCTGTCTGCAATCGGAATCATGTTTGGCTCATTGGCTTTGATGCCGTCCAGGTAAGCCTCCAGCGTCTCCAGGGATTCCGGCTTCGGCAGATTATACTTCTCGCGCAGGTCTTCGCGGTACGCAATACCTTCCGTTACATATTCAATCCATGTGGATGGAACCGTGTAGATTTTATCGTTGATTTTAACTGCATTCCACATATCATCTGGAACATGAGATTTCAGCTCAGGTGTTTTAGCCAAAAGTTCGTCCAGCGGCAGGAAAGCACCTTTCTTCGCATACGACTGATAATTCGTCCAGTCTGCTGTAAAGATCAAGTCGATCGGCTGACCGGAGGACAGCAGCAATTTATATTTTTGATCCCAGTCGGTCCAGGAGGTGTAGTTGAATTTTACATTGACGTTTAAGTCCGCCTCTGCCAGCTTGTTTATTTCGGATTCAATCACAGGCAGGTCTTTAGGCGCGTCCCCCAGCATGTAAAATTGCAGCGTTACCTTCTCACCTTTATTATCGGATGAGCCCCCCTGCTCACTGCCTTGCGCATTTCCTCCAGAACCGCTGTTACAAGCGGCCAGCACCCCGGCAAACAGCATCAGGGCAAGTACCAGAGACAGGTGCCGAATCATTTTGTTACGCATACGCATCCTCCCTTTTTGTGTTAGACCTTATATATGTTAGCGCAGACCCGCTATGCATCAGACCCTCACCAGCACGTAAGCCTGAAGTTCCCAGCGTGTATACGTTCTAACCTTTGACTGCGCCAATCGTGAGTCCTTTGACAAAATAACGCTGCACAAACGGATACAGGAACAGAATCGGCCCGGTAACGATAATGGCCATCGCCATCTTGGTGGACTCTGTCGGAACGTCCTGACTGAGCGTAACACCTGTACCAATCGCCATCTGGTCAATAAATGTAATCGTATTCATCGTGTTGTACAGATAAAATTGCAGCTGGTACATATCCGGGTTGTTAATGAACAAGGATGATGTAAACCAGTCATTCCAGTATCCAAGGGCAAGAAACAGACCTACTGTCGCGATGCCTGGCATCGCCAGCTTCAGCACAATACTGACATAAATTCGAAAATCGTTAGCTCCGTCAATCTTCGCGGATTCGATCAGTTCATCGGGTACAGCAGAGCGAATGAAGTTTTTCATCAGAATAATCAGAAACGGCGTCATCAGTCCCGGGAAAATCAACACCGTATACGTATCTGTAAGATTAAAATAGTTCGCAAGCATAATGTACCACGGCACAAGCCCACCGCCGAACAGGGTTGTGAAGTAGATGAAGAAGGAGAACTTGTTCCGGTATTTGAAATCTTTGCGCTGGAGTACAAATCCAGCCATCGTGATAAAAAACAAGCCCAGTGTGGTGCCGACTACCGTTGTAAACACCGTCACCCCATATGCTTTCAGAACCTGAGTCGGGAATTTAAACACCATCTTGTAACCTTCCAGCGAGAAGTGTGTGGGAATCAGATGATAGCCGTCCCGTACGATGGATTCGTTGCTGCTGAAGGATCCTGACAATATAAGCAGAAATGGCAGCAGACACATCAATGACAAAATAATGATGATACTGTAGGCAATCAATTGAAAGGCCAGATTGAATTCGGAATCTTTGGCACGAGTGCGGGTACGAATTCCCCTTTGCGTATGCGTTTGTGTGCTCATATGGTTCTCCCTTCTGCCCTGCGGGCGGATGTATTAGAACAAGGCGTAGTCTTCGTTAATTTTGCGAATGATGTAGTTGACCGTCATGATCAGAATGAAACCAAATAACGACTGATACAGCCCCGCTGCGGTTGCCATACCAATATCGAAGGTTACTTTCAAAGAGCGGTAAACATACGTATCAATGATATCTGTAGCGTTGTAAAGCACGCCGTTATTTCCGATCAGTTGATAGAACAGGTCAAACTGCCCTTTCATAATGCTGCCCAGCGAGAACAACAGCAGGATTACAAACGTTGGTTTAAGCATCGGTACCGTAATGTACCAGATTCGCTGAAAGATGTTGGCCCCGTCAATCCGGGCTGCTTCATAATACTCGTCACTTATACCTGTAATTGCAGCCAGATAGATGACCATGCTGTACCCGAGATTTTTCCATAGATAAAAGATAATGATCAGAAACACCCAGATCCATGGTGTGTTGTAAATATCAACTGGCCCTGCTTCAAACCGTTTGAGCACCGTGTTCACAAACCCGGATTCATAGTTAAACATGTTGTAAGCGATTACACTTAATAGAACAAAAGAGATGAAGTACGGCAAAAACATGACGGACTGGGTTATTTTTTTGAACAGCTTGCCCCGAATTTCACTGAGCATAATTGCACAAAAGATGGCAAGACCGTTCCCCAGTATAATGAAAGCCAAGTTGTAACCGACCGTGTTGGTCGTCAGTTTCAGCAGCATGCCGGACTGCCAGAGGAACTTGAAGTTATCCAGCCCGACAAACGGACTTCCAAACAGCCCTCCTGCAAAATCATAGCTGGTAAACGCGTAATAAATACCGACCATCGGAAAATACGAGTTAATTAGAAAAAAGATCAGCGTGGGCAGCAGCATCAGAAACATGATTTTGTTTTTGTTCAATTCTTTGAGCATGGCTCGATCCCCTCCCGAATTGTAGCAGCGATGCATGATGATTGTTTGTAGCGTTTCACAATGATGTGATGTAGCGATGTGCACGATTGATGTAATATAACGATGTGAATGATGCTGTTTTTGTAACAACGTACATGATATGTGACGAAGACGCATCGTGAAGCTCTGGATTTATTGTAGACTGCCATCCTTTCTTTTGCATACTGAAGCTTCCTGCCGAATCATGAACGATACTGTGATTTCGGCTGTGAACAATTTGCACCAATCATGAAATGAGCACATGTACGTTCACAAAAGTTGATATCGTGCATGCTCTTCAGCAGGTGAACAATTCTGCGAAAGTTGAACTTTATGTAGTGATAATGGACTAAAATGCCAGTTCTACATTGATGAAAACGCATACATAATATATAATTCAAGGTATTCTTCTCATTCTGTTCCACAACTTATGCGATCCGATATCTCATGTGAAACCACATGAAAATATATAAGTTCACTCCTGTTCATCAGCAGGTTCAAGGGGGAAAACCAATGCGCAAACGTTCAGAGGACAGCCAGAAGGTATTCGCGCGAATTCTGATTGGCATTATTATAAGCACAGCAGCAACACTGCTTGTGGCTTCGGCTATTCTATATGTAAATTATAATCGGATTGCTCTGCGGCAGGTCTACCGTACAGATATGAACAGCCTCACCCAGACCAGCCGTGAAGTAGCCAAGATGACTGAAAGCGCCAAGTCGCTCTCGTACCAGATTTATCAGGACTATACTATCTCTTCCCTGCTGCTCTATTCCAAGCCAAGCATCTATCAGATCACCTCCGCAATGGAGCAGCTCGATAATTACCGTATGTCTCTTCCTTTTATTGAATCCATCTATGTCTACAATTCAAGAAACAATGAATTTTTTATCAGTTCCGACGGTGTCCGCAACGGGCAGCAGTCTGTATCCGAAATCGATGATCAAGGAATTAAAAGCATTCTTGACCGCTTCCATGACTATAAACCCTTTGTGCCCATCCCGCGTACATACAAGGTTGGCTCAACCGGGGCCAGTGAAGTGAACAGCTATACGTATCTGTGCTATGACACAATCAATGACAATGCCAAGCTGAATTATGCCGTTGTCGTTAACATTAAGGATGACTGGCTTAGTCCTAATATGAACGCGGTAGATCAACCAGGCAAAACCTTTATCGTCAACGAAAAAGGAGATTTGTTATCCGATTTCGGGGATCGTGCTTTGCTTAACAACCTCTCTGACGAAACCTTCATGCGTCCGATTCTACAGGATACAGAGCATTCTGCTTATTTTACCGAGCAAGTGGACGGAGAAAAATCACTGATTACCTATACCGCTCCGGACAGCCTTGGGTGGCGATATGTACGAATTACTCCCTATGACCTTATTACATCAGACATTCGCAATATGCGCACCCATACGCTGCTGTTCTGTGCTGTATTGCTGGCTGCCGGGCTGATTCTATCCTATCTGGTATCCCGTAAGCTGTACCATCCGATTAATAATGTGCTTGTCCGCATGCGCGTGATGGAGGCTGAGCGCCGGGGCAGTCTGCACCTGTTAAGACAGGACTTTTTGCGCGGTGCACTGCAAGGAAGAGAAACGGTCACCTGCACTATGCTGGAGGAACGGATGAAATTTTACGGTTCTGCTGTTGACGTACATCGGACATCCCGGCTGGTGCTGCTTCGCATCGACCACTATACTGAATTTTGCGAGACTTACCGGGACGATACCAAGCTGGTTAAATATGCCATGATGAATATCTGCACCGAGACAGCCGACCTTCATTACCATGCAGAAGCGGTAGATATGGGTGGTGACCTGATTACACTTCTGTTTAATGAAAAATCAGGGCATGATTCACTCTCGGGCAGCGCCTGTCATCAGATCGAAGAACTGCTGCGTATGATGCAGGCTGCGGTCATGACTCATCTCAAATGCTCCATCTCCTGCACAGTAGGTCCAGAGGAGCAGTCACTTGAGGAATGTATTGAAGGTTATGCGCGTTCTGCCGAGGCCTCTCTTCACCGCTTGTTCATGGGGCCGGGCTGTCTCATCTTTACATCCGACATCATGGCATATCAGAACAAGGAATACACTTTCCCTGCAAACAAAGAAAGACAGCTTGTGGACTGTCTGATGACTGGCAAAACGGAGGAAGCCAAGCTGATCTACGCCGACATCGTCAGTGAAACAGCAGCTTATCCGTTCAACGTCTTTCAGCTTGCCCTGTCCCATCTGACGATGACGCTGAATCATGTGCGCAACACGCTCAAGAAAAATAATCAGCTTCGACTGGATTCCGATTCGGGCGGTCTGATGCTTCCCGTGAAAAATGCAGAGGATATCAGCGAGGTCCATGAGCACTTTTACCGAATGTTTGATGAGCTTGGCTCCAAGGTCGAGGAAAAGCGTACACTCAAGCACGAAGAACTCATTCGCAAAATTAATGACATTATCGAGCGAAACTACGCCGATCCGAATCTGTGCCTGACCTCCATTGCCGAGGAGTTATCCATGTCGCCTATTTATGTCAGCAGGCTGTATAAACAGCTCACTTTAAAAGGACTTACAGACGTTATTAATGAGACACGGATTACCAAGGCGCAGCATTTACTCATTCAGACTGAAAGTTCTGTCGCAGATATTGCCGAGCGAACCGGTTTTACGAACAGCTCTTACTTTTATCGCATGTTCAAAAAATTCAACGGCGTGACTCCTAACGATTATCGCAGGAAAGAGCTTCAGGCTGACCAGCTCTAGCCTCTTCTTCCCTATACAAAAAAGCGGCATCCGAGGACCACACATTAGCCTCAGATGCCGCTTTTTAATTATTCTTCGTCCTGATTTTCACCAGACTCGTCTGTCGCTTCACGCACTTTATACTTGTCCAGACGCATTGCGTTGTACTCTCGCAGGGCCTCTTCCCCTACAATGACTTCAACCCGGTGAATATTCATACCTTTACCCATGAATTTCTGCTCATATTCCGTCATGACATGCTCTTCGTTCAGACCGTCACGATGCAGGTTCAACGACAAATTCGTCATCTGCAGGCCAAAGTCAGCGATGGCATTCAGAGAGAACTCAAACAGCGTTTCGGAATCGGTCTTGAAATGAATCTGTCCTTTCGGATTGAGCAAGTCCACATATTTCTTCAAGAAACGTGGATGTGTCAAGCGGCGACGTGCATGCTTCGCTTTTGGCCAAGGATCACTGAAATTCAAATAAATACGTTCCAGCTCCTTCGGTTCAAACACCTCTTCGATCTGTTCAATGTTGGCCAGTGCGAGCTTCAGGTTCGGCGGCGTCTCTACCTCGGACTGACTCCAGGCGTTACGCGCTTTCTCACTCGCACGGCGTACCAGTTCATCATACATATCAATGCCGATAAAATTATATTGGGGATATTTATAACTCATTTGACTGATGAATTGACCTTTACCCATGCCAAACTCAACAAAGATCGGATGATCGTTGCCAAACAGCTCAGCCCACTTGCCCTTGTATTGCTTTGGCTCCAGTACAACAAGATCATTCTGCTGCTCCAGATTTTCTCGAATCCCTTTTCTGCCACGTAAACGCATTTTATTCCTCCGTTTGTCCATACTTGTCTCAGACTCATTTTGCCGAAGAACCGGCCAATTGTAAAGAGCAATGAAAAAGGAATCTTCGGACCTGCCAGATTGGGCAGATCTCAAAGATTCCCTTTTCGATTTATTTGGAATTGGGGTCCAACTACTTTAGTAGTTCATAGTCTACCTTATCTTGGTGTGAAAAATCAAATGTCTTTTCGAAAGCATCGCGAACTTTTTTTCTTGCAATCGCTTTCACTTCCGGATTCCCATTAAAACGAACACCTGTCAAGGCCAGTGCCTCTTCTGCAGTCAATTCAACGGATACGTGCTGGAATTCATTATTTTTAACTTGTGAATTCATTCATATCACCTCACGGTATAGTATGATCCATGACGTCAGCATTCATTCAAATGCTACGATGAAAACTACTCACTGGATGGTGTCTGACGTTAGTTTAAATATAACATAAGGTGTAAAGTACTTCAAGTGAAAACGGTTGATTTCAAGCCCTTTTTTTACGTTTTCATTCCCCTTTTTTTCAGATATTTGATACAATAAATGACGAAAACAGCATAGCATCTGACGCTCTAGTTCAAGTATGCTATTCCCGTATCAAATATAAAGATAATGAAGAATTTGAAGACACAGACTTTAAAGGAGTACCTTAAACATGAATGCACCCGCTTTACAAGCTCCGCTGATGTGGGGGGATAAACGATTCCACACCTGGAATTACGAAATGCGCGATCAATTTAATAACAAGGTGTTCAAAGTCATGCTGGATGCCGGATTTACCTGTCCCAACCGGGATGGCTCTATCGCCAAAGGCGGCTGCACGTTCTGCAGCGCCAGAGGTTCGGGTGATTTTGCAGGCAGTAGACGCGAAGATCTTGTCACTCAATTTAATACCATTCGGGACAAGCAGCATCTGAAATGGCCGTCAGCTCACTATATCGGATATTTCCAAGCCTATACCAACACCTATGCGCCAGTTGAGGAGCTGCGCGAATATTTTGAAGAGATTTTGCAACAGCCCGGTGTTGTCGGTTTATCCATCGCTACCCGCCCGGATTGCTTGCCCGATGATGTCGTCGAGTACCTGGCAGACCTTAATAAACGCACATATCTGTGGGTAGAAATGGGACTTCAGACGATTCACGACTCCACTTCAAATTTGATCAACCGCGCACACGATACACAATGTTACGAAGACGCTGTGAAAAAGCTGCGCAAGCACAATATTCGGGTATGTACACATATTATCTACGGTCTGCCTCAGGAAACACACGAAATGATGCTGGATACCGGGCGAGCAGTTGCTCATATGGATGTGCAGGGGATCAAAATACATCTGCTGCATCTGATGCGCAAAACACCAATGGTGAAACAGTATGAAGCTGGTTTGCTTCGATTTCTCGAGCAGGACGAGTACATTAAACTGATTGTTGATACGCTTGAAATGCTGCCGCCTGAAATGATTGTACACCGTCTCACAGGAGACGCCCCTCGCAACCTGCTGATTGGACCGATGTGGTCGCTGAATAAGTGGGAAGTATTGAACTCCATTGACCGCGAGCTGCGTGAACGGGACTCCTGGCAGGGTAAGTATTGGAGGGGAGCATAATTTGGGCTTTTTATCCGTTTTGAGCTGTGCACACCAATGGATCAGTTCCCGGCTGCAGCCGGGCGATCTGGCGATTGATGCCACGGTAGGCACAGGTGCTGATACGTTATTTCTTGCACAGCAGGTAGGGCATCGTGGTCAGGTCATCGGATTTGATATCCAGAGTGAAGCCCTGACACTGGCCCAAGCACGAATTCGCAAGCATTCCGAAGGCAGCAAGCTCGGCTCCATTTCATTGCTGGAATTAAGCCATGCACGGATGGATGAAGCTGTTCCCGAGACGTGGGCAGGACAGGTAGGGGCGGTCATGTTTAACCTTGGGTATTTGCCTGCTGAAGGTGCAGATGCTTCCATTATCACCGAGACGACCAGTACAATTGCAGCGCTTGAAGCAGCGCTGTCCTTGTTGCGTACACGCGGTATTATTACAGCTGTACTTTATCCAGGCCATGACGGAGGCGCTCAGGAAGCAGAAGCTGTATCCGCATGGGCCGCAGCGCTGCCTGTTGAACAGGCTCAGGTTGTCATTTACCGCCAGTTACAGCGAGCATCGTCTCCATATCTGATTGGCATCGAGAAAAAGTAAGAAGGCCCTGTCCCCACCTGGAACCGTTTAAAGCGATTCACCATTTCATATACTAGAGGAGAGATACCATGTTTACTCCATATCCATTGCAATTCCAGCCAGAATTCAAAGAACGTGTATGGGGCGGTCGAGCGCTCGAGCATTTTGGTCTTACCCCACCTGAAGGACATATTGGGGAAGGCTGGATGATTGCCGATCATGCCAATGGTACAACCAAGGTTCTCAACGGTCCACTGGCCGGGAAAGGTCTGGATCAGGTCCGCGAACAGTTCGGCACGGCTTGGCTTGGAACGAAGGGTGTTTCTGAAAAAGGAGGACGTTTCCCTCTGTTGATCAAGCTGCTTGACTGCAATGACGATCTGTCCGTTCAGGTCCACCCGACTGATGATTACGAGGCTCTTCCTCCAGGTGAACTGGGCAAAACGGAAATGTGGTATGTGCTTGATGCCAAGCCTGGCGCTCATATCATTTATGGATTGAACGAGGGTGTGGATCGGGAAGCTTTGAAACAAGCGCTGGAAAACGGCACTGTGATGGACACTTTACGTCAGGTTCCTGTTGAGGCTGGAGATACCTTCTTTATTCCTGCCGGGACAGTGCACGCACTCTGTGCTGGTGTTGTCGTAGCCGAGATACAGCAAAACTCGGATACCACCTACCGGATTTATGATTATAATCGTCCTGGACTGGATGGCAAACCACGGGAACTGCATGTGCAGGATTCTTTGAATGTTACGGCATATGAAGGCGCTGGAGCCACAACAATGAAAACAAACCATGCTGTTCCGGGAGAATGGCTCCGGCTTGCTGCATGTCCGTACTTTGTTGTAGAGAAAGGGCTTGTGACCGATCGTTGGGAATTGCACACTACACCGGACAGCTTCACGATTCTGGTTGTGTGTGAGGGCGAAGGCAGACTGGATTGGTCTGGCGCTGATAACGAACATCTGGCGCTGAAAGCAGGTCAGTGTTATCTGCTGCCAGCCAACCTGGGATCTTACACCTTGAGCGGGAACACCACCGTTCTTCGCTCTTATCTTCCATAACCTTCAACGAAAGACCTAAAGAGAACTGCATAACGAAAGACCTGGAAATAACTTTAATAAAGTTAGAGATAACCTGTGAAGGAGGAATGACACGAGATGCAGGAATCTACCTTTACGCTGCTCGGCAATGAAGGAGCCCGTATTCATGTGTACCGTTGGCTTCCCGATGCAGACGAACACATTCGAGCTGTTGTTCAAATCGCACACGGGATGGGCGAGACGGCAGCACGTTATGCCGAATTTGCGGGTTATCTTACCAAGCAGGGCTACGCTGTATATGCCAACGATCATCGAGGGCATGGCAAAACCGTGGAGAACCCCGAATCGCTGGGTGATGCTGGTGTGGACGCTTTTCGTTGGATGGCTAGTGATATGCTTAATCTGGGGGAAACGGCAGCCAAAGCCCATCCAGAGGTACCTCTGTTTCTTATGGGGCACAGTATGGGTTCCTTTCTCGTTCAGTATCTGATGTATGCGGGGCATGAGCGATACCATGCGTTTATACTGTCTGGTACCAACGGGAAACGAGGGCTGCTCCGGTTTGGAGAAAAACTGGCTTTGCTCCAATGTGGCATTCAGGGCGACAATCATCGCAGTATGCTGCTGAATGCTATCGTATTTGGCGGATTCAACCGGGCGTTCCGCCCAGCTGCTACTCCGTTTGACTGGCTGTCCCGTGACCATAACGAGGTACAGCGCTTCATTGATGATCCGATGTGCGGAGCCATCTGTACAGCAGGTTTTTTCCGCGATTTCTTCAAGCTGCTGTTGGAGATCCACCTACCACAGCATATGGAGCGCATCCCTAAGCATAAAGCAATTTTCCTTTTTTCAGGTGAACTTGATCCTGTCGGTCTGCGTGGCAAAGGTGTTCTTAACCTATACTCCCAGTATATGAAGCTTGGGCTTCAGGATGTAGAATATCGCTTGTACCCTGGCGGGCGCCATGAGATGCTGCACGAGACCAATCGGACAGAAGTCACACTGGATGTTCTGGATTGGCTTGAGCGCCATATGCCAGATAACCAGCAGCGGCAAGCGACCGGGCAATTCCAGCAGCTACATCAAATCTAACCTGGCATTAAAGTAAAATCCCCTGGACCAGACACAGTCCGTACTGTGCCCGTTCAGGGGATTTTCCATTCTATTGCGGAATCTTAATCTCAAATCTCATAGGAATGAAATAAAGTCCGTTGCAGACAATGAAACTCATTAACCTTCGATCAGCAAGGATTCCGGATCTTCAAGCAGTTCTTTTACCGTTACCAGGAATCGAACCGCTTCGCTTCCATCAATGATCCGATGATCATATGACAGGGCAATATACATCATTGGACGGTTTTCCATTCGTTCAGCATCAATCGCCACCGGGCGAAGCTGAATTTTGTGCATACCGAGAATACCTACTTGCGGCGTATTCAGAATCGGTGTGGACAGCAGGGAGCCGAATGTCCCGCCATTCGTAATGGTAAACGTTCCACCTTGCAGGTCAGACAAAGCCAGCGTGTTGGAGCGAGCCTTGGAAGCAAGATCAGCAATGCTTCTTTCGATCTCGGCGAAGCCCAGACGATCGGCATCACGCACAACAGGCACGACCAAACCTTCTTTGGCAGATACAGCAATTCCGATATCGTAGAACTTTTTCAATACTACGTCTTCGCCATCAATCTCGGCATTAATCGTAGGGAACTTTTTCAGTGCGCCAACTACCGCTTTGGTAAAGAACGACATGAATCCAAGATTGATGTCATGCTTCTCTTTGAACTTGTCCTTACGGCGTTTACGAACGTCCATGATCGCTGTCATATCAACCTCATTGAAGGTGGTCAGCATCGCTGCCGTCTGTTGCGCTTCAACCAAACGTTTCGCAATCGTCGCACGGCGGCGAGACATACGTTGACGCTCTACCGGCTTGGTAAATGTAGAGCCACCTGCCGCTGGAGCCGAAGGTGCTGCAGCCGGAGCTTTCGATGCAGCCGGTGCCGCTGGAGCGGAAGGCTGACTGCCATGACTTTTAACATCTTCCTGATATACACGCCCGATAGGGTCTTTGCTTTGCACCTGATCCAGCTCGATTCCACGCTCACGAGCCAGCTTGCGAGCAGAAGGAGAAGCTGTTTTGGTGCTATCCGAAGACTCAGGCGGCGCAGGCACTGGTGTTGGTGCAGCTGCAGGAGCCTCAGGGGCAGCAGGTTTGGACTCAGCCGCTGCCGGCTCGGAAGCAGCCGGAGCGCTGCCTCCTCCTGTTCCAGCTGAAAGAGTACCGATCGTTTCACCGATCTCAACGGTCTCGCCTTCCTGACGAATGATTTTCTCAAGTACACCGCTCTCTTCAGCACTGATCTCAATGTTGACTTTATCTGTCTCGAGCTCAAGCAGAACATCACCCTGGTTAACGGTATCTCCTTCTTTGACCATCCATCTGGATACCGTTCCCTCCGTTATTGACTCACCCATTGCAGGTACTTTAATTTCACTCACAGCTGTTACCTCCCCAGTGGAATATTATTCTTCGTCGTTTGTTTCAACGCTGCTGCAATAAACAATTGCTGCTCCATACTATGCACAAGCTGATAACCGCTGGAAGGACTTGCATGTTCAGGACGACCTTCGTATCTCACGGTAGTACCTTCAGGTGCGATATCACGGAGACGAGGCTCCATGTACGTCCAAGCGCCCATGTTTTTGTTCTCTTCCTGTACCCACACCAGCTCTTTCAATTTACTGAAACGTGCGAGTACACGTTTGATCTCTTCTGCCGGAAACGGATAGAGCTGCTCTACGCGGATAATGTGAAGCCAAGACCAGTCTGCTTCTTTGTCCTTGTCAATTGCATCTTCCAGATCAATCGCAACTTTACCGCTGCAGAGAATGATACGTTCTACCTGATTCGGTTTAGTACCAAGACCCGGCTGCTCCAGCACAAGTTCGAATTTGCCTTCACTGAATTCCACAGCCGGTGACGCGACACGCGGGTTACGGATCAGACTTTTTGGTGACATCATCACAAGCGGACGTGCATCTTCTGTCTCCGTTAACGAAGCTTGACGACGCAGCAGGTGGAAATACTGTGATGCACTAGACAGGTTAACCACCGTCATATTGTCCTCAGCACACAGCTGCAGGAAACGCTCCAGACGCGCGCTGGTATGCTCCGGTCCCTGACCTTCGTTCGCGTGAGGAAGCAGCATAACCAGACTTGATTTTTGAGACCATTTTGCACGGCCTGCCGATACAAACTGGTCAAAGATTACTTGAGCACAGTTTGCAAAATCACCAAATTGCGCTTCCCAGATCACAAGTGTATCTGGTGAATATACGTTATACCCATATTCGAATCCGACAACTGATTCTTCGGATAACGGACTGTTATAGATCGCGAAGGATGCCTTCGCTTGTGGCAGATGATGCAGCGGGCAGAACTTGTCACCGTTCTTCGCATCATGCAGCACCAGGTTACGGTGCGCAAAGGTTGCGCGCTCTGCATCCTGACCACTGATACGGATCGGTTTGCCGTCTGCCAGAATGGTTGCGAATGCCAATGTTTCCGCAAGGCTCCAGTCTACCTTTTCTCCTTCATTCAGAGCTGTACTGCGACGCTGCAAAATCCGCTGCAATTTCGGATAAACGTTGAAGTTCTCCGGCCATTTCAATAGATCTGCATTAATGCTGCGCAGCTGCTCCAGCGGAACCGCAGTCGGCATAACGGTAACCGCCTGGGACTCACTGATGTTGCGTTGATAGTATTCATGTACTTCATTTTTCTTCATCTGGTCATAAGCTTCTTTCAGTCGGTTCGCTACTCCTTCTCGAATGTTTGCAATATACGCATCATCGATGACCGCTTCCTTCTTGAGCACCTCCTGGTACAGGTGGCTGACCGTCGGATGATTTTTCACTTTGTCGTAAACAAGCGGTTGTGTCGTTTCAGGATCATCTGTCTCGTTATGACCATAACGGCGATATCCGATCAGGTCGATCAGGAAATCCTTTTTGAATCGATTACGGTATTCGGCAGCCATACGGATTGCTGCAATACAAGCATCCGGGTTGTCTGCATTCACATGCACAATCGGAATTTCGTATCCTTTGGCAAGGTCACTTGCATAATACGTTGAACGTGAGTCACTGCTATCTGTTGTAAAACCAAGACGGTTGTTCACGATAATGTGAATGGTTCCGCCATTCTGGTATCCAGGCAATGCTTTGAAGTTCAATGTTTCAGCCACGATGCCTTCCCCAGGGAATGCCGCATCCCCGTGCATTAGAATGGTTGCTGCTTTGGTTACATCCTGCTTCGGATAACCTGGCTCACGGCGATCATCCTGAGCCGCACGCGCAAAACCTTGCACCACAGGATTGACGTACTCCAGATGGCTCGGGTTGTTAGCCAGTGTCAGGCGGGCCTGCACCGTCTCTCCGTCTTTTACAAAACGGTTGGCGCCCATATGATATTTGACATCCCCTGTCCAGCCATAATTGATTCCGGTTGAACCTTCGGATGGAACCAAATCTTTGTTCGGGGCATGATGGAATTCAGAGAAAATTTTACTGTATGGCTTGCCAAGCACGTGAGCAAGAACGTTCAGACGCCCGCGGTGAGCCATACCCATCAGAATGTGGCTTGAGCCGGCTTCTGTCATCAGACGAACGGCCTCATCCAGCATCGGCACGAGCACATCGTTACCTTCAATGGAGAAACGTTTCTGTCCTACAAACGTTTTGTGCAGGAAATCTTCAAACTGCTCCGCTTCGACCAGACGCTCCAGCAGCGCTGTACGTTCTTTCTGTGTTAACGGGGCAGGTGATGTACGGGATTCCGCACGACGATTCAGCCATTCACGCTCCTGTACTTCATGAACGTGGCTGAATTCATAAGCAATCGGTCCTGTATAAATCTGACGAAGACGCTGAATAGCATCCCAGCCAGTTGTTGTCTGACCATCTGCACCTTCCCAGATCAGGGAAGCAGGCAGTGCCTTCAAATCTTCTTCATTTAATTGAAAATGCTTCGGCTCCAGCAAGGACGTGTCGGTTGCTTCACTGATTCCAAGCGGATCAATATCAGCAGCGAGATGGCCGTACGTACGGATATTCCATACGAGCTTGCCCGCTGTAACCGCTTTCTGTAATAGCTGGATATCTACGCTTCCGGAAGCAGTTTGGGCGTTCCCGGAATTCGAAAGAGACTCTGCACCCTTGCCAGACATCGGCGGTGCGCCCCATTGTTCAAACAATTCCCGATAAGCCGGCGTTACTGCACCCGGATCCTGGGTGAATAATTCATATTGTTCTTGCACGTATCCCATATTGGGACCATAGTAACTCTCCCAGGGTTTCATGTTGCCTTTCTCGATCGTCATCGACGTTCCCTCCGTCTTGATTTTGTCATAGGGTTTGACGGAAATCATTGAATAAGCTGTAATTCGCGTTCGTTCAACATTTTAAGCGAAATTTTTCATGAAGTCCAATAGTCGTGCTGCTCGTGGTAATAACGTTGTTCCGACGCTCCCGTCAAAGGTTTGTCTGCGTTTTCAAAATCAAAGTAAAACAATGATTATTTCTACCGTCGCACAGATGTCGAATACTGTCCTGATCCGTTCGAAGGTATACGTGCTTCCCTGAATTTAGCAAAGCCCGTGTTCTAATATCTATTCTATAAACTTTTTCGCTCAGGAGCATTTCCTATTTTTAGTCCAATTGATGCATAAATTAGATGAATCGAGTCATTTAGATGATTTTAACTGAAAACGCGAACGCTGAATTACATCATAGTCAAGACCTGAATTCCGTTTAAACCTCTTTTTTACAATTGTGGTCCATTCTGCACAAAAACAAACCGTCCATTATTACATTAACCAATTGGCATGTCATTCAACAGAAAAATGCATTGCTCTCTTGACAGCTTTGGACAAGGCAACATGCAGCAAAACAAAGCCGACCGAATGCAAATCTCCGGCGGCTTTGATCAGTTAACCTTGCTTTCGTTTTTCAGTTCGCTATGACGTTCCTTTGATAAACGAAGATCAATCATGTATTTTGCAAAGGGCGTCAGTTCCATATCCTTGATTTGATCCAATGTAAACCATTCTGCTCCGAGCGAATCATGCCCGTCAGCCACTCGTTTGATATGCTGCAGTTGCAGTTGATTACCTTGAAGACTAATCACATGGTATAAAATACCGATATGATGCACTTCCTCGGGTTTCCCCTGAATCTCCCACTGCAATACAGTGGATTGGGAGGAAGAAATGGAAAACTTCATTGGAATAAGACCCGTTTCCTCTTCAAATTCACGCTTTAATGCGGCCTCTGGCGGCTCTCCGAATTCCATCCTGCCGCCCGGCAGATCCCATTTCCCAACGTAGGGACCCCGAGCCTTCTGAATCAAAAGATAGGACTGCTCCCATACAGCCAGCCCATATACACCTAGATGCGTGTGTTTGTTCACTTTCATGCACCTCCCCGGTAGAGGGACTTTCGCTGTTCTGAAGCCCTCTATCTCTTATCCTCATCTCTTATGGTATCCAGATCAACAGCAAGGCGAATCATATCCACACAGCGAATACCGTTCTCGATAATCTCTTCCTCATAATGGGTTATAAAATAATCCCGCTCTACACCCGTAATGCGGAAACCGCAGCGCTGATATAATTTCAATTGATGAAAACTGGAATTGCCCGTTCCAATCTCCAGTATTCGGCATCCCAGCCTTCTCGCAGCCTCCATCGCTTCTTTGATCATGTGTTTACCTACACCCTGCCCCTGCAGTTCCTCCTGTACGGCGATGTTCACAATCTCTGCAGTCTCGGGACGAGTCTTGAGCAGTACAAACTCCCCCACCATCTCTCCTTCATACTCCGCGATAAAACAAACTCCTCTGCTCAGATATTCATCTACAATCGTTTTTGAAGGGTCTGCCATCAGCAAGAGCTCATAAGGTTTTTCTTCATCCCAGTCCAAAATCCGGAACGACAAATTCATGCCAATCCCCACCTTTTCATCAACCAAATTATACTTTTTCATGCCTTTTGCAGAAGCCTATGTATGGCAAATCTACAAATCTTCTTTCCCGAATCAGCTCGGTTTTATATAAGTTAAATTAAAGATTTTACACAAACCACTCCGATGACAGAATAACCTGGAGAGTAGCGGTTATCCCCAGATTTTTTCGATTCCCTTTTCCAAAGGGGAAAATCCGGTGATAAAGGCGAAGCTTATGCTTCCGATGCAGCTTTCTTACAGAAAGCTTTTAGCTCCGCTTTTCCAGGTTTTTTCTGTCCTCTCCGTTAACGTGTAAATGAATAGCTCAACTTATATAAATGAATGTTTCGTGCGTCATGTTTCTGCTGTCCCACAATCTATGTTAGTCACTCTGTCTATTGTCAATGCGTCCTGCTTGATTGGAATAATGACGAATGCACATGCCCGTCGCTCTCTGCATGGCTTGTCTTTCATAAAAGGTCTGTACTTCCGGATCACACAAGAGATCAATCATATAAAGTCCCTGAAGCCGCTCAAGCATACGCTGCACAAGCGTACTACCAATTCCTTGAGCTTTGTATTCGGGCAACACTTCCAGAAGTGGAATATAAGCACTGAGTACCCCGTCCGAGATGGCTTGAATAAAACCAACAACATTCCCGGTTTGTTCATCAACAGCCAGTTCAATCGCGTACGACTGCTCCAGCATTTTATAAAACGTTGAAGTAGAAGGCGGATTCGGCCACCCGTCGAAAAAACCTCCGCTTAACTGCTCAAGCTCTACTCCATCCAGTGTTTCACGAAATACAATGCTCACTTATACACCCCTCTTCAAAAAGACCAAACTCCATTATATCATAATATATGGAACAAAATATATAGATATGGATACTATAAGATGGTGTTTAATCTATCTATATAAATTGAACTAAAGAAACGACATTATGCCGCTTAACGATCCCCATAGAGCTTATTTTCCCTGAATCGGGGACATTTGAATTCTAACGATCTCCAGGAAGCTTATTCCGTTCGAAATCCTGAAAAATGAGCCTGATCAAGCTGATTTCGGCACAATAGCGTCTCTGGGGATCGTTAGAATTTTCCCAAGCCCGAATATGCCGAAATAAGGCTTCTCCTGATCGTTAGCGCTCGCAGTAGAGGGTGGCAGACTTGCACTTGCCACTTGCCATGAGCGATGGACGATATTGGACTAATGTGTCTGAATTGATGAGCATATTGGAGTGGATTGTGTACATTCTTTAGTTCAACTTATATAATTTATGTTCACCTATTTATTTTCCCGTACTTAAATGTTCATGAACCAGTTTCCAATGCCCCTCATCATTCTGGACAAACACATTTGTTGCACGCCCTTGTCCTGAAGCATATTCTCCACGCACATATCCTTCCCAGTGATACGTATAGGTGCATACCGCCTGATGCTCGTCCACAGCAATCCACTGCACATCCTCTGCACGATACACTTCGTGCTTCACTGTCTCCCAGGCGTTCTCGAAATATGCTTGTATCTCCGCGAGCGTTGTGCAGGAAGTGCCTGTGAACCAATACAGTGCATTTGGTGCAAGCAGCTTGCCTACCTCATCAAACCGATGTGTATTGGTTGCTTCTATATATGCGCTCAGCGCCTGCTCATATCCCATCCTATTCATCCCCTTTGCCCTTGTACAAACTGTTGTTATCCTGCCTACTTCCGTACAGCTTCATCGCTGTAGGTCTTGAACGTCTCCTGCAAGGTTTGCCCACTCGACTTTTCCCAGACTACACTTCGTTCAAACGTACCCGCATCAAAAAAGCGCGGAAACCGCTCTGCAAACCAGTCCTGCATCGGCAGCTCCAGTGCCTTTTGCAAGGATACCCATTTCAGCTCTCCCTCTGGCGGGTCTGCCAAAAGCTCGCCTTTATAGGAAGTAACCAGGTAGTTGAACACCATATATCTCAATCCCTGCTCCGGGTCGCAGAATTCATCCAGTCCTTTATACATGATCTGCTTCACCTGAAGTCCCGTCTCTTCTCGAACTTCACGTATGGCTCCATCCACAATACTTTCGGGAAACTCTACTTTGCCACCAGGTGCAATATAACCTGGAAACCCTTTGCGGTCTGGTCTATTCATCAACAGAACCTGATCGCTATCCGGATTCCATATCATAGACATCGTATACATCTCGACCTTAACGCTCATTTTTCATTCTCCTCATCCAAACGCATCCTTACCTCTACTTATCTAATTGCATTCCTTATCTCTACTTATCCAACCGCATTCCACCTCCCATATGATTTCTGGAGATCATGTGTGTATTCCTGCTATACAGTCTGGGTTAAACCGTATTTAACATGAACATCAGACAGCAGCAAATGCAGGCATATGAAAGACGGACGCCCGTTAACATCGGAGCCCGTCTGGGTGGCCTTGACATCTTGTTATCCTCGTTTCAATATGCTTCCGATTGCAAATACAACGACAAATTCTTTTTATGTTAACGTAGCGATGACCACCCGGCGTTTTTTCCAATCGGCCCGGCGATAAGCCTGCAGCATTCCGAATTTGCGGATACTTGCTTTGGGCACGGCTTTGTAAGACATGGTCACTTCAAACTCTTCATTAAATGGAAAAAAAGACAGACCCACCTTCTCTCCTGATATCCATTCGGCTTTAACGGTTGGGCTGCTACAATGGTCGAAAGCACAGCTCAGTCCATCTGCGAAAAAATCATAACGTGATGCAGGTGTACCCGGCTCCTCCATACATAGGAACAGACTCAGCTGGTCACAGAACAGCATCGTCTCCACATCATTCTTCAGCCGCTGCTCCAGGGCTGCTGCATCACCGCCAAGCTCCCGCTTCCAGTTATCCTGCTGCTGCTGTTCTTCGAGCAGATACTGCCGAATATCCTCATCATCCTGAGGATTGGCACCCAGCGTTTTCTGAAACAACTCTGTATACATCAGGCTGCACAGCAGTCCCGCATAAGCATTGTACTGTCTTACTTCCTCAATCCCTTTGCGATAGAACACAAAACGCGGACGCAGTGGAAAATCACGGAAAGAGTAAGGAACCTGACTGTAATCATTCCATAATGGCGCAGCGTCCAGCTCGATCCAGCCCCGGTCATGCTCCTTCGCAGCCAAAATCAGTTCATCCCGGTGCGAACCAGGTGGAAGCCACGCCGTTTTCCAGCGAGCAGCCATATCTCCAGCAGCCACTCCATGTTCATGCTGTGCGGTCAAAACAAAATCATGCTCTCTCTCATAGACGATCATTTGCTGTCACCCTTCCGCATGGTATACGTTGACTTTTACATTAATTGGGTTACACTTTCCTATAAGCCGCTTTTACCCCTCTTCCAAGCAGCTTTATACCCCTGATACATCACGTCCCAAATGAAACAGAGGTTGTAAAGGTGTTGTCAGTTTCCTGAAATTTGGTACACTAATGATTGTGTCACCGATTACATTACATACAGAAAGCGGGATCTCATGAATTTATACTCACCTTACATCGAGTTTAACCGCAAGGAATGGGCTCGACTCAAAGAGCATCAGGTTACTCTTCCGCTGACGGAAGCTGAACTGGAACAGTTAAAGGGCTTGAACGAAGAAGTGTCCATACAGGAAGTGGAGGAAGTTTATCTGCCCCTTACCCACTTCATTGAGTTATATGCCCGAGCTTCGCGAGAGCTTGATCGGTTAACCGCCTCTTTTATGAAAAAGGAAGCCCTTCACACCCCCTATATTATCGGGATCGGGGGCAGTGTTGCCGTGGGAAAAAGCACAGCAGCCCGCTTGCTCCAGGCTCTTCTCGCCAGAGGCAAGAGCAGCCCCAAAGTTGATCTCGTCACCACGGACGGCTTTTTATATCCAAACGCGGTGCTGCAGGATAAGGGCATCATGAACCGCAAAGGTTTCCCGGAAAGCTATGATATCAAATCACTCATTCAATTCATGGGAGATGTCAAATCCGGCAAGCCGGAAGTCAAAGCTCCGGTCTACTCCCATCTGGCTTACGATGTCATCCAGGGACAAGAGCAGCTGATATGCCAGCCAGACATCCTGATCATTGAAGGCATCAACGTGTTACAGGTGAAACGGGAGACCCCTTTACTGGTAAGTGATTTCTTTGACTTCTCCATCTACATTGATGCAGAAGAAGAGCATATTCGGCACTGGTACGTAGAACGTTTCAAGCTGCTTCGCCAGACAGCATTCCAGAATAAGGATTCCTTCTTCCATCAGCGATTCGCCAATATTAATGAAGAGGAAACGGTTGAAACAGCGAATCAAATCTGGCAGGACATCAATGCCAAAAACCTGCATGAAAACATCTTGCCAACCAAAGGCAGAGCCCGGCTCATTCTGAAAAAAGAAGCCGATCACTCGATACAGCAGATTCAATTGCGCAAGCTGTAGATATTAAAAAGGAGCGAAACAAAATGCAAACTCTCGTTATTCTCGGCAGTGTGATGATGTTTCTGGCCGTTGCACTGGGTGCCTTCGGGGCACACGCGCTCAAACGCAAGTTATCGGCCGATATGATTAAAATCTATGAAACCGGTGTGCAGTACCATATTGCCCATGGACTTGGCATCATTCTGCTTGGACTGTTCGCAGAGCGACTGCCCTCCTCATCACTCGTGCTCACCGCAGGTTGGCTGTTGTTTGCAGGAATTCTACTCTTCTCCGGCAGTCTCTATACCCTTAGCATTACAGGTGTACGCAAGTGGGGAGCTGTCACACCCTTGGGTGGTGTAGCCTTCCTTGCCGGTTGGGCCACACTGTTATTTGCTGTATTGTAACCTTGCAAAAGGCCGTCCCTCACATGCATATAGTAAGGTCTTCCTTCTAATTCAAATAGAGTGTTCTGGCTGAACGAACCTGAAGCCGAACGCTCTTTTTTTGAGAGCATTAATCCAGCCAGAGTCTGCGGATGCTGAACATAAGGTTGGCCTCTTTCCTTTTCCCCTCATCCGTATGCTCCTGCTCCCGTCTCAAAACATATACATCCGGGTTGGACAGCTTGGCCCATTCGGGGTAACCAAAAGACGGAACGTACTGACGAATAATTAACGATAACAGGTTGCCATGTGTGACAACCGCGCCATGCGGCTCTGGCCTGTTCCAGCATTCCTCCAGCACAGCCAGGCCCCTGCGAGCTGCGATCCTTGAAGACTCGCCGCCTTCTGCCGCCCAATCGACATCATCATATGTACGTTTCAGCACCTCCATCCAGTCCGGCAGATCCACGGTACTAAGTACACGCTCCTGCAAGCGTTCGTCCGTATGAATATGCTGCTGAATGGCTGCTCCTAAAGGGACGGCCGTCTGCACCGCTCTTTTCCACGGACTGGATACAATATAGGAAATTCCATGACTGGACAGCAGCTCTGCCAGCTTCTCTGCTTGCCTGTACCCCTCGTCTGTCAGACTGGCATATGGCTCCTGTCCTTCGGCTTTGGCGTGACGAATCAGATAAATGGACTCCATGTATAACACCTCCGGTTGTCTCGGCTACAATGAATTTTCCTTTAGATACTGGAGTGCAATACGCATTTTACGCTGATCCTCTATTCGGCCCGATGAACTGAGAAAGGTCACATCTTCCTGCTTCCCGATTCCCCCGCTTGTGTCATGCCGAAGAGTCTGGAGTGCAAGCCGCTGCTTCAAATGATTCACCGTGCCGGCACTTCCATCTACAATCTGAACATGATCTGGCAGCACCCCGCGCAGAATCGAAGAGTAGAACGGGTAATGTGTACAGCCCATCACCACTGTTCCATATTGCTCCATGTCCAGATGGGATAGCTTGGAACGAAAGTACGCTGCAATGGTTACCGGATCAAACTGCAGCTGTTCGCACCACTCTACGAGCTCAGGGAGCGCAAGCGAATCAACCCGATGCTCATCATCCACACGGGATACCAGCTCGTTATACTTTGTCTGGCTCAGTGTCAGAGCTGTAGCAAATACCAGCACTCGTTTGCCGTTATCCCGGTTCATCTCTACAGCGGGCTTCACAGCTGGCTCCATGCCGATGATGGGGATGTCGTATCGGGAACGCAGCTCACTGACGGCCAGGCTGGTTGCTGTATTACATGCGATTACGATAGCTTCTGCGTTTTGCCTTACAATAGCCTCAATGCAGCCCAGAATATAACCATGTACCTCGTCCGCAGACTTCGTTCCATAAGGTACATGCAAGGTATCTGCATAATATATATAGGACTCTTCGGGAAACTGCTGTAATGCCTTGTGCAGTACCGTTAGCCCGCCGATGCCTGAATCAAAAAAAGCAATTTTTTTCGTCAAGGATGTCACCTCTATAACGTATTCTTTCGGTTCGGGAACCGTCCATTACTGCTCATGCTGACTGGAGGTGAAGATTAAATCAATGAAGTTAACTAGCCTGATCTGTATTCGTTTTATATTGTCTGATCCAGTCTTTACCACTATTCCAGCTATGCACCGGGTTGTCTTCTCCAAGCAGTTCGGCACTGGCCTGAGCCATAATCCATTCCTTCAGGCCATCTTCCGGACTGGACTCAAGCTGATTCAGCAAGAACTGAAGCCCTCCTTCACCCGTTTGAAGGATTGCATCATATAATTCTCGATTGCCTGCAATATAATCATTCGGGTTGCTGCTGGCAGCCAGAGCAGGCTCGCTGACTATTGCATTCAAGCTCTGTTTAATGGTATCTGCCTCGGAACGATGATCTGCCGGGACTGCACATGCTGATAAAGCTAACGCTGTACATAGCGATAGTAAGCTCATCATGAGCCATTTACATTTCATCGAAATACCCCCGTTAAGAAAAACTTTCTTCAAATAGAGATTTGCCTTGTGCCTCCCAATAGCGTTCCGTCTCCGGAACCCGCTCCAGAAAATCCGAGTAACTCCCCGTCCAGCCCTCAGGCATGTAATGCTCATAGGATGCAGGTTCAGGGAACATGGAGAAGAACAGTCTTTGATCAAAATCGACAAGGAAAGACGGCACATATTTGAGCCATTCGTCACCCTCGGGATGCGTTCCATGAAAATGCTGCAGCTCACTTCTCAGCTCTGCCGTGCTTACCTGTTTCTCTTGAATCGCCTCCAGAAAAGCATTGGCCGTATCCTCGTTCAACACCTGGATGCCAAACCGTTCTTCCATCTCTACATTCAAAAACCAGTATTCCCGCTCGGTGACGTACCATCGCCACATGCCCCGAAAACAAACACAAGCAATTGTGTTCTTGGCATACTCAGGCTCTGTTTTCATGGTCACACCTCCAAACACAGTTTCTGCCATTGCTCTATCCCGGCCTCAGATCAAGCTCCCATCGCTCCTCCGTCAATTCCTGGCCGGATAATAGTTGTGTTCGAACCTCTTTGACTTCAAACCCGTAAGATTCATATAGTTTTCTTGCACCGAGCAGCGATTGATTGGTCCACAATAAAATAGAACGGTATCCCTGCTGAATCGCATACGCAATCACGTGTTCAATAAGCTTTCTTCCCCAGCCTGCACCCCGGGCTTTAGGTTCAAGCAGGAACCAACGCAGCTGAGCAGTCGAATCGTTTACACGTGTCAGCCCAATGGACCCACAAGGTCTATGATCCAGCTCCACGATCCACAACATCTCTCTTGTAAAATCTCCCGTATGGGCAAAGGTCTGTAACGCATCAGAGATAAAGACTGCAAAGCTATCATCATAATTATACTCGTCCCGATAAATACGGATATGCGCTTCAATGACATATTGCAGGTCTTTTTGTATGAACGAACGAATCATAGCTGTAATTTTCTCCTAATTCAATAATCTGTAGAGCAGCTTCTCCCCTTCACTTCTCTGACCCACTGCTTGCTTTTCCAGGAAATCTGGCACCTCTCGCAGATCAGCCGGACGATATCCTGCTCCACATCCGCAATTATGGTAGGTCACACCGTGACGATACAGTGTTATGACTTTTGTCCACTGCTTGATGTCCCTTTGCTTCGGAGCCTGAAAATCATGCCCCATATTTACCATCACTTCCGCACATTGCGGGCACTTATATTCCATACTTCCAGCCGCTTCCGGGCTCAAATCATAAGGTGAAGCCTGTTTCAAGGACTTGCGGCAGTTGAAACAAGCATATATTTCTTTATAAGGTCCAGACATAGCATATCGGCACATCGTCATCACCTCCTCATCATTTCCATTATACGGGATTGACTGTAAAGTTACGAATGTGTTATTGCATCATTGCGCAACTGCCTCTCTCCAGGCTAAAGCAAACTCTGCCACAGCGTTGTAACGCTGGGATCGGTCGGGATTCACCGCGCGTGTGACCACCTCATACAATGCTTGTCCGCCATCCCAACGCTCACGCGAACGATCCAGTTCTCCGCCAAGCAGTGCAAATGCCATAGCTCCCATATTAAACACATTCGTAATCGCATCAATCGGTGCCCCGAGCTGAAATTCCTCAGGAGACATAAATCGGGATGAACCCCACATTCGCCCCATAGTATTGACAAAAGCGCCTTTGTGATACAGATCAATGTCACAGATATTCATATCCGCTGCCGTAAAATCGTAAATCAGACTGCCATCGTAAAAGTCTACAGCGACATAACCCTTGCGCTCCACCTCGATATGAAAGTCCAGAATACGCTCCATCGCTTGAATGCGCATTTCCACCGGCAACTTCCTGAACTGAACATAAGGCGACCGTGGATCTTCATATTTAGCTGGTGGAGGGAAAGACCAGTGCGAATGCAGACATTCTCCTTCGACCCAATCAAATACACAAGCGTATCCCTCATCTGTGGCAAAATGGTTCGTTAATCGAATCAGGCTGTCATGTGCCAAGTCTTCATAGATCGAGACAGCAGACTGCAGCTGCTGTACAGCTGCGGCTGGATTTCCCGTTGTATTGGCGTGGACGGTACATGCCCCTGCATACTTCACAAACTGTTTTCGACCGTCTGCTCTGACTAATCCAAAAGAAAGATTGCCAGAGTCCTGTTGGTCAAATACACGGAAGACTGTGCCCAGGGGCGTTAGCCAGCTGAAGTCATGCTTTTCTTTTAACCCGAACGAAACGCCGTCGATCTCATGAATAACCTGATGCACCATCAGAGCACCCCTTATCTATTTAATATATCTATTTACTAAATTGCTTCTGGTCTGAACTCTGATTGTAAAAATACGTCATGTGTGCTTCATCGTACCCCTGTCCGCCCACTTCCAGCGCATTTCGCTCTATACCGTACAGTTCAAACCCGTAACGCTCGTATAACCGTCTTGCAGCAGCATTCGTAGTAACCACACTCAGATTAATCTGCTTAATACCTTCGAGATGCCTTCCCCGTTCCAACACTTCCGATAATAAACGGGAAGCCAGTCCCTCCCCCCGATAAGCGGGCGATACATATACACCCCAGATGAATCCTTTATGCCTGAGCTTCGGGCCATATTCCCTTTTGAACCCCATAATGCCAGCAAGTATGCCATCAGGTGTAAATGCGCCCAGAATATAATCATCCGGCTCGTTATGTATGCGATCTTTCACTTCACTCACAGTCAGCTGACTGGACAACTCGTAGGATGCACCAAAAGCTTCTGGATGGGTCCGCAGCGCTTCGAGCCGCAAGGGCCAATATACGTCGGATTCTCCCCGCTCGATATTACGCAGCATGTACTTCTCTCTCCCAGCATCTATACTCATGTTTCATCCACTCCCTGCTTTTTCTTCCGATTGCGGTCTCGTTCCAAAGCTTCCTGTACCCGATCACGAGCAGGGAGCTTGCTATTGATATGTAAAAGAAGTCCAGTGATGAGCAGCAGCAGTGCAATTACGACAATCTCAAACATTCGTTTTTCCCTCCTTAGAAAAGGATACATTTTGGTCTTGTATACATCGCAGATCCTTCACATGAGGTTATTGAAGGCCCCGCGCGATCAGCCGCTCCAGCCACTTCCACGGAAGCAGTGCCTTGCCGATAATAAGCAAGCGCGAGCCCTTGCCCAGCGCATACCGCAATCTTGGCGAACGCATCCGGGTGATCCGCCCGATCAGATCAGCGACCTCCTGCGGGTCCGGTGCAGTCTCACCCGCTTGTCGGGAATACCGCAGGACTGCGTCCAGTTTATGCTGATAAGGTGAGTCCTCATGCCGATGAATCTCACCCAGACCTTTGTTCCAGATTGGTGTACGGTAGGCTCCAGGCTCCACCAGCACGACCCGAATACCGAAGGAAGACATCTCATGACGCAGACTTTCCGTGAATCCTTCCACGGCGAACTTGGAAGCAGCGTAGGGCGCATACCCGGGAAAACCCGACAAACCACTTACGCTGGAAAGATTAATAATCAAGCCGCTCTGCTGTTTACGCATTACAGGCAGGACAGTGCGTGTCACCGCAATAAGTCCAAAAAGATTGGTCTCCATCTGCCGCCGCCAATCCTCCATCGCCACTTCCTCAATGAACCCGCCCACCGCAAAGCCTGCATTATTCACCAGCACGTCAATCCGCCCATATTGCTGCATAACCATATCTACAGCCATCTGGACCGATTCTGAATCCGTCACGTCGAGCTGAACATAATGGAGACGGTCGCCAACATTCTCTTTTTCGGCCCGGCTCGCAAGCTCACCCTTTCGGCTCAGGTCACGCATCGTAGCTGCAACATGATATCCCTGCTTCGCCAGCGTGATCGCGGTCAGCATACCGAAGCCGCTGGATGTGCCTGTAATTAGTGCTACCGGATGCTGTTGTCCGTGGCTATGTGCTCTTTTTTCTGCTGGTCCAGCGATATGCTCAGATTCCGTTGCCTTTCTATCCCCTGCCGTGCCTGGGTCATCCGCGTTGTTTGGCAGCGAATCTTCTCCTATTTTATAAGCCCACACGCCCATATCATCACCGCTCTCCAAATGTATTCTTCACCTGTTAATCCGCACGTCTCTCCACCCGCCGCAGTTTTGTCACTCCCGCCTCAAACGTGTACGGTACGAAGTCTATCTCTGGCAGCATACAATGCAATCGCTCTGCTAATGTATTCAATTGTTGCATTACAGCGACCTTTACCTGTTCCTCACTGGCTTCCTCATGAATTCGCATCGATACTTCCAGCCTTCCGCTGCCGCGCTGTACTACACGATAGTGCTCAATGGCCGGTGAAGCCGCAATCACCGCACGACTGATGAAATCCGGAAAGACCGTAACCACTTGATTCTCATGTCGATGTGAAAAATAAAGCGTATCATCACAGCGGCCTTCGATCCGCTCAATGGCAGTAAACAGCGAACCACAGGCGCACGGTTCTTCCGCCTCGGTTAAAATATCATTCAGCCGATATCGGATGATCGGCTGTGATGTTCTGGAGAAGTCTGTAATCACAGGCACAAACCGCCGGGTGGCAGGATCGAGGTATTCTTTTTCAATATAAACAATGTCTTCATTCAGATGTAACGTACCGTGCTCACACGTCGCACCCAGAAAGCCCTCCGTACACTGGTACACCTGATGGATTGTCTGCTTGAAAACACGCTCCAGCACACGCCGATCCAGCGGGTCCAGCACCTCGGCGACGGATATGATTTTGTGCGGCATATGGGTTAAATGCCCCTGCTCAAAAGCCTCAGCCAGCATGCGAAGCATGGAGGGCGGCGCCACCCACACCGTAGACTGGTATTGCTCCATACGTTCAACAAGCACATTCACAGGCTCCAGCAGATCAAAATATTGAAATTGCAGCTTGCCGCGCTTCACCGATTCATACAGATTACTGTTCGCACGCAGAAAAAAAGCAATCCTGGCCGGCTTCCACAATCCGCCTGGCAGCAGCTTGGCCAGCACCGTTCCCGTCCATGCATCCTGCTCCCGATCACTCACCAGAAATATCCCCCGGTTGCCGGATGTGCCTGAGGATAACCCCACAGTTATTCCTTGAATGGAAGACTGCTTGAAGTCACGGGTATCTTCACTCTCTCCTGCCAGTATTAACGCCTCTTCCTTCGAAATTCCTACGGTGTTCAGCGTATCAAAGTTCTGCATCATAATAGACTTGTCAATCTGCGGAAATTGTTTCCACGCCGATGCACTCCTGCCATCCCACCATGTACGATAAAATGGAGATTGTGCCCGCACACGCTCTACATGCCGTATGATTCGGCGTTCCTGCCAGCGTTCAAGCTGAGCTCGTGTGCTCCATCTTCTCAGGCCACGTGCAAGTGTATAATGAGCTGCAATGCGAAAGACATTACTCATGTGTTGTACCTCCTGTTCCCCAATCACTCAGCACTTCCTCGCAGTGACTCGGCACGATACGCAGCGCAGGGAACTGTTGATGGAGCTGCACCAGCTTATCAAAGTTCGACCTGTATTTCCGCCGATCTGACATAATGATGCCTGCAAGCGCATGAGGTCTTCGCTGTTCACGAAAAGCCCGGCTTGACCATACCGCATCTGCACACAGAAAATATTCATGCTGCTCTGTACGCAGCAAAATACCCATCATGCCTGCTGCATGCCCTGACACATCTACACCCAGCAGACTGCCATCGCCGAAGATATCGTACACCTCATCCCAAGGTAATATACGCGGCGCTTCAGCTCCTGTCCCTGTCAGTGTCCGTCCAGTCACCTCTGCTTCTGTCCCTGTGCCTCCATCCACCTTCGCTCCTCTCACTTCAGTCCACTGTCTGGGCCGTCCAGTAAGAGGCAGCGACCTCTGGGTAAAATCATCAGGCAGCAATCCGGACAGAAAACCGGCCTTTACTGCCGCTAATGGGCCAAGTGAGCGGACTGCATCATACGCTTGCGGCAGGTAAATAAACTGCGCTTGAGGGAAATCCCGCACACCTGCGATATGATCCCCGTGAAAATGCGAAAGAATGACATAACGGATGTCTGATGCACGGAGTCCAATCCGTTTCAGAAAATGAACCGCACTGTCTTGCTCCTGATACACAACAGGGGTGATGTAACGATACAGTGCATTAGGAAGCCGGGCAGTCTCATCGAAAAAGCGGGAACTATACCCTGTATCCAGCAGCATCGCGCCATGCACCGGATGAATGATGCAGGCAAAGCCCGCCGGAAAACGCACAGGTCTGATGCTCCCACCCCTCAGCGTTAGAACCTCGGGATGTGTACAATACCCCGCCGCACCCAAATATAACTGGACTGGAGTTGAAGTCAGCATGATTCAGCCCTCCACCAATCTGCGAATTGCTGTAAACCTGCTTCAATAGACACCCGAGGTGTATACCCTAGCTGCTCCCTGGCATCGGTGATGTTTAATGTCTGCGGCACACCCAGGGACCCTACCGTGTATCGGGTAAGTAACGGCTCTCCCAGAGCAGGAATGAACCGATGCACATTTTCAAGCACAGCAGCGGCCCCATAGGCGACCTTGTATGGAATGCTCAATCGCTTCAGCGGCATATCCAGCATGTCAAAGAGCTTGCTGACCAGTTCGGCAAAAGGCCGCGGGTCCCCGTTGGATATGTTGTAGGCCCTCCCGAGCGCTTCTGCTGAAGCACGTTGGCACAATAACAAGGCATCTACTACATTATCTACACATGTCAGATCAATAAGTGCCCGTCCACCGTCAATCATCGGGACTCCACGTTTGGCATTCGCTGCCACAATACGCGGAAACAGCGTCTGGTCATAAGGGCCAAAAATAGCCCGCGGACGAATCATAATCGATGGCAAGCCTTGACGATGTGCATCCATAACGATCTGCTCAGCCAGATACTTGGTAGCCGCATAGTGATTGGCCGATTTGGCTGACAGCGCATCATGTTCATGCACTTCATAACGCGGGTTGAAGTTAAAATAAAGACTTGGTGTCGAGACATGCACAAAACGCTGCACCTGGCTGCGCGTAGCGCTATCAATCAAGATCTGTGTTCCCTGCACGTTACTGCTGTAGAAATCCCGATACTTTCCCCATGGAGAGGACAACGCGGCACAATGAAATACAACATCCTGACCCTTGCAAGCTGCACCCACGGTCTGATGGTCCCTTATATCACCCTGATGAAAACGGACTCCTGCCGCAACTAACGCATCTCCTATCGCTTGCTGACGCCCCAGGCCCGTGACGTCCCAGCCTTCTTCGGCAAGGCGAACCGCCAGATGTCTGCCAAGACAGCCCGTAGCCCCTGTTACCAACGCTCTCTTCATTGTTGTTCACCGTTCCATTCTATGTCATGAGTCAACGCCTCGGTCAATGTGATCCGCTGAGCACGAGCAATACGCCAAGCTGCCAGCACCACTGCAATTTGTGCAAAGAAAGGATGCTTATCCTGCCTCGTATACACAACATCTCTTGCCCTGTACCAGGCCGTCATCCATGACCGCAGGTTCGATCTGCTATTGGCCTGCCGAATACCGATTCCCAGCATAGGCAGTGCAAGCATCGCCTTATCACCTGACTGAGGTGTAATCTCTTTTTTTTCGTTTAATAGTGACTCCGGTTCAAGCAAAGCACGCACCAGGCCATCGCCAGGATGAAACAGGTGAATACCGCTGGTCGCTCTCGGATTACATTCGATGGCATAGACTCGACCGTCCGACTCTTCAATAAAATCAAAACCGATCTGTCCGCTAAAAGCTGCCTTCTGCACAAATTGCTTGACCCATTGATAAGCCCCATCATGCTGCACCTGTTCAAAAAAAACACTTGCGCCTACGTCACCTGTACGAAATTTGCTCTCGTAGGCGGCATGAGCAACCAACTGTCCTTCATGCACAACACTGTAGGTACACAGCCCGCGTCCATGGATGTATCGCTGTGCCACCCAAGGCGAACCTCGGGATATTAGCTCTTCACCCGGCGGCGCATGCTGTATTGGCATACGTACTTTGGCGGCAAAACGGGAATACACCGGCTTCCATACCCACTCCCCCGACTTGTTCAGCACATGCTGAATCTCCAGCTGCTCCTGTGAATTTTGAATCAGATATGTATCTGGCACTGACAGCCCCATCGACTTCGCTAGTTGAATAAAATCATATTTATGATGCAATGCATGCAGCTGCTCCGGGCTGGATATCAGAACACGGCAATGCTGCCTTAACTGTTCCGCACCTTGAGCCACGTAGAAAATTTCCTCACACATCGGAATGAGCAGGTCAATCTGCCATCTCTTGACACAAGCTTCGAGTGCAGACAGATATGCTGTTGTCTGATGACGCGGCGATGGCACAAGGGCACACTGCTCCACTACAACGGACCCTCTGCATAGATGCTGTTCCATACTCTCGGCAATATACACCCGATGACCGAATCGGTGCAGCATACGTGCCAGATCCAGTGTTACCGGGGCCCTGCCCCCGGTAAGCAGCACTCTGCTTGGTGTACATGCCAGTGGCTGCCGCTCTCCTGATCTAATAGTCAAGAATAAGTCCTCCCAGAGAAAGCCCTGCGGCTGTTCCTATCATAAGTATGCGATCACCGCGCTGAATACGCTGCTGGCGAATGGCCTCGTGCAGTCCCATCGGGATGGAAGCAGCAATGGTATTGCCATGCCCCCGTGTAATATCCATAAACCGCTCCTCCGGAATGCCCAGCTTCTTCCGAATGAGACGCATCGCCATTGCACTGCCCTGATGCGGAATAACCAGCTTGAAATCCTGCATCCGGTTCCCGGAGGTTTGAAGCATCTCCTCCATAAAACCCGGTAACAGCTTGGACGCCATGCGGAAAATGGCCTGTCCGTCCATATGAAAGAGATAAGGGGCTGGCTGCTCGTTATTATATTTGGCAGCGTGCTGCCGGGTACCTCCACCCGCAATCTCTGATAAACGTGCTCCGCGGCTGAAAGTGCGCAATGATGCGTGTACAATCTGCGAGCCTGAACCTTCTGGCGCATGCTCAATAATGACAGCTGCTGCTCCATCCCCAAACAAGGCAGCGCTTTCCGGCTCGTCCCAATTCAGTCCGGCTGAAGCAATCTCGGTGGCTACGAGCAGAACACGCCGGTAACGTCCCGCATGCACCATATAAGAGATGACATCCAATCCATTCAGGAAGCTCAGACAGGTTGCATCCATATCAAAAGCAGGCACACCCGAATCCTCCTGCCCCATCGCCTGCTGGATAAAAACAGCTGTACTTGGCAACGGCTGTTCCTTCGTACCGCTTGTACATACCAGACAATCGATCTCTTCAAAGGACAGCCCTGCATCAGCAAGAGCAACTTCTGCCGCCCTTGCCCCCATATACGAAGAAGTCTCCTCGTCGGAGGCATAATAACGAAACCCTACACCTGTCGCTTTGCTGACCCATCCTGCCGGTACATGGAGGCGCTCATCCAGCTCCTCATCTGTCACTTTCATCTGAGGCAGGTATTTCCCCGTACCTGCAATTCTTACTCTTCTAAGCTGCATATGCCAACCTCTTCCCTATCACAGATCTTCAGAATCAAGTTCGATACTATAGTTTGTCAGAATCAACAGAAGGGCAGATTGCTCTGCCCTCCCGGTATTACATAACCAACTTCTTCTCCCATACAAGTACAGTTCTGCGCAGCATGTTGGATTCATCTTTGTTTTACTTTTGCCATTATATATGTGTACTTTGTGAAGCACACACTACCTGGACGGTTGTAGAATGTCAGCGAGCGCAGCCTCCAGTGTACCATAAGTAAAAGTGAAGCCTTCCCTTTCCATTCGGTCAGGGATGACCCAGCGGCTTTTGAGCACCAGCTCGGTCTCGGTGCGAATAAATATAGCTCCCAGTTCAAGCATCCAGCGTGGAGAAGGTAGACCTACACGTATTCCCATCTGCTGCCTGAGACTTGCCATTAGCTCCCGATTGGTAACCGGGTGGGGGGATGAAGCATTGAACACACCTTCCAGCTGACGCTGCTCCTGTAAAAACAACACCATGCGGAATAAATCCTCAATATGAATCCAGCTGAATTGCTGGGTTCCTGCGCCTTGTGCTCCTCCAAGTCCAAAACGTACCAGATTCGTCAAGGGCTCCATTACCCCGCCTTTGCCAAGCACAATGGCAATACGCAGCGCAATCTGCCTTGTAGATGGCAGCTCAAATTCAAAGAAAGCGCGCTCCCACGCCTTGGCTACCTCCACTGAGAATCCTGAGCCGATCTCCCCATCTTTTTCCGTCATCGGACGATCCTCCGCATGTCTGTATATCGTTGCTGTGCTGGAGTTAATCCACAATTCAGGCGGCCGGGTACATGCCAGCACCGCTTCTCCAAGAATATGTGTCGTTTCCGTTCTGGAATCCATAATGATTCTGCGGTTCTCCTCTGTATAACGGCAGTTCACCGACTTGCCAGCCAGATTAATCAGCAGCGCTGCTCCTTCAAGAGCTTCAACGATCGCTCCTCGATCCGCCCAGGGTATATGCCCCGGCTGGCGAGAAATTATATAGACACTGTACCCCAGCTTTTCAAACCTTGGCGCAAAATCCTGACCAACAAATCCAGTTCCACCTGCAAGCACAACCTTTTTCACGGTATCTCCTCGTTTCCCTGTAGAGGTGTTGCTTCAAAATTCCTGTAGAGGTGTTGCTTCAATTTTCCTGTAGAAATCATGCTATCTTGCCTGTATACCAGACTAAACAACACAATAAAGCATTTCGTTTGACGCCGCGCACACATTTTTCCTGGATTGCTTGGACCACTATACACATACACCTCTACAGCTTTATTCAGACACCCGAGTCACGTTTGAAACAGGCTACTTCCTCAGCGATCTAACCAAACAATGAAGCACCTTGCTTCACACCAAGCCCAACATAGAGCTTGTGTCGCTCATCATTGGCCCAGACATTTGCTGCATCCTGTTCAAGCCGATATTGAAGCTCATCATGAAAATCATGAATCATATAACCTTCAGGCAGTTCACCCAGCATTGCGGCAAAATCATATTCTGGCAGTTTTTGTTGCCCCTCACCAATCAGCTTCAGCCAGTTCATCCAGTCATGCAGCGCAAGAATCCCTTCCTGCCATAACTCCGCTTGCAGTCCAAGTACATCCTGAAGCTGCTCGTAATGAAAGGAATCCTGAAATTGGCGACACGCCTTGACACCCAGTTCATACAGCTCGATTGCGGCTCGGCGAGTATCATGCTTCAGTTGGTTCTCCAGACCTCCCAGGTAATCCTCAACCGTAATGTGCCGCCCGTCATCATATAATAAAGGCGTATGGGCCAGCATGCGTATAATATCCTGCATCTCATCGTTCGTAACCTTTTTTTGCTCCGCCAAAGCGGGTAATAGATATGCTGTAATCATCATTCACTCCTGCCTTATTCTTGTATGATTGTCGTATATTATAACACGAAAAAAGCAATGCTCCGCTCACTTGCAGCAGACATTGCTTGATATAGTTAGTAAATAAATGAATTATCACGCATACATGTTCAGTGAATAAACAAGTAAAGCAGCGCCTTGATCGTACCAAAATATTCACGAATCATATTGATCGGCTTCAAATAGCCGGGCGAGGGGGCGGATATGCCGTATTCAGCAGCGTAGCCGTTTTTAGCAGCGATATATTTCGCTCTGAACATATGATAGTCACTCGTTACAATCATAATTTCGGGATGTTCAATCCCCGCTGCATCCAATATTTTTTTGGAAAAAGCCAGATTCTCCTGTGTCGTGGTCGAGCGGTCCTCCATCGTGATCCGAGCAGGGTCGATGCCCTGATCCACCAAATAATTTCTCATGGCAAGCGCTTCAGGAATGGATTCACCAGGCCCTTGTCCCCCGGATACAATTACCGGGATCTGCGGATGACTGCGGATATATTCCAGACTGGCATCAAGTCGCTGCTGCAAAGTCAACGTCAATTCCGTGCCTTTGATCCCCGAGCCCAGAATGATAACATAATCGGCTTGCTCCGTATCCTTCGACCCCAGCTGGGTGAACACAAGTGCTTCTATAATAACGAAAGAAACAGCCACGATTCCGAACCCGGTCAGCAGTATGCGCTTCAGCCAGATATGTTTCTCATAATTGATGCGCCTTAATATGATGAATGCTGCAGTTATTAACGTAAAAAATTGCACGGCGAAGTTCCAGCCCCAGAATACCAGAAAAAACGCCAGACACACCAGCAGAATCAGATCAACAATGTGTCCCTTCTCCCGTATAAATTTGAAAATCAATACAGTACCACTCCTTCTCCTGTACTTATGCACGTACAATCGTCAGTTTAGGCCAGTGTTCGTGCCAGTTTTTTTGAAGAACACGCTTGTTATAATAGGCTGTATCCGCGAAAGAAGGACTTTTGCGCACAACCAGCATATATAAATCCTCTAGCCCATAAGGAGCACATATCCTGATTTGACCCTGTGCATCCAGCTGCACCGCGATGGCTGTTACACACTCCGGCCAATAACGCAGCGCATCCTCTGTAGACTGATACGGTGCGTCACCATTTCGCAGATGCATTCTTGCCTGGTTTTTCACCGACCACTTGTGATTGCCTGTAGCAGCACGAAGCTCATGCTCAAGCTGGCTATCCCGTTCTTCAGACAGATTCGTGGCATCATAATAAACTACATCAATATCACTGTGCAGCTCTCGTCTCTCATATCCATGGAGCTCATCCCATATGTAATTGCGAATATATCCCGCACCGATATAACAATCCGGCAGCTGAAGCTCACGCACACGTTGCAAATCCTGCATGATCTGTTCCTGCTGCCTTAGCGTTCTGACCAGCTGTTGCTCGTACTGCACAGCTTTTCCCTCCCTAACTCAAGCCTGCTCTCTCAAAGAATATCAACTTCTCTTTTCTTTGCTATTTTCCAATATACCATGTTTCTAATCCTCAAATAAAATAAACAACCCCCATCAAGCTGTTATTTCCAAGCACATCCACAGCGAATGCACATTGAAAACCACCGTTCCTGAGAGGAGTTGTTATTGATCTATTTAATCCATTTTATTTAATCGGTATCCAGATCTGAGGCGCATCATACATGCCCCGATAAACCTCAAGCTCCGGCAGCCAGGCATGTTCATAAGGGTTGGACGGAAACCATTCCGTTACAATTCGCTTCCACAGCTTTTGCATGCCTTGGGGCATGGGCTCCTGTACCTCAAATACGGCCCACTTGCTGGCTGGCAGTGTTAATACAGATAGTCCTTCTTGCTGCTCGCCTGTATAAGTTGTGGCAATCCAGTATTCCATCTGTTTGTCCTGAATCTCACCCTGATCCACGCAGACGCCAAGCAAACCCGGAATCACTCCGTCATTCAGCGCACCAATTCGATCCTCCATGCCACTCTTATATGTCTCCTGCCACATCGTTCCAATCCCCTGCAAATGCTGTTCGTCCACGTAAGAGAACGTTTGTCTGACACCTGTAATGGCAAAGGCCCCTTGCTCAACAAGTTGAACCTTCATTGGCTCGACCCCCTGCAAACTTACTTGAATAACCAGACGATTATACGACTGAACGGGTGCACCGGATTTTCGCAGCTCACTTGGTGTAACGCCATGCTGTCTCTGAAATGCTTTGGAAAAGGATTCCGGTGTCTCATAGCCATACTTGAGTGCTATGTCTACAATTCTGTATTCCTCTTGCAGCAATTCATGGGCAGCAAGTGTCAGCCTTCTGCGCCGGATATATTCGGCCACGGTCACGTCCGTCATCAGAGCAAAGATACGCTGAAAATGAAATGCTGACATATGTGCCTGTGCTGCAACCTTTTCCACCGTCACAGACTCCAGCAAATGTTGTTCTATATAATGTACAGACTTCTGTATGGATTCAATCCAGTTCATACGTTACATCACTCCTTGCTTCCTATCTTACAGGATGCAGCGAGCAGAAGCCTGTCATTTCTTGCTTTCATCTGTCCAGTGGAACCCGATTTTGGCTTTGCAGGAACTTACCCCCACATACCAATCAGCAGAATGCCGCCAAAAATCACGATGGAACAGAGAATACGTTTCATGCCCTGCTGTTCTTTTAATAACCAGATACCAAGAAAGGCCGCAAACACCGTTCCTACTTCCCGCAGCGGACCCAGTCTGGCCATCGGGGCCTGCTCCAGCGCAAACAGAAAAAGCAGATACGAGCCCGGGTTCAGCAAAGCCCCCAGCATAATGGTTGATCGATTCAGCTTCCATTCTCGCCGCAGGCCGCCTGAAGCGAGCAAGGCCGGTGTTAACCCCGCCACAAAGCCGATGTTTGTTACTTCCAGCAGTGCCAGAGGCGAAATATGCTGCAGATTCAATTTATCTACAAAGACGTAACTGGTCGTACAAAGCCCAACACATAAGGCCATTAGTATCGGCTTGGCCCCCTG
The DNA here is from genome assembly GCF_050171015.1 of Paenibacillus sp. TC-CSREp1. NCBI lineage: Bacteria > Bacillati > Bacillota > Bacilli > Caryophanales > Paenibacillaceae > Paenibacillus > Paenibacillus sp. TC-CSREp1. The sequence continues at coordinate 206,549 of NZ_JBNOKM010000003.1, read as the reverse complement.
GACTCCAGCTCCAGAACCGGAAGCATGCCTCCAGTTCCCTACGCCGCTGAGAATCGTGAACCCGACAATCATGCAGGCAATGCCCATCCAGCCGTATACAGACAGCTTTTCCCCTAGAAAAGCTACCCCGATCAAGGGCACCAGCAACGTACTTGTGCCCCGCATAATCGGATAAATTTGGGACAGATCGCCAAGCTCATACGTTCGGGACAACAACCACGAATACAACGCCTGAAGCCCCATCGACACGATTAACAGCATATAGGCTGGCATCGGCAGCGGCTCACGAGACAATTCCATTACCAGCACAGGCAGCAGCAGCACCGTTGGAATCATCATAATGGACCACAAAAACACACTTTTGTTCAAACTCCGCTTCGTAAACATACTCCAGACGGCATGCGCCATCCCCGAAGCAAGCACCAGAATTAAAGGTAAAATCATGCTGTTCATATTCCTCTCTTGTTCTCTTGCTCACGCATGCAGCTTCTAATGAATCTCAGGCTGATGCTCCGGCTGCTCCTCCACTACCGATCCGTCCTCCAGACGCAGCCAGGTATCAAACGTCCGCTCACCCTCCCGCAATTGAATGACACGCCCCCCGCGCAGCATGCCATCTCTTCCATAGGTACTGTGACCGCTGGAACGTCCGTAGCAGAGGTGAATCCCGTGATACTGTCCGTGGAAATCATTCACATGATCATGCCCACAGAACGTGCCCATCACATCCCCCATCTCCAGCAGCGCAGCGAACAACCCTGAATTAACTTGTGCTGCGCAGACGGGCTCAAATTTTTGGCCATAACAGGTCTGCGTATCCCACATCGCCTGATATTCCGGGATCGGAATATGTAAAAACGCCAAGGCTGGCAGCTTATCCCCGCGACTGCGGCCGGGATTGACGCGTATGGATTCATCCATCAGCCACCGAAGCTGACTCTGCTGAATCCAGCCATAACCCGGGATCGATTCCACGGTTGAATAACTCCCCGAATCGAGCAGGTACAGCACAGCTGCCGGAAGGCCATCCTCCCCGGCAATCTCCAGCGTGTAATTGCCAAGCCCTGCAATGTCACGCGGTCCCTCTTCCGTCACGCTGTACGCATGTTCCTGAACAACCTGCATGAGCTCCGTCTGGGTAATTCGCTGCTCGGCATCATGGTTGCCGAACACAAAAGCCCACGGTACTCCGCCCTCCTCTACAACCGAGACGGCATCACGGAAGGCCTGCTCCGGATGCTCGCATGCCTTGTTTCCCGGCTCAACGGGCCCGGTGTAGATGACATCGCCGGTAAATACAACGAGATCAGGCTGCTCCAGCTCGATGATGCTCTGCATCATCCGCCGGGTGCGAAGATCCTCAGGCCGTCCGTCCTTCCAGTGCAGATCGGTGAATTGTACGATGGTAAAGGTTTTATTTTCGCGAAAAGAAAGATGCGGTTTCAAATGTTTCGTCCTCCCCGGGATTACTCTTAACCCTTTGTGTGATTTTAAGTTATTTTTGTGGTTTTTAGTTTTTTTATGTGGTTTTAAGTTGTTTTATATGATGCTACTCTTACTTGATACAGCTGTCAATATATCTTTCAATATATATTTATACCCGAATATAAGGTGCTTTTTCTGTTTGAAATTGACAGCGGACTGTCATCAAAATTAAACTATAAGAAACAACAACAATCCACAACAATTAAACGTTGAGAATATAAGGAGGCGGACCAGATGTCATTAACATACGAGGAACGAAAACACACCATTCTTGCCCAGCTTGCCACACAAGGCAAAGTTCAGGTACAAACATTGGCTCAGCTATTTCAGGTGTCTACGGAAACGATTCGGCGTGATCTGGATCGTCTGGAGAAGGAAGGCGAGCTGCGTAAAGTGTATGGGGGCGCTGTACGTGTGCGCTCAGGCATGGTGGAGGCCCCTTTTCAAAAGCGTTCACAGCTTCAGCTCCAGGAAAAACAAGCCATTGGCGCCGCTGCAGCTGCGCTCGTTGAAGACGGTGAAACGATTATGCTCGACAATGGCACAACCACACTCGAAATCATGCGTCAATTGCAGCATCGTTCCCATGTCACGGTGATCACGAATTCAGTACCGATTCTGACCGTTGCCTTGGAATCTTTTGCGGGTAAGATCATTTTTGCCGGAGGTGAAATCCATACAGCGGTGCTAGCCTCTACTGGACCTGCGGCACATGAGATGCTTAACCAGTTCAAGGTCAACAAAGCGTTCATCTCGGCAGGGGGTGTTTCCTTCACGGATGGTATTACAGATTATGTACTGGAGGAAGCCATGATCTCGCGTAAAATGATGGAACGCGCGGAAGAAGCCATTTTAGTGGCGGACCATACCAAGTTTGGACGCTCCACGTTTGCCAGGATTGCACTTGTTGAGCACATATCCATGGTCATTACTGACTCAGGCTGCCCATCGGAATGGATTGAAAGCCTTCAAAGGATGGAAATTGAAACGGTAATTCAGGATTGACAATGAAATCCCCTTTCTATATTTTGGATATAGTGATCGTTCTATCTCGCGTATCGCGAATGACGAAAGGGGTGTACCTGCAACCATGAGTAGCAAAAAGGAAATGCTTCTGAACGTATCCGAGCATCTGTTCTATCTTCATGGTTTTCATGCGATTGGATTGAAACGCATCATCACCGAGGCCGACGTTGCCATCATGACGTTATACAACCATTTTGCATCCAAGGATGACCTGATTGTCGAGGTGCTTCTGCGCCGCGAACAGCGCTACCTGGAGCAACTGCGCTTATATGCCGATAACAAGGCACAATCCATCTTCCTCAATCTGGCCGAGGGTCATGCCAATTGGCTGATGGAGCATGAGTCCAGAGGATGTCTTTTTTTGCGAGCGAAGGAAGAGTTCGGGGCTGATCCGGATCATGTCGTCGTGCAAACCGTCAACGCGCACAAAAAACATGTCATGACCCTGATAAAAAAAAGTGATCCCGAAGCAAATGACCGGAGTGTCATGCAATTTATGCTGTTGCTGGAGGGTTCAACGGCGCTGGCCGAAACGGAAAATGTACAAGACGTGTGCCGGGAACTGATTCACATGACTCAAAATAGTTTCAAATGATAACACAACGGGTGAGTTCATATTTTAACTCACTTTTTTATTTCAGAAGAAATATAATGATCGTTCTATCTAAAAAGGCGGTGGAATTCAATGAAAAAAATAGTCCTTCCTGGCGTTGCCCTTATCGCGGTATGTTATGCTTTTGGGCGTTTCAGCTACGGACTGTTTATGCCGGAAATTTCCGATGCATTGCAATTATCCGAATCGGCATCCGGGGCCATCAACTCGGCAACCTATATTGCGTATTGTCTTGCACTTCTGACTGCGCCGCTGATTATTAATCACAAGGGACATCATTACGTGATTCAGCTTGCTGGAATCAGTGCCACTCTTGGCTTGATCGGTATTGGACTGGCGCATGATACTTGGCTGCTTGCAGTCGGCGTTTTTCTTGCCGGACTAAGCACAGGCTGGGCTTCTCCAGCCCTCGGCAATGCTGTCAGTGCAGAACTCGCGCCAAATCTGCACGCCAGAGGCAACAGTTGGATCAATACAGGAACCAGCTTTGGCATCATCGTCTCTGGTCCGCTCTACTTGCTGTGCACAGACTACTGGCGCCTGAGTTATGTCCTGTTCGCCCTGATCGGAATAACGGTGCTGCTCTGGAATCGACATACGATTCCTGCAACCAAGACGCTTCCTTGCACCAAGTCCATTTGGTCTTGCATGAGACCAACCAGACCAGGATCGGCTTTACTGATGGCTTGTTTGTTAACAGGCGCAAGCTCTGCCATCTATTGGACGTTTGCCCGTAACTTCCTTACGGACGAGAAAGGGGCCTCCGATTCGGAAGCCGTCCTGTTCTGGATTGTAATGGGGATTACAGGCATACTCGGCGGATGTGCAGGCCGAATAATTGAACGAATTGAGTTAGGCTGGTCTTATCGTATAGGCATCCTGTTGTTATCCATCTCGCTTGGCGTTATTCTGTTGCCATCGATGACCGCAAGCCTGGTATCCGCCATCCTGTTCGGAAGCACATATATTTTTCTCTCCAGTATATTTATCGTATGGGCAACAAGACTATTCCAACCCAATGTCTCGATTGGAATCAGTCTCGCCTTTCTCGCACTGGGCGTTGGACAATTTCTGGGATCATTCATGGCAGGGTATACCATCGAAGTGTTTTCCAGTACGACAGCTTTTATGGCTTTTGCATTCCTTGGTTTACTGGGATTATTTCTTCGAGTAAATCCAGCTTAAGCAGCCCATCTAGCGAAAGGCATCAATAACCCGATTGTCCCAGACCTGGACCTCAATATATCGTTCGGGCCCCTGCTCGCCCGTTCGATTCCATTCCTGCGGAAAGCCATAGGTCTGTATCTGTTCAAGGATTTCATGTTTGGTATAGACCTGCCTGCGATAAGGTTTATCATCGGCATAACGCATCGTTGGAAAGAGATCGCCATACGTGAAGCTCACAACTTCTGCGGGCAGCTTATGCCACGGAATGATGACATGGTTTGGCTCCATGTACCAGGATTCCAGCCAAGGGCATGCACCAAGGGTCAGATAATGCGGGTAGGGTTGAACCGGCTGACCTCCTTTGGTCAGAAACTTCGCAATTGCCATCTGCTCAAGCTCTCTTCTGACAGCCATATAGTCGGCAGTCCGCTGACTGGCAAAAATTCGTCCGTTCTCCCGAATCTGCTGCAAGATTGTCTCTGACTCTTCCAGGGATAAACTGGAGAGATTGCAGAAAGGACCTCTCCCTTTTTCAAAATAATGATACGCATTCAGGCCATCCATACAGCTCACCTCCTCATGAATTGATTCTAGGGCGTGTCTTGAAACCTGCTGAAGTGCAGCTCCCCCCTTTTTTTTCGCCCCCTGCTACGTCACTTCCCTTTAACGTACCCCGGCACGCCTGCAAGAAACTACCTTGCTTGGAACGAAAATTCGGCAAAAACTGCTTTCTACAGAGTTTTCAGACACTCCATACCTGAATCCACCTATATTAATTAGGGATTTTTAACCAAAAATGATATACTAAAACTAAACTATTCATCCAACTATTTTAACTTCTTAGATCAAGGAGGTCATTCGATGTTTGGTGTAAGCGCAAAACAAGTAGAGGATCGACTGGTTATCCGTTGGCAATTTTCCAAAATTGAAATCCCTTTTGCACAGATCACATCTGTCACACTGGATGATACATACGGAGGCAGTGAACCTTCGGCGATTCGGATCGGGCCTGTTAACGGCACCACCGAACGGATTTTGATCCGTACTACTCAGCAATCATACATTTTATTTACGAGCAGCCTGAATTTGTATCCCGCAATTAAAACCCTCCTTACTCACTCGGCTAGTTAATGATCGGTTTGCCGAGCTTCTCATATTTTTGAACGCCGTAGAGAACGCTCTGCGGCGTTTTCTATTTCCTTAATAATCCCTCTCTATTACAGCGTATCTTAGATGAACTGATACATAAAAGACATCACTCATGCTCCCTATATAAGTTCTCTTATTCTATGAATGTCACAATATCATGGTCAGGGATTGTTACATAGATATCCGGATAATCATATGACACAGGAGGAAAAGCATGAAAGATCAGATGAAGAAGAACCTTTCAATAAGAAGAGTGGCTGTGGCTTGTTTTATGGCAGCGGCTGTAACAACGACAGGAACAGGAGCATTATGGAACTTTTCAACTATTGCAGAAGCAGCTCAAGCAAGTACGGCAAACGCCAAAAGTGTAACTCATGATGGGGTTAAACTTACGTTGTCTGAGGTAGAGTATGATGGTTTATCACTAAAAATAACGATAAAACGTGAAGGCAAGGGTCTGCCTGAGGGAATGATGGCTTCCTATAATCAAAAAAATATCGTGAAAGGCCATCTGAAGACACCTGAAATTCTAATCAATGGTCAAAAAGACAGTAAAGCCACGTTTGGATTGCGTAGTCATTTAAAAGAAAAAAATAGTGCCATTTTGGAATATAAATCCGATTCTCTTCCAGACCAATTTGAATTGACTCTAAGAATGCCTGTAAGCGGCATTAAGGAGAACTTCGAGTTTAAGATTCCTGTTAAGAAACAAAACGGAATTATTCAAATCAAACCGAATCAGACGAAGGAAAGCAAAGGTTTCAGTTATACAGTTAAAAAAATAAATATTACTTCTACCCAGACCCAACTCGTGCTGGATAGCAAAGGAAAAGTACCTGCTTCCTCCAAGCAAACGGGTGTATATGCACCAACCATGATGTATTACGACATTGTAGATGACCAGGGCAAGACGTTGAAGCAGAAACAATTAAGTTTCTATTCCAAAAAACCTGGCACCACGTATCACATTGACGAACTATATGATGCCGTCAGTCCGCAAACCAAGTCGATCACAATCAAACCTTACACCTTCACAGTAAAACCTTCGGATTGGAGCATTGTGGGAGAAAAAGTGGACAAAAAGGGGAGAATCATCAGCTCCGGAACCAAGACATACATCAAGGAATTAGAAATGAAAGTTAACATCAAAAAATAACTTCGATTAACATCACAAGAAAACTTTTAATCATGTCACAGATGAACTCTTTCAGATTGTTATATAAACATCAAGACAAGGAGGTGAGCCCATGCAGGCCGCCATCCCCGGGGACATGCAGGCTAAGAAAGAAAAAAATGAACGAATCGAGCGAGCTGTACAGCGAGTGATCACTGGCGAAAAAAAAGCCTATGAGCTAATCATACAGGAGTTTGAACGTCAGATGTACACCTATTGTTATTACATTCTTAAAGATCATCAAGAGACTGAGGATGCTGTACAGGAGATTTTCATTCGGGCCTACGAGAATCTGAATAGTTATAAAAGAAAGGTCAGTTTCTCCTCGTGGCTGTATAAAGTAGCCTACAATCATTTGATGAATCTGAAGAAAAAGCACAGCCGCTGGTTGAAGCTGGTGGATGAGTACAAACACCACAAACCTGTTGTACAGGAATATCCTTATACAACAGTCATTGAAGAGCTCATGGAATATTTGACACCGGAAGAACGTCACATTCTGCTGTTGAAGGCTGTGGAGCAATACACCTTTGAGGATATTGCCATCATTATGAATACCAGGTCTGCTACCCTGCGCAAGAAGTACGAACGGCTTCGCCGTAAGCTGATGGAGCAGACAACCAAAGGAGGACAACTGCATGGACAAACAGCCCAACCCTTTTCCTGACCAGCCGCTTGAAGAATTGGAGCAGCGGATACGCAACACACCCATGCCGCGACATAGTATGAGCAGTGAAATTATGAATCAAATTGGAGGAAGAAACATGACCAAACAACGGAATGGATCTACAATACTGAAACGGACGTTAACCGCAGCCTCCATAGCTGCAGTTATGGGAGCCGGTGCTATAGGCGCAGGATTTGTATCACCAACAATGGCTAGTGCATTGAAACAAATTCCAGGAATCGGTTCTGTGTTCTACGGGCTGAGTTCCGATGAGATTGGACGAGCAGTGGATCAAGGTATTCTGACACAGCCGCTGAAACAGATCACTAAAGACGGAGTGACCTTAACACTGACAAACGTATTATATGATGGAACCCGTCTGAGCTACACGATTGAACGTGCCGGAGAGCATCTCCCGCAGAAAGTCACCAGCCCGTACATTCCTATGGACAGCGAGGTTGTTTCGGGAGATAACGAATGGAAGAAATCTCGCCAGGTGCCGGAACAGCAGCAGCAGAAGGGGTATGTCACAGCACCTGTAACCTTTATTAATAATGAAGAGTTGAAGTCCTTTCGCTCTTATGGAGATGATATCGGAAACTCGAACGCTGTATTTGCTGAATATACGAATCTAGGGTCACTGCCTAATGAATTCGAGCTTACCGTTCGGACAAAAGTAACTCGGGTAGAGGAGCCTTTTGAATTCAAAGTACCCGTAAAAATCAGTGACAACAAACTTGTCATTCAACCGAATGAGACAAAAATCCACGAAAATTTCAGTTACACATTGCAAAAAATAGAATCTACCGTGACCAATACACGCCTAATTCTCGAAAGCACGGGAAAGGTGCCCGCTTCCTCTGAGCAAACAGGAAAATATGCTCCGACCATGATGTACTATGAGATCGTAGACGATCAAGGCAAAGTTTTGAATCAACGGAGGCTTGGCTTCTTCCACAGGGCTCCCGATCTGGAATATCAAGTGGATGAACTGTATGATGCGATCAGTCCGAATGCAAAATCAGTGACAATCAAACCGTACACATTCACAGTGAACACGGACAATTGGAGCGTTGTAGGGAAAAAGATGAATGATCAGCACAAAATCGTGAGCAGCGGCGACAAGACATATATCAAAGAGCTGGAAATGGACGTTACTCTTAAGCCATAACTCTCAATCACTCCATAACATTCTATAGCACTCTATAACAATCTTGTTCAACATGAACACGTCTAACGTGAAAAGCCACGAAGCAGATCGAAAAGATCCGTTTCGTGGCTTTTTGTTACGTATCCGTACGCACCTCGTCCCAAGCCTGATCGAGATAACAGATGAGCCAGTTAAGTGCACGATGCCGTTCATAAGCTACACCGGGATTAAGCCCGGCAGGCGCAGCTTCCCCTTTAATCCGGCTGTTCACACACACCCAGTTGTACCGATAGATCAAGTCAGCCTCATCCAAAATTTCGCTTTTGCTGCGCAGTGTGGCATCTGACAGAAATTCCGCGAAGCTGTCCTTTTGCTGTAAATAACCGACATCCTGGCTTACGTTACACAGCTCTGTCGGTGCACCCAATTCCTCTACGTACCCAAGTGCCCATAACATGACATGGTATGCCTCATATCCCCAGGAGAAACGAATGACATCCTGCTGATCTGCTCCATGCTGATCCAGAAATGACTTTTCATCGGGAGAAAAAAAGGTGGATGCATCATATTTATCGATCACTTCCTGCACAAGCGCTGCAGTGTCATCGGCACTTTCGCCTGCTCCCAGACACTCGCCCTTCAGTGCAGCCAGGCAGAGAGCAACGGCACGCTTCGCCACCTCTTCCTTCGTTTGAATCGTTGTGTCTTTCTCCCCTGCTCGTGCTGGCAGATTCACATTATACGGAATTCCCTCTTCTGTCAGTCGCTGCTCTGAACGTGCCTTGCGCTCTACAGCATCCGCTGCAGGCGGGCGGGTGTCATCCAGATAACTGGTGTGTGCGGTAACAGTGTAATCCTCTACCTCGGATTCACCATTCACATCCAGGAGCAGCTGACCCTGAGCATTAAGCAGGGAGCCGCCTCCCCAGAAAATGACGGCATCCAGCGCTTCGGCCAACTGTAATAACTCGTTAAAGAACTCTTCCGAGATATCTTCCTCGGTCTCGATGCCAATCACCATATTCAGGGTGGAGCACTTGATCAGTACCTTTTCCTGAAGCGCAGCATTACGCCCCTCGATCTGACTTAGAAAACCAAGCATGCCCTGAATCATCGTGCTGAACTCTTCGGGATGGGTCTGGCTGGTCATGATATTGAAGCCTTTCGTTTTTTTGCTGAACCACTTTTTCTGTATCACTTGAATATGCGTCTGGTCTTCTCTTCGCTTAATGGAAGCATCAGGATAGATGGATTGAATGATCTTATACAGCTGCTCCAGATCAAACTGGGAGCTGTATATTGCACAATTTCTCATTGCGTTCGTCCTCTCTTATGTCAAAGTTTGCTTCAAAATTATGAGTCCTCGATCAGTCTTTGATTAAACCTTGATTAATCCTTGTATGGGTCAAACTCATTGCTTCCAGCCATCGCCACGCCTACCGGGCGCAGCACATGATTGATTTTGAGCGTATTTGCATGTGCAGTCAGTACATCCTGCAATTTCTTGTAGACGAACGGGCTTTCATCCGTGCCAGCTCCGCGAAGCTCTACCCCGTAAGCCTGAATCGCCGCCTGCATCTGTTCTTCACTAATCTCGCCGCCCATACGTTTGCGGAGCTTATAATTCATTTTGCCAGCCGCCTGGGTACGACTCATGATGCGCCCGGCCCCGTGAACCGTGCTGCGGAAGGACTCGGTATTTTCCTCACTCTGGATACCCTCCACAATGACGGACATGTCTCCCATGCTCCCACCGACAAAACCAAGCTGCCCTGGCGCCAGTGGTGTGGCTCCTTTACGAACAACGACGACTTCCTCGCCCATATGCTGCTCTTTCCACGCAAAGTTATGATGATTATGTACCGCATATTCAGCGCTCGCTCCGAGAATGCCAAGCACCTGTTCAATCACATAATCTCGTCCCGCATATGCGTAACGACCCGCGAGAGTCATACCCGCCCAATACATATCACCCATTTCACTGTCCAGGTCAAACAGGGTTGGCGGCTGATCCATCGATTCACCCGGAGCTTTACCGCTGAACTCTCGTCCTGCCGCCAGATTGAGGAACCCGCTCGCCACTTTATGCCCGAAGCCGCGGCTGCCAAAATGATTGGCAATCCATACCTTGCCTGTCTTCTCCTCGACGAAAATATCCACAAAATGATTGCCGCTGCCCACGGTTCCAAGCTGATTACGTGCCAGAACTTTCAGCTTCTGCTCCAGTCCGCTTTCGATCGAATCAAACAGCTTCCAGCTCGGATCATCGAACAGCTCATGCTCGACTGGAGTAGGGTTGTTACGGCCTACGCCGAATGAGATCGTTGTCTGAATATCATCCATAATGACCGCAATCCGGTCTCGAATATCGTCCCACATCAGATTGGTGCGCACAGCTTTGTTACCGCAGGCAATGTCATAACCTACCCCGGATGGACTGATCATGTTGCGATAAGCAACAACCCCGCCAATCGGCTGCGAATATCCCTTGTGATGGTCGGCCATAAGAGCTACACCCAGCACGTCTCCATATTGAGAACAAGTTACCGCCTGACTCACAGCATTCTCCAGCGGTTCCCCCCAGACTTTGATGTTATCCACGATACGCATGTTTCGGTAACCTCCTATGTATTCTTTTTCTTCTTCCTATTTCTTGTCTTACAAATGTTTGCGATACCCTTGAACCAATTCGTCCCTAAAGCCCAGTTTCTCATAAAATCGATGCGCTTCCTTACGCTGATCACCCGACACCAGAATAATGTACGCACACCCCCGGTCCTTGGCAATCTGTTCAATCTCAAGCATCAGCTTCTGTCCGATGCCCTGCCTGCGTACACGATCCGAAACAATGACGTTTTCTACAACCATAAATGGCTCGCATGAACCCATTAAGTCCATACACTCAATCCCCATGACCGATCCAACAAGCTCATCATGATCATAGGCTCCAAGCACATAGTAATGCCCGTTCTTCTCCATATATTGAAACGTCTTTTGCATTTGCTGCTCATTCATCTGCTGTTCATCGGGCGGTGTGCCCATCAATTCATGATACAGCCGGTTTAACCCGGGCAAATCCTGTGGTTCAATCTGCTTGATCGTAATCATTGTTATGCACCACTCCCATTCTCTGGTGTAAGGTCCTTTTTAAAATAATAATGCTGATGTCCCGTGGGTGCATTTTCAATCATGGTCATGAGCTGATAACCGTGTTTTCGATAAAATTCCGGAGCCTGATACGAGAACGTGTTCAGCATGATGAAATCACAGCCCTTCTCCCTGGCCAAACGCTCAACCTCCAGAAGCAGCTGTGTCCCATATCCTTTGTGTCTTTCTTTCGCATCGACCCACAAAATATCCAGCTCAACCCAGTTCCAGCATAGCGTGCTGAGTACCCCGGCCACGATCTGCCCCGTTTCATTTCGAATATGGAAATGAAGCTCTTCGTATCGATCTCTTAACGCTTCGTCCACATGTCCCGCATTATACGCAATTAATTGCTGGCGAACATATGCGGAATCCTCTGCTGTGCTTGGTGTGATGTTTGCAAGTGACATTCTTATTCCCCTTTTCGTCATGATATGTAATTCATTATAAATCAGGGCTGCTTCCCATCGTTTGCATTCGAACACGACTCCTCCTCATCTTATACAAATTGATCCAAAATAGAAACAACGCACCTTCCTGACAGGAAAGTGCGTCTGCTGTAAATCATTTTAATCTGATTTCAATATTCTATTCTCTTTCTTTCAGATCGACATATACGTAACCTATTCCAAGCCTTCCCAAAGTGTCCTTAGCTTCTACCTCAAATTGAACCGGCTGATTGCTCACTCCAAGTGCAGTAACATACATCTTCTGCCCATCCATTCGGACAGCTGCCAATTGGTCATCAGGCGATTTAGCTTGTAGTACAAGCGTGGATCTGTCGTCATCTTCATCTTCAAACATGTAAGACAGGTCGATTTCAAGCTCACCTTCACCTACATAAGCGATATTCCCAGCAGGAGCCTCTACCACATCAGGTGAAGCGTCATCAAAACCATACATCGACAAACGCTGCAGCAGCGCATGATGCATTGTGAAATCGGGCTCTTCTCTAAGACGTATCGGGTTGTCACTGACGTTCAAGTATTGCAGCTCGGGCAAATCAGTAATGCCGACAGGCAGATGAACAAGCTCGTTCCCTTCCACATCCAGAGTCTGCAATGCTTGTAGTCCACTCACGTCCAACGCTGCAAGGCGGTTATTGGACAGATTCAAATACTGCAGCTGATCCAGTCCTGTAACATTCATTTCACTCAGCTTATTCCCTGATAGTTTCAACCAACGTAATTGTTTAAATCCGGAGGCATCCGCTTTGCTTATTTCATTACCGGAAAGATCAATTTCAACGACATTTAATCCTTTAAATATATCGACACCTGTAAGATCGGAAATACCTGCATTGGTCGCATACAATCCGCCATCCGTCTGAACAAGAGCCTCGGCCAGTTCCTCTCTGGTCAGCGGATCATTCACATCCTTCTGCAGCCAATACGCCATAGCTCCAGCCAAGTTCGGATCAGGGAATTGACGGCTAATCGTATTCACTTGTACTTTAACCTGGAGTTGTGCCGTTACACTTGCGCCCTGGTCATCCACGGCTTGAATAGTCAGCTTCGTCTCACCGGCATTCCGTGGTACAAGTCGAATCACTTGCCCAATCACAGTATAGGATACAACATTCTCATCCCCCGACAAGACAACATACTTCAATGCTCCACCGTCCGGGTCGCTGAAATAAGAGGAGGCTTGCCATTCTTTAAAAGGATGATCCAGCGTCAATTCCTGAGCAGGCAAACCTCCCGGAGCAACAACAGGCGCACGGTTACCGCTTCCCGGATTCGACGGATTAGTTGGATTAGAAGGATTCGAGGGGCCAGCAGGGTTACTTGGATTAACCGATCCTGATCCGCTTCCTCCACCTGGCGTAGCTCCAGCATTACTGCTGTTGTTGCCAGAGACATTTCCTGTACCGCCCGATCCTGATGTCGTACCCTGCGTTTCTGTTACCTTGCCCGAATCTTGGTTTGGGGACGCGGGGTTGGAACCACCCTGTTCTGAACCCGCTGCTTCATTCAATACTTTAATTGCTTCGGTTGCACGGACCGCAATAACAGCCATTTCTTGTCTGGACGTAGAGCGTTTTGGCGCGAAATACCCATTCTCTCCCTTGAGGATACCTAATTCAACGGCCTGCTGCACACTGGGAAGAGCCCATGCACTAATAGCAGTTGTATCCTTAAATGATAAAGCTCGCTGCTCATTGGACACCCCATCATACCCTATACTCTGTAATGTCCGAATCATCGTAACAGCCAGCTCTTCCCTGGTCACTAAACCATTTGCCCGAAACGTTCCATCCGGATATCCCTTCATAATTCCAGATGAATGGAGAGCATAGATATAAGGCCCGTTCGCACTCGTATGCTCCAGATCCTTAAATAACTGACCTGGACGTTGGTTTGACGATGAGGTGTCTATCTCCAGAAGCTGAGCGAGCATATGTGCCAGTTCCCCTCTTGTCATGGATGCGCCTGGGTTGAAACGACCTGTTCCGTCTAAAACAATCAACTGCTGCTGGGCAGCCCTTTCAATGGCTTCCTTGGCCCATGGTGCCGCCTGCTGCAAGTCTTGAATGCTTGTGGCGTCATCAGCCGCACTCACTGCTCCTGGAGCTCCAATGAGCGTCAAGGATAGCATGGCTGCCAAATACGGCGAAACCTTTTTCCTATTATGCTCAGCGTCCCCTTTGCGATTGGATATACGATTAGACATTTCTATACACGACCTCCTACAGGATCTTAACGCTGATGACACCGAAGGTTCATAGCGTTATTTCATTATGTTCATTGTAGGAGACAGTGCATCTTTCAGACAGTCTACAAAAAAGTAGACATTGTTCCACACATTATAATAAGCCCCGCTGCTCAGCAATCTGCACGGCATGCGTACGGCTGCTTGCTCCCAGCTTGGCAAACACACGGCGAATATGTGTATTTACTGTGCCAGGTGATATCCCGAATTCGGCTGCAATCTGCTTGCTCGTCAAGCCTTCCGAGATGTGAGCAAATATTTTCTGCTCCATGGGGCTTAACCCCACTTCCTTCTGGTCCTGCTTCACTTCGTAGGCTGCAGAACGCCCCCGTACCTTTTGGTCTCGGGTAAAAGCAGACAGCAATTGTTTCACATACGTCATTTTAACTCCATCATCCGGGATAGCCTTGGTACGGCGAAGAAGCAAGTATTGTTGGAGCAGCTGTTTCAGCTGTTCTCCTTCAGCAACAATCGAACGGATATATCCCTCAGGTTCCCCCAAAATCAGGGCACGGGATAGCGCAGTGATACCAGCGTCCGGAAATCCCTGTTTTTGCAGTAATATGGACTCTAACAGTCCGCATTCAATCTGTTCAGTCAACAGATCACGTTGTTCAGCGTATTCACGGACTCGTTTCAGTTCCTCTCGTGCGTAATCATACCGCTCAACAATTATTGCTGCACGTATGCGAACCATGCACTGAAAGAGCTGGTCACAGCTTAATTCAAAGGAATGAATATCTCCATCTACAGTGCCAGCGAGAATACGCGTGGCGGTGTCCACAGGACTCAGTTCAAGCCCTATTCGATTACGATGTGCTTCCAAAGTCGGCTGCCAGTAATCCTTATCCTTAACAGACAACAGACTTTCGACCTGCAGCAGCAGCTTGACACTCTCCTCCGGTCTGCCCAAATTGAATTCAATTCTGGCTTTCAGAACATATGCAGGAACGATCAGCGCAGCCACCTTGATTTGCAAAGCCACTTCGAGGGCTCGATCCGCATACTTCACAGCTTCAAATAACTGATCCTGTTCCATTAAAACCTCGCCATATCCAACACCATAGTAGGACGTTACATAGGCAGGCTCGGCAAACCAGCGTTTTGTAATGGCTCCAAAACAGGCCTCCGCTCTCCTCAAGTAACCCTGAACGCCATGAAAGCTGCGCAGCCGCATACTTTCTCTTCGATCATAGTCCATATACTGAAAAGCGATATCATCCGGGTAGCCCTGATCAATATAAGACACCAGATAAGACGATAGTCCTTCCAAATCACGATTAAGATAAGCCATATAGGCCCTCATTACACAGATCACTTGCAGCAAATATTCAATAACTTCTGGTGCAACCTGCCCTTGAAGACGCACGCGGATGACTTGCTCCAACTCATCCAGCTGCTTCACCATTTCTCCGTAAGGCATTTCACGCGCAACAAGAAACAGATAAGACATATATAACTTGGGACGAGCCTTCACAATCTCCAGCGGCAAAACATCAAAATATTTACGGAGCGTCCACCACTCTCCCATAATAAAATGGGCAAACAGCTCTTCCAGCAGCCTGGCCGCGTCCTGGAAATGCTGTCCAAGAATATAATGATCAAGCGCTTCAGATGGAGAGCCTTGCTGTTCATACCACAGAGCGGCAAGTCCATGTAAATCATTCATCTCTGCTGAATGATTGCGCAGCAGCTCCCGCTTCAGAAATGCCGAAAATAAATGATGGTAACGATACCACACGCCTTCCCGATCAAGCGGGATAAGAAACAGATGCTCCTTCTCGAGCTGTCTTAACAATTGTGGAGCTTCGTCCAAACCGCTTAAAACCTGACATAAATGGCTATTCATGCTTCTTGCTATCGAAGTTCGAAGCAAAAAGCGCTGCATTTCCGATGACTGGCGCTGGAATACCTCTTCTAACAAATAATCCGAAATGACTCTGTTTCCTGTCTCTGCGTCATTTGCAAGATAGCGGTCTGGAGAGATCAAGGGCATTGAACTTTTGACCGGGTCTA
The DNA here is from genome assembly GCF_050171015.1 of Paenibacillus sp. TC-CSREp1. Taxonomy (NCBI): domain Bacteria; kingdom Bacillati; phylum Bacillota; class Bacilli; order Caryophanales; family Paenibacillaceae; genus Paenibacillus; species Paenibacillus sp. TC-CSREp1. The sequence goes on along the minus strand of NZ_JBNOKM010000003.1, from coordinate 190,243 downwards.
TGCTCAATGTGTGAGATAAAGCAAGCAGCTTCAGACCAGCTGCCCACCCCTCCGTCTGTTGTACCCACTCAAGCGCATCCCTGCTGGCCTGTTCCATATGCATAACATTTTGGCAAAATTCAATGCCCTCCTCGGCTGTAAACGCAAGCTCCTGAAGTGTAAGCTGCTTCAACTCTCCTCTGAGGCGCAGCTTCTCAAGCTTAAACGCAGGATACGTGCGACTTGATATGACCAGATGAATAGACAAAGGGAGGTGTTCGATAAACTCCTGCATCTGCGCATGAATTTCCGGCCGCGTTATGGCATGGTAATCATCCAAAATAAGCAACGCATGCTGACTGCTCTGAGCAGCACGATTTAACAACAATATTAATGCTGATCTCGGATCAATTGCATATCGCTGCAAAAACGAAGGCAGAACATCTCTACATAATCCCTGCCTCACGCGTTCCAGGGCATGAATGATATAAAGCCAATACTGAAGGGGATCCTGATCCTTCTCATCCAGGCAGACACAGGCGGCATGTCCTGCCGCACTTTTCAGCCAACTCCCCAATAATGTTGATTTCCCTGAGCCGGCGGGGGCAGTCAACAAGGTCAGTTTGGACTGAATAACTTCGGCGTATTGTGAACTAAGCCTCGGACGATCCATCGTATCCGCTGGCAGCGGAGGCAGTTCCAGTTTGTTGGTCATAATCATAAATTGAAGCCAGTCGCCCTGGAAACCAGCCGTTTCTTCTTGCTGCATGTAATCCTCCTGAACCCGTACTGAAGTGCACATTTTAGAAATCGTTGTAAGTACATTTATCTATTCCAAGTATACAGGGGAGACCACCTCTGCCGCACCCGATTTTTGCAAAAAAACAAACAACCCTGCACATGTAAATGCAGGGCCAACAAGGAAATATTTGTACTTTATCTCAACCACTTATAATTTACGATGATATAATTCAAACCGGATAATAGAGTAACACCTGTAGCCAGCCATAACAATATCATATCCAATCGGATGTCTGTAAACGAATGAAACAACACATGATGAAGTAAAACTGCAAGGATGGCAGCGACTTGAAGAACCATTTTGACTTTTCCATATTGGTCAGCCGCAAGGGCAATCCCCTGCTCGGCAGCTACCATTCGTAAGGCTGTTATCACAATTTCACGTGCAATAATAACAACAACAGGCCACGAACTAATCATATTCTCCTGCACCATCATAATAAGTGCCACAGAGATCAAAAGTTTGTCTGCAAGTGGATCAAGTAGTTTACCCAGCCTGGTTACTTGATTGTACTTTCTCGCGATATACCCATCCAGTTTATCTGTACCTGCAGCTATTGCAAAAATGATCATCGCCATCATCCAACCCTGCTGATGGAGAAAGCATAGCATAAACAGCGGAATTAATGCGATTCTTGCCAATGTAATCCGATTCGCCAGATTCACTGTTCCTTCTCCTCCTCCTGTTTAGTTGCTTATGGACGGATAACCGCTTTCCTCCAGCAGCCTCAAGATGTCCTGCGCCACATCATGCGGGGATCTCAGCTGACCTGACTCGTATGCCTCCTGGAATACACTGGAGAGGACAAATTCCTCTGCATCCTTCTCTCTTGCCACAGCCTGCAATTCCGTGTCAACCATGCCCGGATCAAAGGCGATAATATGTACCGGATTGGGCTGCGAGGTTTGTTCCATGGCTACACACTTTGTAAACATGTCGATTCCGGCTTTCGACGTGCAGTAGGCTGCCATGGAAGGCGCGGGATAACTGCCCGATCCAGAACTTACATTGATGATTTTGCGCTGTGCTGTCATATGATTCGTATAATGGATAAATGATGATGTCAAAATCATCGGTGCAACCAAGCTGATATTCAGCTGAACGCTAATCTCATCCGCAAGACACTGGTCGATCGGTTTCAACGGCTCAAGCATAGCTGCATTGTTTATTAGTCCGATGCATTCCACATCAGGAAGCGGAATCTGCTCCAATATGCCCGAGATCAGATCATCGATGCTGTGGATGTCTTCAATATCAAACTGCACGTGAGTATACCGCTCGTACGTATCCCCCAAGTCGGATGTGCCGCGTGCTATACCATAGACCACATCACCTTTTTCCAAACAAAGCTCTGCAAGCTGTCTGCCAATTCCTCTCGATGTACCTGTGATGATCAAGTATCTGCTTCCCATCATCTCTCCACCTTTCTACTGCTTCTTTCTCCACAACGTCGCCCACAGAATAGGCAGGCCAAAATAAGCCTCTTCCTGACCCATGGCCTTCATGGGGCGCAGCTCTACACACTCGAACGTATCCTCCAGTAAATAACGAAGCTTCTCCTCTGTAAAAGCAAGCCCGCCCCGCATCGATTTCTCGCGATATACATCCCAATCATCCATCACATGCTCCGGCCCGCCCTGACCACCGAATCCCGGTGCAAAACAGGTCATGCCAAAATAGGCTCCCGGCTTCAGCGCATGCTGAATCATCTCGATGTAAGGAATACGCTGATGCGGCAGCAGATGATGAAGACAACCCGAGTCGTAGACAAGATCGTATTCCTCCTGTGGTGCCAGTTCAAACACTGAACGACATTCAAAATGTACATCCAGCTGCTCTTCAGCCGCCCGTTCCTTTGCCCAGGCAATCGCAGTCTCAGACAGATCATACGCATCGACCTGATAACCCTGGCGAGTCAGATACAACGCATTCCGACCTGGCCCGCAGCCCAGTTCGAGTGCCTTGCCCCCGCTCAGCAGGCCTGCATCTACACTCGCAACTAAATTTTCATCCGGTTTGTTTGGAAAAAAAGGAATCGGTCTGTCCCGATTCTCATAGAACGGCTCCCAAAATTGCTTTGCCGATCTGAAATCTGCATCGAGCATGTCATAGAGATCCTGCACACGTTTAATCGTTTTTTCCAAGTCCAAACCCCTTTCGTTTCATCACTTAACATCCATGTTTTTCACCACAATTTATCAATACATTCAGCATAACAATCTACACTCTATTATAACATTTTCAACCATTCATTCTCTATTTTTCTTGTATATTTAACAAGATATTTCCTCTGTTTTTCCACATGGAAAAAGCGGCCGACAGTACATGTCGCCCGCTTGAAACCATAATGATGAACTAGCCGTTATACAGCTATTTTTAACCCTTCCGCTCCATGACGGCAAAATAATTTTTCTCATTATCAGCAAAATTGAACACACGTCCTGTTGGCATCTCAACGATCTCTCCAACCGTTACATGTTTGGCAGACAAATCCGCATATAACCGATCCAGATCATCTGTGAAAAACATCAATGAAGGTGTGCCGAGATTGACCCCCTCCGACATCCGTGCCACGACCTCTTTGTCATGCAATATAATGCTTGTCTGGGAATCTTTTGTCGGTGCGATCTCGATCCAGCGCATTCCTCCATCAAGGGTAACCTCGTCCACAATATGGAATCTGGCAACCTCCGTCCAGAATGCCAATGCTTCATCCTGGTTATTTACGTACAGCATAATCTGGCCTACTTTGCTAAACATGCCTGCACCACTCCTCTAGTCAAGTCATCTCCATATGCTTCTGCTTCAGTTTGCTACAGATTCCAGTTGAGTATAACATGTTAAACCAGCTTTTTGGTTAAATACAGAACAACATCGTCGTCGATAACCGTCTCTTCACCTGGTTGAAGGTAATGATCGTACCTGTAAAGCCCCCGGCCATCTGGAATATATCCACGATGGGCATATAATACCTGGGCTTTGCCATAATCGGCATAGACTCCCACACCAAGACCAGCCACATTCGAACGTTCCTTCACCACCTGCTCGGCCCGGTCCATCAGAGCGGAACCAATGCCCTTACGTTGGTGTTTAATCAACACATTGAAGTCACTGATCTCCGGAATGCCCTGCTCCAGAAACGAAGGGTAATCCGATGTCCAGATCACATTGACGTAACCGGCAAATTGCCCGTCCAGTTCAGCGATCAGCGTCACACGTTCCCCGTTCTGTTGTTCTTCCCAATAACGCTCATATAATTCCGAAGGTTTATACCATCCCTGCTCCTGAAATGCCTGTGCAATAACCGGAGGGTCCTGTCTATCCAGAAGACGAATATGTATACTGTTCACGCTGTTATCCTCCTGGTGTTCTTTTGTTCCTCATATTCATAAACAATTGTACAGCAACCAAAGTTTGCTGCGTATTTATATTCCCTTTCGATTTCGAAGCGAAGTGATGTGTGCCACATGATGTTTGCCATGCCACGCATACAATCCCACGCAATAGTCGAGTCGCATCGTTTCCTTCGACGCAGGATGATAGAACTGTTTGGCATAATCCTCATCAGACAAGGTGTTCAGCAATGCCGTCCATCGTTGATGCAAGGACTCCAGCAGCTGTAAGGAAACCTCGATATCCAGCTCTCTGGAGTCGCTCAGCTCTGCCCAGCGTGTTTCATCGTAAGGCCGAATCGCAGGGGTGTCTTCTGTCAGAGCAAGCTTGAAACGAATCACACTGTTCATATGACTGTCTGCCATGTGGTGAATAACCTGTTTCAGCATCCAGCCGCCTTCCCGGTATGGCATACATAACCGCTCTTCACTAAGGCCTTTCACCGCTTCTCTTGCTTGTTGCGGCAGTTCGGCAATATCCTGAATCCACTGCTTCCTTTGAGCCTGTGTAACCTCACCTGTATGTGCAAACTTCCCAATTGGATATCTGAAGTCCATTTCATATCTCCCTTCAATAATCTAATATTCATCTTAACACGGTCTGCACTGTACGCTAAGGGGTATATTCCATCAGCCAGCAGTCTCTCTTCTGTCCTTCATGCCACTCATGCTGCGGAAGGTGTTTTACCCGTCTGAAGCCACACTTCTCATAACAGGACAATGCCCGTTTATTCCAAGCTTGCGGGTCCATCACGACTTTTCGAGCCCGTTTCTCGTGGACCAGATACGACGTCATAGACTGTACTAATTGTGTACCAAGCCCTTTATTCCAGCAATCCGGTTCACCGATAAACTGGTCTGTCCCGTAGATCAATCCATCCTTCTCACCATAACCATATGCCATACGTTCCTCTGCCTCTATTTCATAGAACTGAATATATCCGATCGGCCGGCCGCTATGTTCCACGATACAACGGCTAGCTCCATCCTCCTGGTTGTAAAAATGTGTTCTTACCCGCTCCAGATCATGCGGTTGATCCCGGCCCTCGTAATATTGCAGCACCTCCGGGTCGGACAACCATTTTACAAGCGTTTGCTCATCCCTTGTCTCCAGCAACCGAACCGTGATTTCACCCGCTTGATATACGCAGTTCATTCCGCCTCCTCCTTCACGATATCCAGCTTCTGACCAGCTGCCCAGCTCAGGTTTTTACCCAACCACCGTTCATTATGAACATAATATACCATCGGATTCTGAAGCGGCTGAACGGTTTCATCCAGTGATTTAAGCGTAAAACGCATCTTATATGTTCCCGCCTCATCAGGTACAGAAAAGCCTGTCAGATCTTGTGAAAATACCTGCTTTGTGATCTGATTATCGTTGTGATCCTGTGTTTTCACCGTCTGTTCCAGGATAACCTGATCATGATAGGAAGTTCCTACGGACGAAGGCCTGAACAACCCTTTCTGTTGTTCTTCTGTGAACGAAAGCCCTCCCCAACCAGGAACTAAAGGGAAGATAAAATGTGGTTCATGATCCTCCTTGGTTCGTGTAACCGCCATCTCGACTTCAACGGTTTCCGAATCCAGCTGCCTTATTGTGCCGGTCATTGTAACGTCCTGTGCAGTCAGACTCGGTGCAGCATTACGGTAAATCCATACACTCACGAGGACTAACAACACTACTCCGATTACTCCGAATATCATCGTTTTCCGCATGCCATCCTCCATTCTTTTGTTTCCATTTTACGTATTTTAACAATTCTGTTCTATCCAGTATTCGACAGAAAAATGCCGTTTCCCCTGTTTTATCAAAAATTGAAACGTATCTATTCTGGCAGCCGTATTAAGCTCGAAGTCTATCTTTCCCTCTCAAAAACCATGGAATCTGGAGGTTGCTATCATGTCATTTTTCAAAAAAATGTTGGCTAGTGTTGGTGTAGGTGCAGCAAAGGTAAATACAGAATTACATACAACAGAGGTCATGCCGGGAGGTATTCTGTCCGGGGTTGTGTACATTGAAGGCGGGGACGTGGATCAGCAGGTGGATCGAATCTATCTGTCCATCAAAACGCACTACATTCGGGAAAGCAACGATCGCAAAATACAGGAGACGGCTGTCGTTGCAAAATATCTGCTTACAGATGGATTCACGCTGCAGCCTGGTGACAAGCTCGAGAAGAGCTTTCAATTCGATCTGCCACAGAATCTGCCAATTACCCTCCACCGTGCAGACGTATGGGTGGAAACGGGGCTGGATATCTCCAGCGCAGTAGACCCTTCAGATCGGGACCGATTACATGTGGTACCATCCCGTGAGATGCAGATCGTTCTGGATGCCATTGATCTGCTCGGATTCAAGCTGCGTGAAGTGACCAACGACTATGCGCCCAAGCTTGGCGGCAATCTGCCATTTGTGCAGGAGTTCGAATATGTGCCTACCAGCAAGTTCCGTGGGTATCTGGACGAACTGGAAGTGCTTTTTTATCCCATGGGCGATTCACTGGAGTTGTTGTTACAGATCGACCGCCGTGCTCGTGGACTTAGCGGCATGTTATCGGAAGCTATGGGCACCGATGAAACGTATGTGCGACTGCACCTGTATGAACGTCATCTGGAGCGAGGGGCACATTCCGTCGCACAAGGTCTGGAAGAGGTCATCTCCAAACATCTGTAATACTTCCTGGTTGTAAAATAACTCCCGATCCAAGCAGTTCTTTCTCAGCCTGTTCAGGAAAGAACTGCTTTGGTCAGCAGCTTGTTAACGGGATAAATACAACCAACCGAATCAGAATGTGTGTTTCCTTTTGTTCGATTGCCAGCTGCGAGCTGCGTAATAGATTACAGCAAACAGCAAGGCACTGACTGCCCCCAAAGTAATCATGAGTACATCGGGAGTTGTGACACTGCCGAACTCTACTCGCGATATCGCACCCGATGGGTGCAATTGTGTTATCTTAGGCTCGTGCTTGAATGTGGCCAGCATACCTTGTACTACATTCCAACCAACCAGGACAAGTATCCATACGAAAGTAACTACAGTCGTTTCGATCCCCAAACGTTTGTTCATGCGCTTTTCATTCAGCTCCTTTTTTCATGTGAGAAACTGTTCCAGCTGCTGTCTCAACCGATCCTTATGTTCATCAACATACTGATACAGCAGATCAAAGCTTTCTTCATTATCCGTTTGAAAACTTAGCGAATCCGCTTCCTGCTGCACTTTCTGCAGCACCTCATGGATATGTGCTCCATGCGTCTGCAAGCTTGTTGTAATATCGTGCTCTGACAGACTCTCGACATTGGCTCTTAACTGGTCTACGGTGACATGATGTTTCGACAGGAGCTGCTGTACCTTTTGCAAAATCGCCGCGTCTGTCTCATCACCTATTCGCACCAATGCTTCAATCGTTTGACCCAAATACTGCCCACTCGCATTCTCCAGGTAACCTGTTAAGCCATTCATCGAAAGCTCGGTGTCCAGATCAATGATCAGCAGGATATCCCTCGCCACTTCCGGCAGCTCAGAGAGTCGTTCGCGAATCCCTGAAAATTCAGCCCGATACATATCCATCGCTATGCCACCTACGATTTCTTCACCTGACATCTCTTCAAGTTGTGCAAGCGGCAGCAGCTCCGCCAGTTCTTTCTGTAGCTTGTTCATTACATATGCCCTCCTGTATAGGTCTATCTCTATGTTGAACTAAAGATTTTACACAGTCCACTCCGATGACAGAATAACCTTCCAATCGCTGTTATCCCCAGATTTTTTTGATTCCCTTTTCCAAAGGAGAAAATCCGGTGATAAAGGCGACCGCTCCGCTTTTTCAGGTTTTTTCTGTCTTCTCCGTTCATGTGTAAAAGAATAATTCAACTTATATAGCTTGATCCAAGCCTACACTTCCTTCCATCATCAGAAATATGTGGTACAAGCTGAAGCGCTGCATGCTGATCTGTAAACCTGTCTGCTGGCTCGAAAAGGAAGAGATCATCTACAACAGGCTTCTCAATTCGTGGAGCTGATGGATCGTATGTATCGGTGCTGCCTCGATCCCCTCACGCCAAGGCTGATTCACCTTGATCCAGATCGTACTCATGCCTGCCTTCGCTGCTCCCTGTATATCGTTTACCGGATGATCACCAATGTAGAGGCACTGCTCAGGCTTCAGTCCAAAATGATCTAGAGCCATTTGAAAAATACGTGAATCAGGCTTTTTCACACCCGCTTCTTCCGATACAATAATGTGATCGTAGTCCTCCCGAATGCCAAGCTGATCTATTTTTCCATGCTGAATATGTGTCTGACCATTGGTTATCAAACCGACGGAATACTTGCCTCTCAGATACTGTACGACTTCCCGCGCCTCGTCCATAAGCACTGAATTACGCACATATTCCTTACTATAGAACGCCATGAGCTCTTCATGCGGCGGCTTTTCCTCCCAAGGCAGCTCCTGCAATAATTCGTTGAACAGCAGTGTTTTATCCTTGTACCCATCCAGATCAAGCTCGATAATTCGCTGCTGTATATGTCCGGTAGACTCCAAATGACCAAAGTACGTATCAATCATACTTCGAGTGAAGCCTTCAAACGTAAGAGTCCGGTTTAATATGGTGTTGTCCAAGTCAAAGATGACGGCTTTAATATGCTCCATGCTGCTAGTCCTCCTATTGCGTCCAAAATGTTCGAAGCCACATCTTCACTTTTTCTTTTTATGATAGTGGTAACCTGTGCATAGACCTTTTTTAATGGATTTCGCAGAACAATTGTGTCCGCCCTTTTTGTCCAGACGACCCGGATGTGCATACGCCGAAGAAGAAACGCCCACCAGCAGAATCAGAGATAACATAATAATTACACCTTTTTTCATCAACCCTGCACCCTTCATTTACGCCCTATGCTTTAGGGCTTTGTTCATCACATCTCATTTTACATAAAAATCCACAATCTGGATATCCTTTGTTTTCAGTTTTACATCCCTTTAGATGAGTCTGAAGTGTTTTAATGCGTGAGTTATGCCATCATCACTTGCCTTCAGCGTAACGTAGTCGGCACTTTGCTTGATCCGCTCTCCCCCGTTTCCCATTGCAACTCCAACACCTGCATATGTTAATAAATCAATATCGTTCTCTCCATCACCAAAAGCTATTGTTTCTTCTCTACATATTCTGAGGAATGTCAAAACAATCTGTGCCGCTGCAGATTTACTCACTTCAGCTGTTTCAAGCACATTGCATACATATGGATGAAATCTTACAAAACGCAAGGCGGGAAACCGCTCCCGGTACTGCTCCGTTTCCTCTTCATCCGCATATAAACACATGCAGTACATATCCTCATCCGGCGTAATGATTTGCTCAGGGTATTCAATTAACCCAAGGGTCTCCCGAAGGGCCTCTGTTACACGGGAATCTGCTCTACACAGTCCATTCATGCCAAATGACTCGGTAAAATAGGAGACTGCATGCCCCTGATTTGCAGCAAAACCGCTGAAATCCTGGACCATTACTGAGGAAAGAATAGACCTATGAATGATTTCACCCTTACAAGTAATCAAGGCCCCGTTAGCCGAAATAACCGTTCCAATGTCGAGATGCCTGAACTCATCACATAAGGTATAGGGCCTGCCTGTAACTAACACGATATGAATCCCTTTTTGAGCCAGTTTATGGATCGACTCTTCCGTACGATGAGAGAGACTTCGATCTGTTTCAGAGAGCAACGTTCCATCCACATCCAAAAATACAGCTTTGATCAAAACGGTTCCTCCTCTACTGATAATGTATTCAATCTCATCGGGTCTGCACCTCTCTCGAACGCCCCATATACCACATCTGGAATTCAGTTGCCGCTTCATTCGGCAGATCGTGAACATGGTGATGCATAACCGGTTTGGCACGATTCACCGTATGAATAGAAGCCAAGCCTAGTCTGCGCTGCAAGGGGTGACGGGTTATTTTTATTTCAATCATTTTCTCCCGTTTGGAGACAAAGAGTGTAGACGTGAGCGCACCTGAGCGAAGCTGGATGAATTGGTCGTTCAATACATATCTTGTGTGAAAAAAATCGATTACCCGTCCGGCGGCAATGCCTGCCAAAAGCAGCAGTGAGAGCATCCACCAAGCCTGTGAAAATCCAAAAAGGACTGGCTTGAAATAGAGCAGCGCACTGGTGGCTATGATCCAGACCCAGCTGGGCTTGAGCAGACGCAGCCACAATGCTGCATGGGGCAGCTTTTCCATCTCTTCACACACCTGATAAGAAGGCAGAATCTCTTCAATGATCCGGTAAGCTTCTCTTACAGGCAGAAAAGGATAGAGTGAATTCATCTCCTGACCAGACTCACCCGGGCTGCCTGCAGTAGTAAGTTCCACTTCGGCCAGACCAAGCATCCGTTTCATCGGTGACTGTGTAACTTTCACGGCCTGCACACGATCTTTTTGAATGGAGAACACGGTCTTCTCCAGCATGCCCTTGGCAATATATATTCGCTTCTCATCTGACGTGATCTGGAAATCTCCATATTTCACAAAGGTCCACACAATGCCCAGTCCGATGGACAAGAACATGAGCATCAGAATGATAAGACTTGTTACCCACCATGACTGAAGCCAGGATAGTACCAGGCTTTCCGTTACCGTTTCATCTGGAAAGAAATCCTTCACCGTTGAATACAGGGAGCCCAGAATCGGGATCAGCACCAGAAAGCTGAGTGAGGTAAAGGAAGCCTTGAGCACGTCTTTGCGAGTCGAGCGATAGTGCACGATCCGGGCTGCTTTCGCGGCAGGTACAGGAGTACTGCTTACATCTTCGTGGTCACCTGTATTGAGTGCTTCAGCTTCAATTAGAGCTTCGGTTACTGTTTTTGAAGTTTCACTCACAGCTGCATTAGCTGCATTTGAACCTTTAATTCCATTGCTTTCTGTTCCCATACCCATACGCTCTGCACTTGCGCTGTAATCGTCTCCAGCTTGCTGCTCTACTTGTTTGACATGCCCCTCCATTACGGCCTGCGCCTGTACTTCCGATTGATAACCGACAACAAGCTTCTCAAGCTGTTCTGCTTCAACGAGCGAAACGACCTGTAGCTGGAACGTCGCTTCCTCACCCTTGATTCCCGTTTCGAAACGAATGGAAGTCACTCCGAACAAGCGATGAAAAAAGCTCGTATGCCGGCTCACATTTTGCACTTTCGTATATGGAATCGTTCTGCGGGTCCGGCTAAGTGCTCCAGTGTAGATGTGGAAAGCCTGCTCATCCGCGGAATAACGTGTTGTAATCCACTTCCAGATGATCGACACAAGCGAGATAGCGATACCGATATAAAAAATAATTCTGGCATAGAATACCCATGTCGATACCGTGCCCGTTCGAAACACGAACAAAAACAGAATAAAAGCAAACGAGCTTTTGATCAGATTACCGAGACTCCATAACAAACTTAATACATGATGTCGTCTTAACTCCGTCATTCATCCACCTCGTTAATCCGGGCATAAGACGCAATCTGGTTCCGCAGCGCAAACGCCACTTCTTCTGGCAAAGCCGGTATGACATGCGAAGAACCCATCGTACCGACGGACACGGAATATAAACCGTATTTTCGCATGAGCGGCCCCTGATTTGTCGTCACGGATTGTACCTTCGCCATTGGAATCACCTGATGTACTTTGTTCAGAGCACCATGCTTCAACTGCAAAAACTCTGCACTCACGCCATAATACCAATGTCGATACAGCCATACTGGCTGCAAAAAAATATCCCACACTGCGTAACCAAGAAATAACACCGAAACTCCCCACAGCATCCAGCCGATCCACGGTCTCCAGTCATAGACGGAGTCCAGCACAAGCAGGATCGCCAACACCACAAAACCGATAACGTTGTAAATGATCGCACTGACTCTCCACAAACTTACAGCATGAGGGGAAAGCTTCTGCTGCGGTAAGCTCCATTCCTCGGATGCCGCAGTTTCCATCGTTTCTGTCACCCTATCATTCGTCCTTTCTTATCCAGATGCGTTGCCATAACAATAAAAAAGATGACTCCTGTTCCCGGTGCAGGGGGTCATCTTTCAGAACGTTTTATTTCACAGCAAAATCCTGCACTTCACATAACCATACCATATGATCGGCGCCTTCGCCCCAGTAATTGTTCACGACGACATACGGCTCTCCGAACTTCCGCCGCCACTTCTGCTGAGCAATTCGGTACCCACTGTCCAGACAAAATTGCGTAATCCCTCGCCGCTGAAGCTCGGTGACCAAAGCGGTAATCAATGCCGAAGCAATCCCTTGACCGTGCAGTTCAGGCAAAACGTACAGTGTGCCCAGCTCTCCAATCTGATCCAAACGATGATTGGTGCAGTCTCGAATCGCCTCACCGCAGGGTCCATAGGAGATCGTGCCCACCACCTTGCCCTCGATTCTTGCAACGAGAACCATTGGAGCATTTGCTGCTTCGGAATCAAAGTCATGCTGTAAAAAGGCTTGTACCCTGGATTTCTTATGTGTGATCTCATGCTGAATGTCCTCCAAAAGAGAGCAGAGTCCCTCCTGACTGAAGGCATACGGAATTGTTGTCTCAAACAATCCGTAAGCACCTTCGACATCTGCTGCTGTCAGTGGTGTAATGCTCACCAATATCTCCACATCTCCATTCATTAGCTATGCCTGCCCATCCATCCGTCATTAATCTATACGCCGCTGAATGATTTGCCGTAGTCGATTCGCTTCCACAAGAGGAATAGTATACCCTATGGTGGTATCCTTCTGGTTTACAAGCAGTCCTTGCATCTTCGGGTCTGAGCCCAGTGACAGATCATACACGGTTACTGAGCCATCTGCATTGGTAATACTCATTGTGTATTCAGCCGCATAATCCAGTATGCCCTGCATGCGCTCTGCCTTGAGTATAGCCTCTGTCACAATCCGAATCTCATCTGAGCGGTCAAACGCCACATCCCGGCACGGTCTTGAATCCAATTTTCGATTACAGGATAACGTGATTAACGACGGAACCCCTTCTTCCTGCTCCAGCCGCTGAGCCTCTTTCCCGTTCAAACGATTCGAATCGCTTGCGCCACACCCTGTCATGAATACTGCGAGGATGAGTATCATCAATTTCCCGAAATGCCTCATTTAAACCGCCTCCCAGACAGTTAACAACTCGAATAAACGCGGCACTGTTGCAGCAGCAAAGGCTTGTACAATCTCTTCTGTCAAAAACAATGGAATAATGCCCGGCTCCTGACCATGAAAAAAAGAATACGTGTGATCCCTCCAGCGGCTGATCTCCTCTGCCGTTAAACGATCTCTCATGTCATAACCTGAGGCAGCGTTCAGTATAGACCAGGTGTCTGCGCTCCAGCTTGCCGTTCGAAACAGGTGAAGGTCAACCTGGCCCGTCTCCTGATAATATAGACGGGATAGCTCTTCCTTGGTGCGTGTGATACCCTCGCGTTTGTCGTATTCTCGCACTTGTTCCACGAATTCGGGATGCACACTGCGGAACCAGTAATAATCGGTCATTACATGCATGAAGTATCCCTTCACAAAGGACGTCCACCCTTCGTCCGTACGCTCATCAATATAACCATGGTATAACTTCTGAAGACGATCGGTATAATGGTTTTCTTTTTCAGGATCGAAATGGGTGTGCTGCTTGTCCTCCCTTGTCGTGCCTTCACGCATGTGAATCGCATCGGGTGCGATATTGCCAAGATAGAATGCTCCCCGTTCCAGCGATTCAGGCAGAGCATCCGCAAGCTGTTGAGCTATCCTGAGATGTACCATAGGCAGCGGCATAGTCAGATCTCCTTTTTTTCAATCGAAGAAATGGGTTAAGCATGCATCTCTCACTAGCTAACGAAACCTGCCAATCTCTCCATCTGCATCCGGTCAAACAACTGCTCCAGGTCTGTATGATACGCTGGCTGCTCTTTGACTAACAAACGAATATATTCCGAGCCGCACTCGTAAAATACGAGACGGTTATACGGTGCTGTATCCCCGTAATGATTGAGTTTCAGGTTATATTTCGCCCGAATCAGATTCTCGACATACCGCGCGTAACCCTCATTCCACTCCAGCCAGCTCCAATATTCGGCCTGCTCTTCAGTAAGAGACTCAAACAGCGCTGTGCGCGCAGCCTGAATTTGCTGAATATCCTCACTTTTTAACGCTGAAAGCAGCGAATGAATCCGCTCAGCGATGTTCTCATCCTCATACGGGAATTCGTAATCAATCTCCCAGGTTACACGCTTTAATTGAGTCATTTTATGTTTAATTTGCAGACGGTCCACAATCCGCTCCTCATATTTCCCATACACAGAACAGTGTACATATTCATGGAACAGAAAAACCTTCTGCTCAAGGTCTTTGAACGCCGAAGCTGTCACAATCGCACACATCCGGTCATTCAGATGATGCACAGGCATCGCGGCGAGACAATCATCAGGAATGTACAGATCATCCGGTACAGTCTTCGCCCATTCATATTGCCCGGTCTTGGAAGAATAATCATAGATATGTAACAACGCTTCGTCCGCTACAACAACAGGGTGATGCTCTGCAAAAAAAGGATGCAGGCTGACCAACTCTCTCTGAAGCTCGTTTAACTCATTAATCTGCTGCAAAAATGTATGCATGTCTAACCCTCTCTCTTTGCAAAATGATACCATTATCATACTAAATCAGCATCCGTAAATCACTGAGAGAAAAATGATAATGTTGTGCGAGACTTAAAGAGGAGAAGGAACAAGAGGTTAATAACGCCCCCCGCGTTTCTCATGTAAATAAATATCTAACGCCTGAATGCCTCGTTTCGCCAGCTTGATAAATAGAAATAATGCATATACACCGAGTCCATAGACTAATAAATTCACCAGAACTGCAATAATCGAAAAGAGCGAAGTAAGCCCGAAACCATAACCGATGCTTGACATATGATTCATTCCTCCCAGTATATTCTTACGTTACGTATAAAAATATAAAGTTCCTTGTCTCCGACTGTTTAATCTATTAACTTGATGTTCATCTGCCTGCTTACGTTTGTTAAATCACTAACCTTGAATATATCCTGCTTTGGTCAGCACATACCTTGTGAACGGATTAAGTTCAGGAATCGGCTGAGTCAAGTCAAAGTATCGAAGCTCCAACCCTTCATCGTCCATTACGGTTGGACTGCCTGTAATTCCGGCCGCTTCATAAATAGCCATTACATTATAAACCTCGTCTCCATGCGGATACCGATAATACATATCCTGACCCGAGAAAACGGTGATCAGTTTATAGGCCTCTGCCCGCAGTCCGGCCTCTTCATAGAGTTCACGTGCAGCAGCTTCTTCCAGCGACTCCCCCGGTTCAAGCGAACCGCCAAGCGTGCCCCAATCCAGGCTGTCTGTTCGTCTTTGAAGCAGCAAGTGACCTTGCTCATTAAACACCAACACACATGAACCTGCCATAATCAAGGGCCTTGTACCCACCAGTTTTCGCAATTCCAGAATGTACCCCATGTTGATCCTCCTGTAAATTCAATTAAAGAATGGTGTACCAATAAACCAAGTAATCAAAATCCAGAGACAAACCTACGCTTTGTGCCAGACGGATCGAACCTGTGTTATCAGGCATGCAGTCCCAATATGGGCGAATACCCACGCGATGACATTGCTTCATGTACGCTTGCGCTGCGAGCGCTGCATAATTGCGTTGACGATGACCTTCCAGCGTCTCAATATCAATGGCATGTGTGATCCCTTCAACAAAAGCAGAGAAGCATATGCTCACTATTTCATCCTCATGAACGACAACATATCCTAAACCATGCTCTAAAAAAGCATCGGCCTTCCCCCAGAAATGCCTGATCTTATCTGTGACAAAAGAAAGATTGTTCAGACCGCTCTGCTGCAGCAGACCTTTATCTATGGGCAAAACCAGGGTTCCCTCCGCTGGAAGTATCGGCACTCCAGAAGGGGTATAGCACGTATCACTATCTGTTCTGTCATCCATTCCATGTAGCATGAACACATGCTGTGTGTCATAGTTAAGCTCACTCGGACCAGCCATATGCTCAAGCACATTTCGCCAGCGATCATCAGCAACACCGATCTCTACCTCGGTCATCTTTAATGCCACCAACTCGGGCAGGATATGTGTCTGCATATATGTCCGCAATTCACTTCGAAAGGGTTTACTTTCTGCATCACCAACAAGCTGGTAACCGGTTTGCCCATGAACCCATATGAGCGCTGCTTGGATGTTATCAGCATCATCCACATAGATTCGCCCCGGGTTCATGCCTGAGACAACCGCTTTAACCTCGATATTTCGATAGGCATCCGTTAAATGTTTTACTTGATAGAATTGAGACAAACTAAGCTCGGTAATCATCGACTCAGCCCTTCTCGCACGACATTTAAGAAATACTCCCGATGGTCAGGATGACAAGCAATCAGATAAGGTTCCGAGCACATACCGCTAAATTCATTGCCTTCAAAATCAATCACAATAGCACCCGCCTCCTTTACCATCAGTATGCCTGAATACAAATCGTCTCCTTCGGAGTTATACAGCACGATACCATCAATGTCCCCCTTGGCAAGCATGCACCACTGCAATGTGGGAGCCCAGAGTCTCATTACTCTTTTAAAATGAACATCCAGATGCTGCCGCAAATGCACCGCGTTCTCTTCATTTTGGACTTGATGCCCTTGTATCCAGCCAATTGTGCCTTTTTGTATCTGCTTTTTGCTTTTCACATGCATTGGAATCAGATTGCAGCTAGCTCCTTTTGCTTGAGAAGCTACGAAGAGACGGTCTACCATCGGTTCATAAATTACACCCAGCACAGGTTCTGAACGATATATCAGTGTGATAGAAACCGAGAATATCGGAAGGCCAATTCCGTAATTATTGGTCCCGTCCAGCGGATCAATCATCCACAGCCAGTCACTTTTCTTCCCGTTATGACCTCTCTCTTCACTATGAATCTCATGATTCGGGAAAACCTCCGAGATTGCCTCACATATAATTCGTTCTGCCTCATGGTCAACATCGGTAACCATATCACCATAAATATCCTTTTCAATTACATTGGCAGCTCGGTCAAAATTCATTCTGGCTACGTCCCCGGCTTTCCGTGCAACCCTTTCCGCCAGCTCCTGCGCTGCCTGAAGAGTCTCTATCATAAGTACCACTCCGTTCGCATAGGGATTTATCTTCTATCTTGCTCTACTTTCATTTTTAGAATTTTCCACGTCCAGGCTCCATACCAAATCCCGCCAGCCGGAAACAGCATCAGGGCAGTTAACAAGTTTCCGTAAAACTCACGATCCATTGTGAGGTTTTGGCCGCTCCAGGACGTCATGACCAAAGTGTACAGAAAAGCTAGAGGCAAGCCCCAGCCAAGCACTCCCCGCATCCAAATATGATACGCCCTTCCTTTTTCAAGCTGTTTCTCCCATTTCATTCGCTTTGACTCTTTCATCATTGATTTCTCCTTAGTTTTGCATAGCTTCATGAAGCAGTAGTTGATCAGCTATTCTACGATAGGTCTCTCCTTCTGTCATCCCCTTAACTGTCTATTTCTACAGACATCTCCTGAACATACACAGCCGTTCCACGGATTCGAACATCCATTCCTTGTTGCTCTCTGCGAACACTTACCTGAACCTTTCCATCTCTACCCACCTCATGCCCCTGCTCCACTACAAAATCAGCTTCTTGAATCTCTCGATTCACATAAGTTAAATAGTAGGCTCCCATCACACCTGATGCAGTGCCTGTCACGGGATCTTCCGTTGTCCCCGAATACGGTGAAGAGAAATGTCTTGCATGCATCATGGCATCTGAATCGCGCGTTTCCAGACAGAAGGGATGTAATGATGACTTGGGATTTTCCGCTAGAATACTAGGGAACTGAGAAGAATGCGGTTTCATTTTGGCAAAAGCACTCAAACGGCGAACAGGAATTAACAAGGTCCAGGTGCCTGTACTTCCATACACTACAGGTATGGTCAGATCCAAATCCTCCAATGTCAAATCTATAGCTTTAGCAAGCTTCTCCACATCACCTTGAAAGGGTATAAATTGCGGCTGATCCTGCTTCATCTCCATAAACCATGCACTGCCATGCTGTTCAAACTGAACAGGAAGTATACCTACGTTTGTTTCAATCGTGATGGAGTCTTTCCCTTCGAATAGCCCCCTCATCTTCAGCCCATACAACGCCGCCATTGTCGCATGTCCGCACAGTTTAATCTCATGACCTGGTGTGAAATAACGTAACCGCACATCTGCCAAATTCGTCTTCAATACAAAAACCGTCTCATTAAAACCAACGGCATAAGCAATCTGCTGCATCGTAGCCTCACTCAGATGATCCGCCTCCAGAATAACCCCAGCCGGGTTGCCTTTGCCTGGAATGCTAGAAAAAGCTTCAATGTGGGACACTTGAATAGTTCGCATTCGTTCATCATCTCCTCTTTATTGAGCCGGAACCGCACCGCCGAATAACTCCAATGATTCATTTTCTACAATGACAGCACCGCCATCCGGACAAGCGTAAACCTTTGTTTGATGTAATTGTATGTATTCTTGGAATGATTGAAGCATGACTTCCGAACGGTCCCAGTGTGGTGCAAACTCGAAATTTACTAGCCCGAGAGCGCGTAAATCCGTTAAATCGATATAATTCTCATCTGCATCCTCACCATATCCCGCCAAACGGATCGATGGTGTCATCAGAATGCTGCCCGCGCTAACCCCGATTAGAATGCCACCGCTGTTCACATAGGAACGCAGCCGCTCAAGCATATTTCTTTTCTGTAGCAAACTTAGAAAATAAAACGTATTGCCACCCGACAAATGAATCGCATCACATTGGAAAAGAGAATTGATCCTGCCTTCCTCATACTCGGCATCAAAGTCATAATACTGCACATCTTCAATACCGAGCTGACGATAATAGCGCCGAGTATGTTCAACATAGATTCGCTGAGGATCAGAACTGGATGGAATATAACCGATGGAAGGCTGCTTTTGCTGAAACAAGCTTTGAATCCGCTCGTTCAAGTCTTCATTTGAATCAAAATACAGATCACTAAGCAAAACCAGTTTACGCTGTGTCATGAGAGAGACGCCTCCTTATTTTTGCTTTCCATTGCCTTGTACTCTCTGTCCAAAATGGAGAAGAAGAACTGGTCCGTCCACCTGTCCTCCCACCATAGTTCTTCCTTGAAAATACCCTCTCTCGTCATGCCCACATGCTGCATTAAAGCAGCCGAGCGTACATTTTCGGCATTACACATGCCTACGACCTTATGTGCCTTTAATTCGTCAAATGCAAATTGCAGCAGTAACCGGGCAGCTTCGCTTCCATATCCTTTCCCTGAAAATTCGGGCATCACAGCGAAACCCAGCTCCCAGCTTTGGCGAAAATCAACGTAACTCCACATCTGCATCACACCAATTGGTTTATCACTGGCATCATTCAAACGACGAATCACAAAATCATAAGCATACGGTGTCTCACCTTCGACAGGAAAATGACTGCGGTATTTCTCCTTTACATTTTCTTCTTTCGTTTCCACGCTTTCTTCAAAAGTCCACAAGCTTGCATTACATTCCAATTGGCATATAAATTCCATATCCTGCTCGGTCAAAGTAGTGATTTTAATCTGTTGTCCGATAAATTCCATGTTCGTTTAGCTCCTTTCAGATTAACGCTGTTTGTCCAGCAGCCATTAATAACACATGAAATTATTGCATGACTCCACCTATCCATTTCAACCCTACCATTTAAGATATAAATTGACTAAAGATTTTACACAGTCCACTCCGATAACAGAATACCTTCCAATCGCTGTTATCCCCGGATTTTTTTGATTCCCTTTTCCTAAAGGGAAAAATCCGGTGATAAAGGCGACCGCTTCGCTTTTTCAGTTTTTTTCTGTCCTCTTCGTTTTTGTGTAAATGAATATTTTAACTTATATAGATCAGCCAGTGGGGATAGATTCCCTATGTAGCGTGTAATAAAAAAGACCTTGCTGCAGTTCATCCGACTTAACAAATTCCAACTTGTTCAGTAATCGCTGTGATTGAATATTTTCTGGCTCTACGGTTGCTTCCACCCAATCCAGATTCATTACGTTCCACCCTATTGGAATCATCGCTTCTAAAGCTTCCTGCATCAAACCCTGCCCCCAATAAGAAGGAGATAGATCGAATCCAATCTCCGCACTGGAGGGTGAATTCGGATTCCAGCAGTGGTACCCAGCTGTACCAATGAATTGATTATGCATTTTATTGAAAATACCATATCTGCATCCAGAGTCCTGTATATGAAACTGGATGATCTCCTCTACTTCCTCCATGCCACGGCAAGGCTCAATATCCATAAATCGCGTGACATTTGGATTTGCAAAATGTTGAAAAACACTCTCTCGATCTGCTAAGGTTAACTCTCTCAAATATAATCTTTTCGTCTCGATCGGCTGGAAAATAGTCATGATAATGCTCTCCTTCTCCCCCTTAAACATTACGAATGGTGCAGTATCCCGCTTCACCCAGAAAATCATTTCTCGTAAGTCCCTGCTCACCTAACAGCATTCTGTAATTCGTAATCGTGCCATCATGTGAAACCATAAATATATGTCCCTTTTGTTTGCGGCACCACGCAAGAAGTGACTCTGCCAGTAGTGTGAAACGCCGTGCATGCATCTGATTTATGCTTTCTTCCCAGTCATTCACGCTAACATCAATGATCTGTCTATCTGGATATAACCTGCCAACCTCTGCCCTTGAATAAATCTGATCACAGCCTAGTGGAGTATAGCTCGAATCTTGAGGAAACATTCTAGGTCCGACCAATGGACTAATCATTACCCTGCCACGTGCGCTGGATGTTAATAGTTCCACAGTTTCAAGGGTGCGTTTCGTGGGGCTGACTACGATGGTATCGTCAGGCTTCACTTGTATAAGTTTACATAAAGCTTTAATTTGCTCTTTCCCCTGTGCGGTCAAACCCGGATGTAATCGGTTAAGTTCACTCGGGTAATTCAGCAAATGTTCGGCGTGACCATGACGAATAAAAGTAATATCCATGGGCTAATCCCTCTATTTTTGAATGAAGTGTTTGATGCCGCTGGCATCACGTAGATGAGCGAGTTCTTTTCTCAGAAAAACAGGATAAATCTCCATCTGCTCCAGCTCCCCCATAGGGAACCAGCGAAATGTCAATTCACCGTCGTTTTCCAAGCCATTGAATTCAGGTTCATCATAATAGGAATGTGCTTCTGGAAAAGAAATAACGTAATAGAATCCGATCTCATGCATATGTATGTCATCGTATTCATAAAAATCTTCACAAATAAATGCGAGCCTCTGTACCTGCGCAGAAACACCCAATTCCTCTACCATCTCTCGCTGAATAGCTTCCTCGGTAGATTCATTCAACTCTGCTTTGCCACCGGGCAAGTTCCAGAAATCATCCTGTTTCGCCTGATGCAGAAGAATCTTGTCCCCATTCATCACAATGCCAGCCACCCGAAAGTTAAATCGTTCTCGGCCTAGCTTGTACGATATGTTTCTATTCACCGTATTCGTCATCTAGCCGCCCATCCCTCAGCAAATTCACTTTGAAATCTGTTCACAAACGATGGAAGAAACAGAATCAATAGTAGAAGGAGACTTAATTCTAAAAAATTCATCATTAACGCAGACCTCCGTTATGTATTCTTCTCAGCTGTTATCCTTTTGCCAACTATTCATAAATTTTGCCCATGTACATGATCTGAGCACATCGCTTCCACGGGTTATCCGGTTTCTCGTAGTGTATTAAGCCGTCAACAGACTCCCGTCCCCAATCTGCGGCAGCTTCCAAAAATGAATCAATTGAATCCTGCTGCCATTCATCCGCATGAGCCTGCCGATCTTTACGGAGTGCACTCAGAAATGCAATAAACGTCGCTTCATCCTGCACTTCATTTACTATTTCAAATAATGTCTTTTGCATCTGGGCTTTCTACCTTCTTTCGTATCCAGGCTTAGTCGATGTCTGCAATCATCCATTGCGCAGTATTACCATCCGCTTTCTTTTTCCGAAACACCATCATTTGATTGTACTCCATCTCGTCTCCCTGTCGTAATTCGGTAACCTTCACCGTTGCCTGATAGATGTTCTTCTGTTCTGTGATCGTAATTTCATCCATTGAAATTATGTGACGAACCTTATAGCCAGGCTTACCTGTGACGGGTGCTTCTGCAGTGAACAGACCCATATATCCCTCTTCATCTTGTTCACATAAATAACGCATACGCGCATTCATTAGTTTGACAATTTCCAGTTCATCGCCCGAATATTTGCTCTCGTCCACATATTGAGGCGGTACATCTTCATCTTGTGCAGAGAGCCAACTTTCGAATCATTACACTTCACTCCCGGATTAATTAGGACAGGCGACTTCCTATCCCTGTAAAATTTTATCTCGCGTACATCATAACCCATAATGTGGAATTTGCACACATATGAAATAAGTCAACGTTCATGTAGGCATACACTTCCATAAAAAAAACGCCGCTATGCATGGAACAGTCCATGCAATATGCAAGCGTGGTAATACGATGATTTATCTATTCAATAGCCCTTCATCAAACCATACATCCTCATAATCCTCAGCAATTAGAAACCTCCACCCCGGAGCAAGTCCGAGATATCGACCAATTTTCGAGTCCCATTCATCCATATGTGCAACATGCAGCGGTACAAAGAAGTCGTCTGCATCCGAATATTCCTCAGCCCAGATGTACCACCCGGTCGTATCGCCTTCGGGCTGGATGCGCATTCCGTGAATCGGCTCACGTCCCTCCTTGACGTTCCAGGAAACCCCAACCTTCAGGTGCGGTTCACTTGGAACGTAGTTCGCATTATATTTTGCACATAGCTGTCTCTGGATCTGTTCAGCCATTTCCGACTTCATCATACGCCCCCTTCCATGGATCAAACATTGTAATATGCTTTGTATCCTGCCAGCCATTGGTCTTTGGAAAAATCCACAAAGTCATATGGCTCACATTGTTTGAGATACAGCCATTCCTCGTGTGCATGATCACCGTGCTTATTTTCAAGATAAACGAGAGTCTCTGCCAAGCCAGCCCCACAAAGCAGCTGAACATCAATATAACTGCCCGTGTCCTGATTTTTTCGTTTGGCCTGCCAGATCAACTCCGTATCCTCCACGTTTCCCACTGCAAACAGCATGATGCACAGCAGTTTCAGAACCTCGTTATCCTCACCTTCCGGCTCCTCTATCTCCTGACGCAGCAGCTGACGAATGGCTTCACAATGCTTCTGATCTGGCTCCAATCCATATACCTTCAACAGTTCAACTTCATTCATGCCTGTTCACCTTCATTATTTCAAATCTTCTTTGATTTCCAGAAACATCTCCTGATGCTGCCTGACCCAATCATTCATAGCATTGATGGCTTTCTGCGCGGCCAGCTGATATGAGGCATATATTTTCTCTGTTTGCTGCCGTAACTGCAAGTCGTGATCCAGATCCGTTGGCGATACATCCTGTCCGCGTACAGAGATCAGCATCGGCTTAACACACAACCAGCTTAATTCATAGGAATGCAAATCTTTCTGATTAATCTCAGCCTTCATCACATGCTCCCTTCTATTCACTGTTTATTTATTGCTATTGGTTAGCTTCATGGATTCTCTGGTGTCTCAACTGCCGGCTCATTCTCTCCGCCCATTCTGCGCCGTGATGTTGCCATGCCTCCCGTTGCGGGTACATGATTCGACACTTTAGCCAGTCCAAACTTCGGCATGTTGGCGTAGATGGTTTCATACGAACCGGATTGAGCTTTATACGTCTCATGGTATATTCCCACAGAACCATCAGAGCCAATAGATGTATTGAATCGTTTCCAGGCCTCCAGATGTAATCCGCCGCGCGCGTACTTTTCCAATTCATCATATGAACGCCAGTATTGCAGCAAGGTTACTCCGCGCCAGTTCAGCATAAATTCCGTACCCAAAAATCCGGTATCCGGGTTCTGATATAATTCTTTGATCATGGGCCCCATTGCATTGAACACGGGCAGCCACTTATGAATGGCCCACAGCCGATTAATTCTCATCCCGATGATAAAAACAACGAATTCCCCCTCAATCTGAGCGGAGTATCTTCCCTTATGTATTTCTGCCATCCTCTACCTCCTGTTTCAAATTGTAGTGCAACATATGCTGTATTCCCCGGCTTCCCAGCCTGGTTAACCCAAAATCGAGAAAACCGGATTTCAAATACAGCTGCCGCGCGGCATTGTTTTCTTCATTCACAGCAAGAATAATCTCTTCGACTTCAGGGTGATACTCACGGACCCAGGCAGGCAGCTGTTTCATCGCTTCCAGTGCATATCCTTTTCCCTGGTGTTCCTCCGATATAGACAACGCACGAACAAGAATTTTGCCATCCCGCTCCGCTGGCTCCACGTATTCTGAACCTTTATGTAAAACAAAAAATCCAACAGGTACTTTCTGAACTAAAATGACAACCGGGTCTTTGTCCGGGTTAGCAGCCGCCTCTTCTATGACCTCTACAGGCATTGCCGTAAAGTAAATCTGTTCCTTTTTTAACGCAAAACGGGTTAAAGCCTCTTCATACTGCTCTTCATAGTGCACCAGCCTAATGCCATTCTCCATTCTCGTATCCTCTCTTCCTACATTATGGTCTCATGACAATTACAGCTTTTCGTATACCTGCCATTCCTGAAATCTGGACTTCAAATCCGAAGCAGTTCTCTCGATAAACGCCGATACAGCATCCATTGTTAACAAATGCATGTCATCATCGGGCTCGTTCTTATCATTCGTGAAAAAATCAAGCTTTTCTCCCCTGTATTGATATATCTCCTGCTCCTTCAGACCACCAAAATCATAGGCTTTGGCTAAACTCAGTTGCTCCAGCCATGCCGAAGCTCCGGCATATTCCCGCAAGATTCGGAATTCCAGCTTCTTCACGTCATGGGTGTAGATCTCTCTTCCATTCGGGTGAGCTTCAAATGCAGGATAAATCTGATAAGTCCACTCTCGATCGGTATAGATGTGAGCGATATAACCACATATGTATTGTAAATATGAAGGCTCTTGCAGCATTCGAATTCTGTTCGATTCGATAACCTGCTGAAAATCCACATCGGTCGCAAATACATGTTCTTCAGCCATCAGGTGAGTTTTCGCCTTTTCACTGCGTACATTCGTCCTTACATGAATGGAGTCTGGAGCCAGACTCCCCAGCAATAGCGATGGAGAAGCATGCTGCGATACGATTTCGGATGCAATTGCAAAATGGACCATGGGCCAAGGCATTAGAAGCCCTCCTTTTTTGTTGGATAAAAATATGTTTTAATTGCGCAGCAATGCGGTCTTACCCTGCATCAGGTCGATAAATACAGGCTGCTGAACCTGATTTATGACTGCCATATCAATCTCCTCCAGACTGTGAAAAACAAGCTGCAGCGACTCTCGTTGTTCGTCTTCAAATAATAGCGTTCTATGATCCGCAGCCATCCGTCCTGTCAGATCAGCGGTAACATGAAACAAAAACATGACAAAAACCACTTCATTCCCATCAGGGTATGTATATTTCATTCTTTCTCCCGTATATATCGCGGCCAATTCGTAAGCATTCACTTCCAGGCCTGTTTCCTCTCTCACTTCCCTGATCATCGTCTCTTCAATCTGCTCTCCTGCTTCCATACCGCCACCGGGCAGTCCCCAATCTCCGTAGTCTGACCTCCGTTGAAGCAAAATTCTACCTTCACGATCACGAATAATAGCCCCGCCAGTTACGATTATACGTCTAGTCAATGTTCTGTCCTTCTTTCATTGATGCTTTCATAGAGATTTTTGGCATAGAAGTTTTGCATAGAAAACCATCTGGTTACTTTCCCCATCATAAGCTATTTATTGGAAAATGAACAAGCAAAAAAGCTCTGCTTTTTCTCCTGATCAGAGAAGAAACAGAGCCTGCTCATCTACTATCCTATATCGAAAAACAGATCATTCTCGCAACGTACTACTAATACGCTTATGCATTTTTGCTCTCTTTCCGAACAAACAGGGAAGCTGCAAATGCAACAGAGCTTACAAGCGGCAGTCCACTTATCCACCCCACAAGGATGAGTACAGGTGCCAGCATTAAAATCACACCGAAAAACACCATCAGCCGCAGCTTTTCCTTCATGCCTTTAATGGCCCAGATCAGACCTGCAAAGGAGAGTACAAGTAAGAAAGCAACGTTGAATACATCCATATCCCCACCCCCTTTGAGAAACTACATACTGCTGCTGATTCAAGCTGCCTGTTCATGTCACCCTTTAACCAATTAGATAATCCACTACCGAGTACGAGATCACATGACGATCTCTGTATGTGCCAATCACTGCATCTGGATGTGTACTGAGAATGCCATTCTGGAGCATCACCGGTCTGAAGCCACGCTCCATTGCACCCTGGTATGTGAACAGCACACATTCTTCTGCCGCAAATCCTGCTATAATGAGCAGTTCTACGCCCTGGCTTTTGAGCATCTGCTCCAGATTCGTTTGCCAGAACGCATTGGAGCTCTCTTTGGTCAGGATGAGGTCCTCGTCCTGCACATCAATCTCGGGAATAACACGATACAATTCAGGTTCGGCCCCCTCCATGCCCTCTACGTCCTGCACATGTACAACGACATGGTTGTTTGAACGCAGAACGTTTGCCACATGATTAATATATTCGCTTGCATGATCTATGGCCTTCTGATCCATCTTGGTTCTAACAATACTTTCTTGCATATCAACAATTAACAATGCTGTCTTCATTTGCTCTCTCCCTCAACGATCCATTTTTGAATAGTCGATTTTCCGTTTGTGTGGTCATGATCAGATTAATCCTCTTTAAATAATTCATGCAGCATACGATTCCGATTCTCCAGAAAGCTGCGGGTGATCTGATAGTGATCCGTATCCTCGTACGTAATCTCGTGAATATGACCGTCATCAAAACTTAAAATATCTGCCCCCGGGTAACCCAGCAAAATAGGTGAATGAGTCGCAATAATAAATTGCGAGGTCTTGGACAGATCATGCAGAATCCGAAGTAACGAGAGCTGCCGTGCAGGAGATAACGCGGCTTCAGGCTCATCAAGCAGATAAATGCCTTTTGAACTGAAACGGTTGATGAACAGGTTAAGAAAGGACTCTCCATGAGACTGCTCATGCAATGATTTTCCACCATAATATTGAATTGATTGGGGACCCAATTGATCCACATGGGATGCAAACTGGTAGAATGACTCAGAGCGCATGAAAAAACCGTTGGTGATTTTCGGCATCCATGCCAGTCTCAGATAATCTCCAAGCGCAGACTCCGATGCATGCGTCTCAAAGTGATTACTGCGC
Organism: Paenibacillus sp. TC-CSREp1; assembly: GCF_050171015.1. Lineage (NCBI taxonomy): Bacteria > Bacillati > Bacillota > Bacilli > Caryophanales > Paenibacillaceae > Paenibacillus > Paenibacillus sp. TC-CSREp1. Next base: position 162,619 of record NZ_JBNOKM010000003.1, on the reverse strand, counting down.
CCACCCCCGGCAGTGTTGAATCCACATTGATGAGCGATACCTTCCAACAGCGTTGATTTCCCTGAGCCATTCTCACCAACGAAAAAAGTAATGTTATTGCGGAATGCTAACCGCCCCATTGCATGAATGGAGGCAATATTGAACGGATACCGGCTCGGATGTTCCACCCGCTCTGACATCAATTCGACACTTCGAAGATACATGATGCACCTCCTTGATTCATTTCATACACTTTCGTGCGTTCATCTCTCTCCATCGTACCGTATAAACCATGTAATAGGAAACCGCTTCAATCGAAAAAAGAGCGAGCCATCTGGCTCACTCCATTCTGCCCTCATTATAAGCGATTAATGATTCATAAGTCGTTAATAAACAAATCTGCGCTGCGCCCAGTAGCTGAACACAAAGATCGAAATTTCAGTCAAAATCTTGGCTGCGAGCAGCGGGATAATCAGTTTTTCATTGTAAAAATACAACAGTCCGTAGTTAAGCAGCAGCACCAGCAGTACGAGCGAGAAGTATTTGGGCAGAGACTTCCGTATCTTCGAGTTTCGACCTGCGGAGAAAACATATTTACGATTCACCGTATAGTTGAACATAGAGCTGCACAGTCTTGCTGCAACCACGGACAGGAACAGATTATGCGTAAAATACTGCATGATGAATAATAAGCCAAAGTCAATCAGAGCCGATAACAACGAGGAGGTGCTGAACATCAGAATAGGCAGATAGATCCGGAACGAGTCGGCAAGAGGCCGGAAATGGGACGACTCGTTATGATCCAGATAGACCGTATCAATGAATTCCTCTGTAATCTCATACCCTTCCTTATGCGCGGTAAGCAGCATGTTCATCTCATATTCAAAACGTTCTCCTGGAATCTGGCACAGCCACTCCAGCATTGCATAGGGGAACCCTCGTAAGCCCGTCTGTGTATCGTAAACCTTATTGCCTGTGGTCAGCGAAAATACGGAACGTGTAACAGCATTGCCAAAACGACTGCGGGCAGGAACCTTACCTGTAAAACGGCGGCTGCCCAGTACAATTCCGGGACTGGTTTGAGTAAGCAGCGTCTCGAAAATTTTGCGAATATCATGAGGAAGATGCTGCCCGTCACTGTCTGCACAGACCACCCCTCCTTGCGGCCCATGCTCTTTAATATACTGAAAGCCTGTTTTGAGTGCCCGTCCTTTGCCCTGGTTCACTTCGTGAGTCAGTACCGTGCATCCATACGCCTCGGCAGTCTCAAAAATCCCCCGATACTCTGGTCCACTGCCATCATCCACGATGACGATCGGACCTAACTTAAACGTCTGCAGCTGCAAAACCAGATTTAATAAACGAACGTCAGGTTCATAGGATGGAATGAGGATTGTCATGTTATTTTCCCTCCGTTAAATACAGAATGTCACTTACGCCTCGCTCCTGATTACGTCCCAGTGGATTGTTAACCACTCTGCCCATGAAATACATCGTAGAAGAACCTCCACCGTCAAGGTTATACGCCTCGGTTGCACCCAGGTCTTTCATGGTTTGAGCAAGCTCCGCCAGCGTCATGCCGCGACTGTCCTCCTGTCTACCATCGACCACCACAAACACATAATGGTTCGGGGCAATCATGCCAATGGCTGTTCGAGGGTTGGCATCCTGAATGGAGCGGTTACCAAAGTTATTGTCAATTTTCACACTGCTGAAGTCACTGGTGATTTCACCGTCTTGTACCAAAATCGGTCCAAATGATAACGTGTTGGTAACTCCTTGTGCCAGCAGTTCAGAGGAAGAGATATCATTTTCGTTATACGTTTTGATCGTCCCGTCATTGAATAAAGCCAGTGCATCCCTTGTCGGGCTGTCGCGATACAGCACTCCGTTACGGATAATGACACCATCATCACGGAATCCGTAGTAATCTCCATTCACGGCGAAAATTGCATTGTTCGCTGCAGCAATCTCCGATGTGTCCTCCGTAATATTTGTTCCAAAGCTGTTATCCGCGAGTGCACTTCGCAAACTGCTCGCATCCTTCGCCTGAACATCAGCCACATAATACGTAATCTGATCCGAGCCTGAGCCCGTCTGCACCTTCTGAATCTGAACCTTCAGATCATCACTGGTATAATTCCAGTCATCCGATGTTGCATGTACATCCGTTGATGTCGTTGTCGAGGTGGTTGTACCGGAAGCTGTTGTACTTGTACTTGAGGCCGCCGAGTTACCATCCGCAACAACGACCTGTACGTGTCGGATCAGATAGCGGTCAGCCAAGCTGTACAGAATGCCTCCGATTGTCAGTACCACTACGAGAGTTATCGTAAGCCACCTGCGTTTTTTTCGCGAAGCAGGAGTTATATGTTGGTCTTTCCGGGTTAGTTCATTAAGCTTTTTCTTCATGTGAATTTCACCTCTTCATTTAAGTTGTTACAGCCATATTAGGCCCGCTATCTTAAATGAATCTGAAAGAGAAGAGATGAATTAATTGGAATTGCTATGCATTGAAACAGATTGTAACGCATATAAAAAGGCCCTCTGATTCCATCAAGGAATTCAGAAGACCTCCGTGTTCGTAATATTCTCTTACGTAAACAAAGCATCATATGCCGGACAAGGCCGCTTTTCCAGAAAGTCTGTCAATGCAGCGGGTTGTTGCTTATAGATATCCCGCAGCGACGTTCCTTTATAGATGTTACCAATCACCACCGGATGACACAGCTCACAGATCAGAATATCTCCGTTGCCATGCAGATGCAGCTGTTTCGTACCATCCACACAGTTCGAGAAATACACGCCCGGCTGCTCGCGCAGATTCAATCGGTCGGCAAACCGATCCATACATGTAAAATAGAGCGTTGTATCCGGCTTTTTATTTTCAATTAATGCCTTGACCGATTGCACAAGCGACGCTTTGGAGACAATCTGGCTCCAATCGGTATGTGGCATCTTGATGCTGTTCTGTATCTCATGGATGCGCACGCCCAGCTCATAAACCTTATCGCTGATGGCCTGCATATTTTCCTGATTGCCTTCAAACAGCAGTGTCTCCAGCACGGTTTCCAGACCTAGTTCTGTGCACATACGAATGTTCTGCTCCAATCGCTCATACATACGTGGATGCACACGGTAGTAGGAAGCGTATGACTCCGCATCCGTATAGTTAAATGAGATATGGATATTGGACAGGCCTGCGTCCCGCAGGGCAATGATTCGTTCCTCTGTCAGCAGACTTGCATTGGTGTTCAGCTGTGTATCTATGCCATGTGCAGAACAATAGCTAACAATCTCAAGACAGTCCTGGTACTTCAGCGTCACTTCGCCGCCTGACAAGCGTACCCGCTTGAGATGTGGAAGATCACGGATGATTCGAATGACCTCCGCGCTGCCGATACACTCGCCATCATCCCGATTGTAGGCGCAGCAGTAATCGCATTTATAATTACAATTGGATGTCACCCCCACCTCCAGCCCTTCCAGCTCATAGACACCGGGACTCTCCAGTTCAAGTGCTTTATATTTGTTTCTGCTTGTCATAACCATGCCTCCTCATTCCTTGCTTGCTGCATTTCAGTTTCAACTTGCTGATAACCTGAAAATTATAGCGAAGCACCCGTCGAAGAGGATATGACATTATGTACGTTGAGGAGTTATGTCTATCATTCAAGGCCATAATCTGTTCTTGTGCCATTGCTCGTCTTGATACGTATATCGAACACGGATATGTTTGCGATCTGTATCACCTTGCCAAAACTCCACTTCCTGTGCATGCACAGCATATAAACGCCAATGAGGCTCTGCAAAATCGGGATTATTCTGAAGGTATTTCTCCTGAAGTTCAATGGAATGATTCAAATCGTGCTCACTAGCTAATATCTCACTCTGACGCTGTGTCATGGCGACCGCTCTGGCTCCAGGTTTGCGTTTTCGGAAGTCCGCAGCTCCTGCATCGTCTCCCTGATCCTGGGCTGTCCCCCTGATCCGGATTTGTCTTCCTAATGAAGGCCAGTATAAGGTAAGTGCCACCCTTGGGTTATCGTTCAACTGCTGGCCTTTCCGACTGGTTGAACTGGAAGCAAAATAAAACGTATCCTGAATGATGTTTTTTAAAATTAACACTCTCGCATCTGGATAACCATGTTGATCCACTGTTGAAAGGGTCATCGCATGGGGCTCCTTTACGTTGTTCTCCATCGCCAGTCTCAACCAGTCCAGAAATAGTTCTCCTGGCCGGTTAGGCAACTGTTCTAAATTCCAGGCCGGGAACGGCCCCGATAATGACTTTAATTGATGCAGCAGCTCTTCTGGTTTATCGCTCATAATTCACTACCTCCCTATTCCCTCGGTTTATTTTTGCATTTTCTTATCGTTTAGACTTGGGTTTTGTCTGCTTTACGATCTTAGATGAGGAATTCTGTTCATTTCTAATACACTCCAGCCGTTCTGCTGCCTCTCAAGAGTATGTATGCTCGTGTTGTCGATGGGATAAAAACGGGACGTATTGCTCCACTCCCTGTTCAATAGAACATAATAGAGGATATTAATCACCCCTCCGTGTGTGACCAGGAGAACATTAGATTTCATCTTCTTCGCTTCAAGTTCAACACATAAATTCTCAAATGCGCTTCTTATTCTCGTATAAAAATGTTTCGGACTTTCGCCGCCCGGAAAGGCAGTATGCATCTCTAGCGTATTAAAATAGATCCCGGGGTACTTTTCCTCCGCTTCCGCATGAAGCATTCCTGCCAGTTCACCATTGTTCATCTCACGCCAATCCGGTGTGTACGTAACAGAGATATCCAATGCTGCTTCAATCTCCTTACTCGTCTGAACCGCACGAGGGAGATCACTGCTTATAACCGTTTGAATATCATATTGCTCTGCATGCTCATACAAATATTTACCCAGCATTTTAGACTGATTAACGCCCAATTCGGTAAGGCCTCGTTGACTCCAGCCACCGCGATACCCTTCTTCATCTGCGCCATGTCGCACCAGAAAAATCTTCAATGTGTACCGTCACCCTTCACTGTCTCATTTCAAATATGTTATAACGGTTGGATATCTAATAGAAATGACCGATCTCAAATCTTTTCGACTCAAGTTCGGTCATCTCCTGCTACATTATTTAACGAACAAATGTATTTTGCACACGTTCAGACTTGATAAAATACGGAATCCAGATCGCACAAGCAATGGCGGATCTTGCAATGTCCCGAATAGAGCTTCCGTCTGCCAGTTCTCTCGCCATCGGAATCTGAGAGAGCAGCAGTGAATCCACGATGACTACTGTAAGGCTAAGACTGTAAAAAATAATCATCAGACGCGGAAGAATCGCTTTTTTACGATAAAAAGCAACGATGACATACACCGTGAATAATAGAAACAATATGTTGTAAATGGCCTCAAAAATAATCATCGGACCCCAAAGTGGGTGATAATAACCTGAATCTTTCGAAGTGAGAATCTCCCATGTCTCTGTGTTTAGAATGGGTAAAACAGACTGGCTAATCTGTGCAAGGAGCATCACTAATGTGAACCACAACCCAATCTGGATTAGGATCAGCCAGCCTCCAAGCCCAGACACACCCAGTGGACGATATTCTCTCATTGATTCTTGAAATGGTTCTTGTCGAGGATCTTGCTGCACTTCTAACACGTCCTTCTCTCATGTTGTTTTTTTACCGCCGCTATCCGATTGCGTAAAAATTTACACAGCTTCCTTATTGTACTACAGTGAAGAAATGAGGCATACTCATTTTTTCCTCCTCCCCTTGATAGGGTTCGTTATACTTACACCATGTTCCGTCCAGTCTGGTCATGTCATAATTCAATGTAACAACAGCAGTCGAAGATGCTGCTTTACGATTGCTTTTAATATTGAAGGAGGATATAGCCATGCCTGATCCAAAATTAACGTTACTGCCTTTTGCCGATATATCCGGTTATACCGAAGGTTTTGATATTGTCTCCGTGCAGTTGGGACACGACGGCCTTGCATATGTACTGCTTATCAATCAAGTCCCTGAGCGAAAACAAGGTATGTTTGTGCAAACCAAATTAAACAAGCCTTACACGTACAAAGTGCTGATCGTATCCGATCAATATGTCCAGGATGTCGTCATCGGGGAACAACATTATCACTACCATTACGTACAGCCATTGCAAGAACATCTGCTGTTGGTTGGCGCACGCTGTAGCTATTATGGAAAAGATCAATTTGATCTGAATGCGAAAGTATGTGATATGGAGGGAACAACGATTCGTGAATTTTTGCTTGGGGATGGGATTGAGAGTGTACAGGTGACGAAACATGGAACGATCTGGACAAGTTACTTCGATGAGGGTGTTTTTGGGAACAATGGCTGGGAACAGCCTGTTGGGGAGAGTGGATTGCTGGCTTGGGATGCATACGGGAATGTGCTTTATAAAAATACTGCCGCCGACATTGCCGATTGTTATGCACTTAATGTGATCAACGAACAGGAGGTCTGGTTTTACTATTACACTGATTTTGAACTTGGGTGTATATCAGGCGAGGGCGGTACGGTGCCTCCGCAAGTAACTTTCCTCAAGCCGAATATATCAGGTTCCTCGGGTTTCTGTACGGATGGTTATCACTTCCTGTTTGAAGCCGGGTACGGGAAGCATCTAACATTTATTTTCAAAAAAATGCATAAGCCTGGTAGCCTCACCGAGGGGACGGAGGTCACATTGCTGAACGAAAAAAACACCCCGTTCCAACAGGCACGACAGGATTATCGGCAGGATCGCCTGCTGCTGAATGAGGGGAACTTGCTGTATCAAGTAACGATGAAAGAGCTGTTATCTGTTATAGAGTAGCCTCCAATAAGCTGAGGAATGAGGGAAACGATCAAAAAGAGCTTTAAGATCATGCCTTAAAAGACAATCCCTCTTCCTCCAGCGATTTACGCAGTGTAGGCATGGACGACGGCCCGATCCCGTGCAGCTTCAGGATCTCTTTTTCCGTATACTCGGCAAGTTTCGATAATGTCGTAATACCTTCCGCTTCAAGTGCACGTCTTACCGGAGCAGATAGCAGGCTCATAAATCCCTCTTTTGGTTTCCGTTCAGCCTCACACTTGGGACAAGTCGAACAGTCACTCTTTTTAACAAATGTATGTCCCTTCTCGCATGTCCGTGTTGTTCCTTTAGCAGTTGTCATATGGGCTTTCCTCCTTAGAAATTGTATAATACCTTTGATAAATAAGTTCACTAGAATTGAAATTTGATTTGCAGGAGTGTGTTTAAATGAATTTTAAAGAAAAGCTGATCTACATACAAGAAAATCAATATCAAGCACCCACGAATGCCGTCGACTTGATACAAGAAATGTTACATAACATCGGTACGGTAGACGCACAATTGCGTGATGAATTGATCTATACCACCTTATCTCACTGGATTCCTAGCCTTCCTCTGACTACATACGAATTAGAACAGATTTTAACTATCGTTTTAGATGACAACCACTTACTTTTCAAACTAGGTGAAACCCATTCAGATTCTGTCTTCACACGATCTTTTTCCATGCTGGTTATCCCACTTCTTCTCATGAGACATAAAGAAACGCTGTTCCTGTCCAATGAGCGTATTCATCAGATTAAAGATGCTGTCTTTCAGAACATACGAAACGAGAAGGATTACCGCGGATATGATGAAACCAAGGGTTGGGCGCATGCTGTAGCTCATGCTGCTGATGTTTTGGAAGATTTGGCTCAATGTAGCGAATTAAATGAAGACGATCTTTTAACGATGCTGGATTTAATTTATGAGAAAATGACAATTAGCAAGCGTATCTACTCCGATGGAGAAGATGAAAGAATGGTGAAGCCAGTCATGTGCATCCTAGATAGAAAAATCGTTGGTCAGTCTTACATGCAGCAGTGGATTAAACGCTTTGGTGCAGTGGAAAAAGATTCTGAATTCTTGCCTGCCTTCAGGCAAAAAAATAACATTAAAAACTTCCTCAAAAGTCTTTATTTCAGAATCAAATTTCATGGAGTGTATGATGCTGCCTTATGTCCAACGATCGAGCAAACATTATATAAAGTAGAACCGGTCTACTATTCATCCTGAAGGATATGTTACAGTCCATACTCTGCAAAGATAGCTGCATACTTCTTCTCAAAGATCGCCCAGCGATTTTCGGCTCCGTATTCGGCGTGCAGTTGTTGCAGATATTTCTGAGCAGTCGTCTTATCACCATTTTGCAGCAGGAAATGAAAGGTTTCTTCACTCAAATGCAGTGCTGTTCTTTTCATATAATATTCCACAATATCCCTGGCGCTGGTTATGTTCCGCATATATTCCATAGCTTTTTCCAGATGGGCCAACAATTCTTTTGAAAGGATGACCAGGTCAGTGTCAGGTGTCAGCGAGTAGCGGTCTGGAGCAGCTGGGACAATCTCTTCAATCCTGCAGATCAAATGAGCCTGCGCCTCCATCGTTTTACCGCCTGATATCATATACTGCAGCTCCGCCAGCTCCTTGGAATGAATCATGCAGTTAATATAGAAGCGAACGTGATTGGCTGTATTGGCCTGGGACTTCTGAAAGTTGAATTCGTAAATAAGATCGCCTTCGACTCTTCGAAAATTCAGAGCTTTTTTGGTATAGCCATGACGGGTAAACAAAGGTTTTACTTCATTTTTGATCATCTCTTTAAAAAGTTCCTGCAACGAAACTCCTCCTCTCTATGCCTGCTCGATTTTATAAAAATACGGCCCGCACATTGATTCATGCGTATGCACATACGTCCATGTGAACGCCTTGTCAAAAATATAGATATCCTGCTGCTCATCAAAATCAGCCGAGACAACAGCGCTTGCATTGTTATAGACCTGTATATCAGGTGAATGCTGATACATCACATATAAATCATGTTTGTCTTCCGCATCGAAGGCCGCTCTGGCCTCATCGTTCTGCAGGCAATCCTGCTGCTCGTAACTGAACATATGCCATTTGAACTGGCTGTAGTGGATTACCTCTTTTAAAATATCATCCAGGTTATGGGCAAACACCTCATCCCAGCGCTGCGCAATTTCCTCCGATTCCTCGCAAAACTCAGTCACTTGAACTCCCTTGTCCTCGAGCGTTTTCTGATACATATATTTGCGGTGCACCATTTCAATATATGAACAAGCCACATTCAGCTCATTTTCCGGCAGCACATCCAGCATCCGATTAATCTCATCACGAACCATATGGAGCCCTCCTTATGTAGATGTTGCATCTGAATTTGGATCAGCTTCGCTCTGCTTTCCGCAGCTCATAAGCCAGCTGATACAGCAATATCCTGCCGACTCTGCTCCCGGAAACGCCCTACCGATTCATCGATATCAGCTACCTCAACCGACACCACCTGCTCCCCATCCTCGGGATTGAGCGGATCACACACGATTTCCACATCGCCATACCCGATCACTCTGATAAAGTGGGGATGCGGAATGATACTTGTACCAACTTTGATTGAAGGAACCCTTTGTTCTTTTTGATTGATAACGCTAGTTGTAAAGATTGAAAATTTGCATTTATAGCTGTAATTATATTATCAAACTCTCTATCAAACTTATCTAATTTTCGAAGAGAAGCATTAACCTCACCGATATAATTGAGTTGGGGAACCATCTCAACTATTAGCAACGTAAGAAGTAATTCATGCATGATCTTCAAGAAAAAGTAGAGTGTCCATTGAATACTTAGCATATGGCGCAGTACTTTCTTTAAAAAATGCAGGGCTGATGTGTCAACAGTTATGAAAGCATTTCTCCAAAGCCTCCTGAAGTCTTTTTAATTTTAATAATTCATCCGTTTACGTATTCTACTTACATATTCACATTCATCAGTGAAATTTAAAATTATCAACATTAAGAAAAGGCATGCGAATTAAGACTACTCTACTTTCTAATTCAACTCTCCTGACATGTCGAAGCGTCCGCACCAGCACGGACGCTTCTTCATCTTTCATTCTTAAGCTGTGAACATATTTGTTAGGTCATAATTTCTTATCTTGAATAATCCGATGCGTTCATTGAGCCTCTTTTGACATTAATGGCATAAATTGCTTCTGGTGTCCTTAGAAATACATTTAGGATGGCATCGCTATATGTTCCCGTGGACGAAATGGAAAAGTGACCCGATGAATCCATCTGCACTGGAATTTTCTCCAGCAACTTCCCAGTTTGCACGTTATCCAGGTGTTGATCGATCTGAATCTCCAATTGCTTGCTCGCCTGATCCGTGAATTTCCCTTCCACCAAGAGCCTGCCGTCCGTGCCGAATTCAACAATCAACGTTTTGCTACCAAGTGCCGGTTTAATATATACTTCCGGAAATAGATGTGCAGGTAGCTTTTCCTCGGATGTGACCGACTTCGGTGCTCCAACCAATTGCTTCATATTGGACTGCAATTGCATCAAGATCACCGATGCCTGCGCCCGAGTAACGATATCGTTGGAACCAAACATACTACTCTGATTTCCTTGGGTTCCGCGCATGTAATTATGAGCCAGCACGTAGTTCACTGCATAAGGAAAATCGAAATTTACACCGTCCATCGATGCGATCAGGCCAGCTGCGCGATAACGGTTAATTGGCTTATCCCGGAATTCACTTTTGCCCGGACCTGAACTAAACAACCGCAGATTGCGGGCCTTGGCCACATTGTAGGCACCTTCAGCCCAATGCTTCTTTTTCTTGGAAGCGTATGATTCGTCATCTATTTTGTAGGTGCGTAGTAGCATGATGAGGAACTGCGCTTCACTCACAGAATCTTCTGGCCGGAATTTACCGTTTGCGTCCGCTCCAACGATACCTGAACGAAGGGCCCACTCAATTGCTGATTGGTCGGCACGTCCTGCGATATCTTTAATCTTCGCCGGATCAGTTGATGGATAACTCTTGCTCTTGAGGCGTTCGAATACTCGTACCGGTACCGTTCCCTGCACCTCTCCGGAGCTGAGCGTTACCTTGTAACTGCCAGGCTTAACTCCTTCGAGTACGCCATCCGGCGAGACCTTCAGACCCGTAGGGGAACTGCTGGAGTATGTAATCGCCGTTTTTGGCGTTGCGAATGTCCCATCGTCGTAAGAGGCCGTGATCTGCATCGGTAACTTACTTCCTGAATTCAACACCAATTCGTCGTACTGCGCAGATAAACCCTTCATCGTGTTCCCTTTCCCCGTTGTAAACGACCAGGTTTTGCTCCGTCGCTGTGACTCCTTATACAGAATATAATCAAACTTCACCGTATAGACGCTGTACCCGTCCAGCACATCCTTGGGATACAAGAACACCGTATTACCATGCAGTTCGCTGTAATACGGAACATCTTGTCCTTGCGAATCCAGGATGCTGGCTTCGAACGAATCGATGGCAAAGCCAGCTGAAGCAGAGATGATGCCCCCCGAGTGTTCAACACCGAAGGCAACCAGAGGATTCGGATTCTCAAATCCGTAGAAACCGACGTCCGCTCCTTTCATTCCGTCGTACGGATATACTCTGGCTTCCGTACTATCCCTCTGTAACTTCATAGAGGCTGGGTTCATGACAGCAGTACCATTTTGTAATCCAATGCCGACCGATGTGTACTCCTCATCCAATATAATCTGGCGATGATAAGCGGTGCTTAGCCAGCCATCAATCGCTTGGCGTGTTGTTGCCATATTAAAAGCCATGACTTCAGCTACCATTGTATTTGGCCATCCAGCTGCCTTTCCCCGGTCTCCTGCTCTCACTCCCGTAAATCCTGGTGTGCCAGGCCCCTCCTCATGAGCCGTCCTTCCTTTGAACTGAGTGTTATTGTAATATGCCGCGTGTGCTTGAGACGCTTGAGACAATCTCGCATCCAGCTCCAGTGGGCCTACGCCTACTTTCGCCCGAATCTCGTTCAGATAAGCCAATCCGTCGAGTTGATCCTGCGTAAAACCTCCTTGTGAGACCATCGTAGTTGTGGCCGCCGATGCGTGTTCTGCTGGATAAGTCGGTACGAACGTCAGGGCCAGGACCGCGGAGAGCAGACAGGTTGCCCACCTGCGGGCCGATCTCCGGCCGATCACTTGATAAGGTCTGTTATTCTTGCTGCGTTTGCTTAATTTCATTGTGTTTTCCCCTCATTTTCATCTTTATTCGCATCATGCTTAACGATTTGCGTTCTTACCCGGATTCCCAACCTTAGCCAAAAAGCTTAGGACAGGTTGAAGTCCGATTGTTACCATTTATTATTTAATAAATTGATTCCTCACTTATCGTGATTATGTATAGCATGGAATAAAGAATCTATCTCTGTACATATATCCTTCAATACGTCGTAAGTAGGCAAACCTAACTGCGTTTGAAAAGATGGGTGTGCTTGCATGTTTCTAATCTGCCTTAAATTATGAAATCTAGACTTCTGTTCACGATCGATAATATTTCTCTTTGACAGTCTGTCTATCATAGACGAAAGCGGCAAACGAGTGATTCCAAACAGAGCTTTAGACACTTCAATCAATTCTATCAGGTAGCTCTCCGTAATTTTTTGGAATTCACCTGTCTGAGAATCTTGGATACCAAAATAGTTAAAAGGTCCATCAGCATTATAATAGTTCTCATTTGAAATTTGTTTCATTTACCTACCACACTCATGCAGTGCAGTTGAATTTTTCTCCGACCACGATTCAAGTATCCTTCTGAGTTCGGCTTCAATTGTCTTACAGCTGCAAAGGTATCACCTGCTTCTAAAAATAATATAGTTCATTAGGTCCCCCCCTCTAATTTCTAGTACAACAATACCATATATTTCAAGATTATATATAGTATTTTATGTTCGTATAAGTCCATATATTGAGTATCTTGAATTGTGACTGATAGACCTACCTTTTCTATCAGCTGACATTTTACCGAATTTTTAAATTTGTGGTTGTTAAATATGAAAGAATTTTACCTATACATATGAGAGAGAAAATAGCGGCCGTTAATTTTAATCTTATAAAATTAAAATTTGGAGGTTTTATTTTATGACAGTAGCTCAATCTATTTCTTACACTCATAATGGTAATCCAGTTCGCACAATTAAAGCAGACTTAGCAGCGATTTCTGTGGTCGACGTAGGGGCTAAATCAGTTAAAGATTCCCCATACTTCGGAGTGAATGGTACTTTTTTCGATGGACCAACGATGTTAGGTATAGCAATGCAGAATGGTAGCGCTGTACGTTCAGGTTCCAATCGAACAGGTCAAGCTTGTGGTGTATCCACAAAACGAGGCACGATGTTTTGCTATAATGGGGGCACTTCGGTTGCAACTGGTGTAGTTGATTATGCCAGTGAAGCTAAGCTAAATAATGTTAAGTGGGCCATCGGTGGATACAGCTTGTTTCCAAATGTTTCGTATGCTAATGCGGATGCTTTCTACACAGCAATTCACGGTAAAGATTCTTCAAGTGATTGCACTAAGGCAAAAGCCGGCAGCCAAAATGCTTTCCGATTTGCTCCAACAAGTAAAACTCAGCGAACCGCAATTGGTTGGGATGGTTCTAAAATTTGGCTAGCTGTCTTCGAGCTCGAGAATGCATGGGGGGTTCGTCAATTTATGATCAATCGCGGTTGCAACTTAGCTATCATGCTCGATGGCGGAGGTTCATCTCAAATGAACTATGCTGTTGTTCGTAATGGTAATCCCGTGTCAACTAACTATGACCCAAGAGGTGTAAATCGACCAATTTATACGATGGTCAGAGTCTCTGCAACCGATTGGATTTAATTCTTAATTAAAAAAGATGTTGCCCTACAATTGTAGTAGGGCAACATCTTTTTATTACTTTATTTATGATAAAAATTAATCAATATCGTAGATTTTCCACATACCATCCACCTTATGAAATACGTACATGTTCAATCCCGGTTCAGATCCCTCGAGAGTTACGTTCGCACTAATAGTTCCTTGGGTATCCGTAATTCCATCAATACTCTCCACTTGCATATCCACTATTTTGTTAGCATTCATTTGATTTATAGGCGTATTAGGTTCATTGCTGACTAGCCCCATATATTCTTTCTCATTACCTTCATTCCTGTATTTAGTTGATAAATTTAATATTTTAACCAGTTCTTTTTCTTCACCCTCATACTTCGCTTCATCTACCATTGGATTTTGCTCTTTTTGAACTTGATCTGTCTCTTCTGTTTGATTGGTTTCTTGATCTGTTGATTGGACTGTTTCTGGTGCCTTTTCCTTTTCATTTCCACAAGCGGCCATCAGAAGCATACTTAACACTACGCTGCTAACAAGTAACATCTTATTTATTTTCATCTGTATTCCCCCTATCTGAAGTTCAACTCATTAGAATAGACGCATCAAAAATCCAATAAGTTACATTTATTTTGGGTTTGAATCATACATATCTCGTTCTGAAGGAAGACATTGATTTTATTGTTGCAGCCATCCGACAAGATCAGATAGAAGTTTGGCACGTGTTGGAGAGTCAAGACCATATTATCGATTGTGGAGGTTTAGTTAAAGCCTACAGCTCGGTATCCATTAAATTGGAGGGTAAAAGGTTCTTTCGGAATACGTTTGAGTCTAGAATCAAAATAGGGGCTCAGTAGGAGCTCCTATAAATCTATCAAATACTCCTTCAAATAATCTTTTTAAAATATTAAGCTAACGCCAGCTACTCAGTATATTCGAGCAATTTCCAACGTTCTTTGGACTCGTGCTAGCTCAACGTTGAATACAAGATTTTTTCTCTCTTCTTGATTCAGTGAAGCAATAGAATGTTTAATAGCATTTCAAAATTAGTATCTTCTTTCATAACAATTACGGATACGCCATTTCGTAGTCGTTCATGTAGCTGCGCAGCTCTGCTCCTAACTCTTCCATTAATTCACGTTTCAATCCCTGCATATAGTGCTCGCCTGCTTCCAGCGTTCCTCCGGGCAGTTCCCATAGTCCGTATGCGGCTGAAACACAACACATTTATCTCCGATAAACGGTATGATGCTGATATTACTCACCAGCGTTTCATGCACTGCTCACCCGGCCTGCGCTCTGCCTCAATGGTTTCGCAATGGATCAACGCGCTCAGTGCCGGATAAAGTGCTGCATTCAAACGGTTCATCTGTCCTCATCCTTTCGAAATCTTGACTCCATAATGTGTTCATTCATCCATGTTCCATTTTCACTCCAACACATTACATTTATGTTAAAAAAAGGCCACTTTCCCAACAGGAAGCTGTGACCTTCATAATGCACTTCAACATGAACACCTCTAATGCGCCACCAGCTTTCCCTTTTCCAAAAAAAGAACCCGGCTGCAAAGCGGTAAAATCCGCTCATCATGCGTAACCATTACCGCACTCTTTCCCTGCTCCTTGACGAGCCGTGCAATCGTGCCTACAATATCCAGCCCGCGCTCCGCATCCAGGCTGGCCGTCGGTTCATCCGCCAGCAGCACAGCCGGATCATTCATCAGCGCCCGCGCAATGGCAACACGCTGGCGTTCCCCGCCAGACAGCTTGTCGGTGTAAGCTTTCCGTCGATGGGACAATCCCACCGTCTCCAGCAGTTCACCTGCACGGCGCTCGGCTTTGCTTTTATCCATCCCTGCAAGCTTCGCTACTACTAATAATTGCTCCTCCACCTTCAGGTACGGAATGAGATTCGCACTTTGAAAAATAAATCCAAGCTGGCGCAGCCGCACATCCGAGATGTCCGTTTTACTTTTGCCCATAATAGAAGTGCCGTCCAGCAATACCTTCCCATCCGTTGGTTCAAGCAGTGCGCCTGCAATGGACAGAAACGTGCTTTTGCCTGAACCCGAAGGTCCCATCACAGCAACCAGTTCCCCTTCTGCAACTTGCAGATCGAGCTGATCCAGAATTGTGCGCTGGCTGCTGCCGTCATCAAATGTCTGTGTAACGCCTTGTAATTCCAGTCGGTTTCTCATGCTGCCGTCCTCCCAATCGCATCGAGTGCATCAATTTTGGTGACTTTCCACACCGAGAATAACGAACCCGCCATCGACATCAGGATGAATAACGCACAGGTTAATGCTAGCGTGGATACCTCTAATTGAAATGGCATGGATGCCGGCAGAACGGATTCAAACAGTCGAACAAGCAGAACGCTAATCACCAGACTGCCCACAGACAACAGCAACACCTGTAGCGACACGCTGCCTGCCAAATAACCGTTTCGTGTACCAATCGCTTTTAAAATGCCAAATTGACTGGTTTTCTGAATCGTAATGACATAGAAAAATACCGCAAGCACAAATGCCGAGATGACATACAGGAAAGCAATCATCATTAGTAATGAGCCCTGCTCTTCCTTGTAACCTGGAATGGCGGATACCGCGTCCGATTTGGTGATGATCTCTGTCTTTGGCAATGCAGCACTTAGGCCGCTCACCTGATCATCGGTACCTTTGACCGCAATCGCATTGTAGACTGGCGCACGCTCTGCACCAGAAGAAGTCCCTGTACCATCTGCGCTCGTTGCATTTTTTTCATTGCCAGTACCAGTCGCGGTATCAGCTTCCACGCTTGTGCTTGTTCCTGTTCCAGTGTCTGCTCCACCTATTGCAGATGCTGCCTGCATCGTACGTGACCCTGCTTGCAATGTTAGCCATTCTTGCTCATTCAGAAATACCACCGGGGCATGACTGAATGATTCATTTTGCACAAAACCACTTACCGTCCACTCCGTTCCCGAAGCTTGATCCACCAGAACCGTGCCGATCTTCACGCCGGACTTCGCCAGCTTCTGATCAACCACAACCTGACCTGCGGACTGATCATTGATCGCTTTGCCCTCAGTGACAGTTGGCGCAAGCCAGCTGCCCGGATTCACCATGAAAAGTGTGACATCGATCTTTTTGGTGTCGTCTGCCGGGTTGACCGTGCTCATTCTGACCCCAAGCGGTTCGGCATTGCCCTGTCCCACAACAGCACGAGCCTCATCCAGTTCCTCCTGACCTACCTGCGACCGAGTGAAGCGATGATTTGAATCCTGTTCAAGCACAAAATGGGTTGCTGCCATATTTTTAATCGAAGCCGCGTTATCATACGACAGCCCCTGAGCAAGTCCGGTTACAAATAACACCAGAAACGACACCAGCACCATGATGGTCGCAATCAAGGCGTAACGTCCCTTTGCAAACCTCATTTCCCGTATAGCCAAGTACATATGCTCTGACCTCCCTCTTGATAACCCAAGTATAGGAGGTGAAAATGAACGGAAAATGAATAACTCATTACATCTGCGGAAGAGTTACCATAAATACCGTGCCTTCGGCTGAACTGGACACCTCAACTGAGCCGTGATGAAGACGAATAATTTTCTGCACAATCGCAAGGCCCAGACCAGTCCCGCCGGAAGAACGTTCACGCGCATGATCCACCCGGTAGAAACGGTCAAACAGAAACGGCAAATGCTCCGCTGCAATCCCGTCCCCGGTATCCTGAATATGAACAATACACGCCGTCTCCGTCTGCTCTGCTCGAATCTCAATGCTCCGACCTTTCGGTAGATGCTGCACGGCGTTGCCAAGCAGATTCATCCAGACCTGCATCAGCAGCACTTCATTGCCCGTAATCTTTATGGACTCAGGAACAGACATACGCAGCAGCAGTTCCTTGTCGTCCAGCTGCCACTGCAGCACTTGAACAGCCTGACGAAATTGCGCTCTCAGCGAAAAAGTCGTTCGAGTCAGGTCTTCATGTCCCTGTTCAAGCGAAGATAACAGCAGCAGCTGTTTACTTAGCAGGGACAGATGCCTGCTCTCTTCTTCGATAATAGACGCATAGTGCTCGCGTTCCTGTTCCGGTAATTCCCGATCCGCCACCAACTGCGCAAATCCCTGAATGGAGGTTAAGGGTGATTGAATCTCATGAGATACGTTGGATACAAACTGCTGCCGTGCCTGATCCACCCGTTCCAATTCACGACTCATTGTCATAAAATGCTGAGCCAGCTGCCCGATCTCGTCACGTCTTGCTGTGTTTAATTTCAGGTTATAATTGCCTTGCGCAATGCGTTTTGTCGCTTCGGACAGCCGTTCGATCGGATTCACCAGATAACGTGTGCTAAACAGGAAGATCAGGACACTGATACCCACCGTTAATGCTCCAATGAGCGCGAAAAAGATGCGCAGTTCTCCAAATTGCAGAATAACATCGGGACGCATGAACATGGCATAGCGAGCATCGCCCACCTGCAGCGGAACACCAACCGTATTGCTTAATTGATTATCGAAAAATCCGGTAATAAACGGTTGGCTCGGAAACTCGGCCACGCCATGGTACACATCGCCGCCCAGCACCAGACGAACAGCCTGCCTGTCCAAGTCCTTTTCGCGGAATTCACGACCGTAAAACTGATCATCGCCTTGACCATCGGTGACATAGATTTCGTATCCTAATGCAGCTGCGTTGTGAAGATATCGCTCCACCTTATCAGGCTTGGACTGCTCTTCGGCAAATTCTTTCATATCCATGGCGATGCCAACCAGCTTCTCATCATTAAAGTCTTTAAGCTTCGCGTGGTAGTAGATGTTGGAGAAAAAGAACCCAAGCACACTGCTGACGATAATCACCGCCACCGTAATGAGAAATATCCGAACGTATAACGTTCTCAATGCGCTTTCACCTCGATCTTGTATCCGATGCCCCTCACCGTCTGAATCACAAAATCGTCCGCATAATCTGCAAATCGGTCACGCAGCCGCTTGATATGTACATCCACCGTTCGGTCGTCCCCTTCATAATCCGCTCCCCAGACGAGCCGAATCAGTTCGTCCCGCGAGAAGAGGCGCCCAGGAAACTGAGCAAGCTGAGACAGTAGTTCGAATTCCTTCATTGGCAAAAAAAGAATCGACTGCCCATCACTCACTTCCACATTGTTGCGGTCAATCACGATCCGGTTCATGCGAATCATATCGCTGGAAGTCCGATGATATCTGCGGAATAACGCTTTGACCCGGTACACCAGTTCCTCCGGCTCAAAAGGTTTGGTCACGTATTCATCCGTGCCCCGCAAGTATCCTTCTTTCTTATCCGACAGCTGATCCCTCGCGGTCAGCAATATAATAGGAATGTCGTAATGCTGACGAATGTAATCACACAGTTCGAGTCCGTCCATGCCTGGCATCATGACATCCAGAATCGCCAGATCAATGGGTGTCTCCTGTATGATTTTGACTGCCTCGATACCATCCTGTGCTTCATGAACCCGGTATCCCTCCTTCGTCATGACATGGCGCAGCAGTGCGCGAATATTGGCATCATCGTCTGCCAGCAGCAGATGTTTCATCTCGTAGTCCGCCCTTCTATAGTAATCCTGCCCCGATGGTAGCATAAACAGAAAGCTATTTGCCAGTGCAGCTGCCAGTATCGTTGTCTGTGCCGATCCATGTTTATATTTGTTCAAATTGGGTTGACACTACTGTAGGACGGAATTATAATAAACACATAACATATGAGTGATTGCTCATATGTTCATATTAAATAAAAACAGTTGTTTATCGGGGACAAACAGCAGTAGCATTGAAACATGTAACATAACTCTATTCAGGACAACAAGATATATCATATAAAGTGATTGTTACAACAACCTGCAACAGAACCCCACGCATTTAAACTTGCAACACGTAACAAACATGTCTCACTCAACTGCAACAGGCAACTTACATCACGGAGCAAGGCTCCCAAGGAGAGGATTTTTAATGTCAGGACACCAACATAGTCACAATCATGGGCACGACCATGGACATAATCACGCACATGGCACCAATAACAAAAAGGTACTGCTCTTTTCCTTCATTATCATTACCTTTTACATGATCGTAGAGGCCTTCGGAGGATTCATCACCAACAGCCTGGCACTCATCTCCGATGCAGGCCATATGCTCTCGGACTCCATCGCACTCGGAATTGCTTTACTCGCGTTCACATTCGGGGAAAAAGCCGTCAATACAGGCAAAACCTACGGTTATAGACGCTTTGAGATTCTGGCAGCAACGTTAAACGGCGTTACGTTAATTGCGATTGCGCTTTACATTTTCTACGAGGCCATTGGCCGCTTCATCAACCCGCCTGAGGTTGCAACGATGGGCATGCTGATTATCAGTACGATCGGATTGCTTGTGAACATTCTGGTTGCCTGGATTATGATGCGCGGCAGTGACACAGAGGGCAACCTGAACATGCGCGGGGCATACTTGCATGTCATCAGTGACATGCTCGGTTCCATCGGTGCAATCGCCGCTGCTCTGCTGATGATGTTCTTCGGCTGGGGCTGGGCTGACCCGCTGGCGAGTGTCATTGTGGCGGTACTCGTATTGCGTAGTGGGTATTATGTCACCAAGTCTTCTTTGCACATTCTCATGGAAGGCACACCTGCCAACGTGGATGTCAACGATCTGGTGCAGACGATCCAGCAAGTGGATGGCGTCAAAGGAGTACACGATGTGCACGTCTGGTCGATCACCAGCAACCTGAACGCACTGACCGCACATATTGTCGTAGATGGCACGATGGATGTATATGCGTCCGAAATTCTGGTGCAGAAAATTGAGCATCTGCTTGAACACAAAGAGATCAAACATGTCACCTTGCAGGTTGAGTCTGAAAAGCATCTTCACGACACCTCGGTACTTTGCACTGTAAAAGGTGACGCCCCTGATGCGCATGCGCATCACCATCATTAAATTTGTCAAAGGCAGATTGTCTGCACATATCAGATAAAATAAAACAGGACGATTCCCGTAAATAGGATCGCCCTGTTTTTTGCGTTGCTGTAACGTTAACGTCAGCGCTGTGTTGGCATAGCATTATGCTTAGCATTAGCTTAGCGTTAGCGTTGGCATTAAAATTAGCTCTATGCTGTTTATACTGCAATCCACTCCAGAAACTCCAATCGATTGCCAAAAGGGTCATTCACATAAAAGCGGCGGACTCCCTCATCCGTTCTTGCCTCGTCGTCAGCAACTTGAAGGTTGTGCAGACGAAGATGCTCGCGCAACTGTTCCAGGTTCTGTACATGAAATGCCGGATGAGCCTTGGTAGCAGGTGCAAAATCCGGCTGCACACCAATATGAACCTGATGATCGCCACACTGAAACCACACACCGCCGCGTTTCTGCAGCAGTTCAGGCTTTGCAATCTCAGTCCAGCCCAATATCTGATGGAAAAAATGCCGAGCCTTTGCCTCACAGCCGACAGGGGCTGCCAGCTGAACATGGTCAATTCCGTTGAAATGAAAGTTCATGTTATCAACCTCTCTCTTAGTTTCATTTGATGAAACTAAGTTTCGTTTTATAATTCCATTTTATAGATAAAAGAGCAATAAATCCAGTTTGTTTTCAACAAAACACATTTAACATATGGTGGAATCTCCTTTCCATGCCACGGATGAGACACCCTTCCCTTTGTCATCACTCACAGAGGATTTGCCAAGTGCAATACCAAGTTTTTTAGGCGTATCTACCATAACTTCGCAGCGTCTGGTGCGCTAACGATCTGGAGAAGCCTTATTCAGGCGAATTGGGGCTCCCCAAAATTCTAACGATTCACAGAAACGCTATTTAGCTATTTTTCGTAGAAAAAAGGGCAATTTTAAGCTTTTTAGATGGAATAAGCTTCCTAGGAATCGTTAGAATTCTGACACCCCCGATTCAGGGCAAATAAGCTTCCTGGGAATCGTTAAAATTGTAGTTCATGTTTGAGCCCGACGATGTCGGTACTTTTCATGAATTATGGAAGAAGTATAAAATATGAAGTAATATAAACAATGAAAAGAGCCCTGGCACAAAGCCAAGGCTCTAAACATCACAACTTTTACTCTACTATTCTCCTTAATGTGACCCTTACTCTTATCCTGTAACCCATCCCCTAATTAATAACCGCACCATTACAGTAAACCTAACTCTGACGGCCTCGATTACTCTAAACCAATATAAACCTGCAACTCTGCCTTTTATCCCAACAATTAATCAGCCGTGAGAATACGATCATTAACCAGTGCTTTCAGAAAAAACACCTCATCCCTCACCGGCGCACGCCCCTGTTCTCGTTTAAACGACTTCATCGCTTCGTCCAACGACGTAGAGCTCACCGCTTGATTGCATGCTTTCAATTGTCCGAAAAACACGTCCATTTCCTCCACATCACAAATCGACTCATGCCCGAGTAGAAAATGCACGGCATCATATCGCTGTATATCCTCAATCATGGGAAGCAACAGATGCTGCTTATAATGAAATAAAGAACGCGTCGTCGTAGAATAAGGACTATCCCCAAGGAAAAGCGTCTTTTCCTCGGGAACATATACAATAGTCGAGTCGTCCGTATGTGTACTGCGAATCTGTTCCAGCATACAAACTTTGTTCCCCAGATCAAGCTGGAGCATCCCCTCAAATACCATTCCCGACGTGCCTAGTCTAAACGACTCCCTGTCTGACATTTCATTCTGTATAACTTCCATCGCGTGTGCACTAATCCGTTTATTCTCTACATGCTCAAGCAGCGCCGTATCATCAAAAGCATATTCCCGCCATTCATTCAAACGCTGTTCGGTTAGACGATTTACAATAACGATCGCATCACCATATTCATTCATTCCCAGGAAATGATCCCAATGAGCATGAGTAATTACAACATATCGTACTGGGGGTACCTGCAAACGCTGAATTTCGGTCAGAAACTCCCGGGCGTGCTGAACCGAGTTGCCCGCATCAATGACAAGGCTATATTTTTCCCCACATACCAGACCCAATACGGGTCTCTCTCTTTCATTATCATTAACCATATAATAAATGGACTCGCTTAATTGTTTTAACATGTCAATTCTCCTCTTTTATGAAGTTTGAGATCATAGGCAGAGAAAAACCACATGTACCTTTGAATACATCACATGGATTTCTCCCTGTTTATACGTTTACCAATGGAATCACCTCTCTCGATACAATGTTTATTCTTTTCAAATGTGGATACAATCCATCTAGCTCCAGTATCAGAACAGGATGCCAGAAGTTAAGCTTCCAGGCGCTCTCATTTATCCCACTCCTGTGCATTGTGCATTATGTGCTGTCTCCACTCATTCCACGCCCGGAGATACTCAGGCAAGTCCTGCGGATGATGTTTGTTACTAAGCCCGATTCGGCAGTATAGATGAACCATCGCTTCCTCCAACAATCTGGATTGATGCATATCTACGTGATCTAACAGCTTGAATACATCCCACAACATCGCCGGGTCAAGGTCATCGGGTGAAGAACAAAAGGCATACAGAAAATCATAAAGAACCGGGCCCACCATAGGAGACGGATCGATAACCCCGATCAATTCCTTTTGCTCAAACACAAAATTATGAACCCCTGTATCTCCATGCAAAATAAACCTCGCGTCCTCATGCTTCTGAAACAGACGATTGACGAGAATTTGAACCAGATTATAATCTTCCGCGCCAAGCACGTCACCCAGATTCTCTCTGGCCTCTTCAATACTAATCTGGTTGAATTCCCTCCACGTCCTGCGCGGAAGCTCCATTCTTCCCCATGAAGCTGTATCTGCCACACGCACATATGTATTAAACAGCTCTTTCACCAGCCGGGTTAACCATACCTTCTTCTGTCCCCGATTGTAATGAGTTTCACCCTGCATATAGCTATATACAAAATAAGTGCTGTCCGAGCCTGCAAAGAGAAGGCTGGGCAGCAGCCGTACATCACTGTACGTCTCCAGAAACTGCCGGGCAATACGGATTTGTTCTGAATCATCCCACTTCAAAATATACTGCTCACCCGAGCTTGCACGCAGCCTGAACACCCGTCCTTCCGTCGTGCCTAACAACTGATTTGCTTCCACGATCTGTTCGTGAATCCCATGCTTTTGAAAAAGCATGTTGATATTTTTCACGCTTGGGTTAGTATACATATCCTTCTCCTGTGTTTCATCTGATTTTTGCAAGTAACTTCTCTTTTATTTCTCGAACGGATTATCTGCACTGGTCACTTCCTGTATAATTACGATTGGATCGGAGATCAAGCCAAGCTCGTCATCTTTGGGATACGTTACTGCAATAGTAGGTTCAGGCCCGGCAAATGCCATCATCGACTCCATATCCTCCCACATTGTACACAGGAAAAAATGAGCATAGTCTCCCTGCTCTACCACCTTTAAATACGCTCCGCGATTTCCTTCTACCGCCAACGTATCTTTTACCCCTGTTTCATACTCATATTCCAGAAAAGCTTCCTTATTCTCCAGCGGCACCGCTCCATGCCATGTTCTGGCGATCATACAATCACTCCTAACCTCAAACTCGGTCCATTTTTTATTGTAACATGTGCGATAAAACCGGCTGTACAATTTATCCTTTATTTCCAACAATCCAATGTACCGCTTCCAAAATATCTGCGGCAATGTATTCCGGCTCAGTCTCTGACCATTTATCTCTGAATTTCGTTAATGAAGATTCGCCCCAGCCTGTTCGGACCATAATCTTGGTTGCTCCTACAGCATGAGCAGCAAGCATATCCGTCTCGCCTACATCACCAATAACGATGCATTTCGTCAGATCCAAACCATGCTGCGCTGCCGCTTGAAGCAGCATGCCTGGCTTGGGTTTTCGACAGCTGCACCCTTCCTCATGTGAGCAAATATAGGCCTGATCGAAGCCATATTCCTGAAACTGCTGCTCAAACTCCTGAACGGTCGCTTGTCCGCGTGAAATTCGGTGTTGGTTGGTAAAGGCAAAAACCTTCGTTCCCGTCCCCTTAAGAAGCCGAATGGCTTCCTGTGCATTCGGATATAACTGAAAATCTCTCGGATGAATAAAATGTCCCGTACCTCCGATGGTGCCATCTCTGTCAATAAAAACAGCTTGAATGTCTCCATTTGCATACATCATATTCATTCACTCCCGCTCAAGTTATGGGCCGAACCTAATTTCCAATCAACATATGCATTTTCTACCGTTACACCTTTTCATCAATAATATGTTGGCTGTGCTGCTTGGACTGCTCAATTCTTCTGACTTCGGCTCGCAGGTCACGTACTTCCTTCATCAGCGTATCCAGTTTTCTTGACGTTTGAGACGAGTCCACAGCATAACGCGCAATCCCGACAATTAACAGAATGAAAATAATACTTACGAGAATCCAGATTAATGCTGTAAACAATTCCATACGATTAACTCTCTCCTTACTGACTATTAGCTCATAAATCTGACATAAGCGCAATCCATGAAATTCCTAATCTTTTAATTTAATTGTAACATTTTTCAAATCCACCCGTTGTCTTAGTGAAGGAGGATGAAACCTGGAATGAGGAGTGATTTATATGCCGAACCTATTCAAACAGTACCAGTCCTCCCTGTATCTCTATCTTTATCGAATGTGTGGGTCACAGGAAATCGCCGAGGAATTAGTTCAAGAAACCTTTTACAGAGCTATGGTATCCATGAAAACGAAACATGCTGACTATGCCAGAGCATGGTTGTACAAAGTAGCCCGGCATTTATTTATTGATTGGTACCGAAAGCATCGCGGGGAAATGGAGATGAACAGAGAATTGGAGAAACAATATGTAGAAAATACATACCGTTCGCCTGAGGAGGTACTTGTTGCTCAAGAACAAATGAAGCTCATTGAGAAGGTAATAAAGAAACTTCCCGAGCAGTATCGGACTGTGCTGCTGCTTCGCGAGATGAATGAGTTGTCTTACAAGGAACTTTGCGAAATTCTGGATATGACGATGAGCCAGGTTAAAGTTTCTCTGTTTCGTGCAAGAGCACGTTTTAGAGAAGAAATGTTACAGATGAAAGGAGAGAATGAATAATGTCCAAACCAGATGTACCCGATGATCTGCATGCGCTCCATCAAGATGATTTTGAACACCAACGCCCTGAATGGAGTCATAAGCAGTTCAAACGAATGATATGGAAAACAAGGTTAAAGCTGTTTCTTAATGCAGGGGGAGCTCTATTTCTCTTATTTATGCTCTATCATGTTTATATCTCGGTTCTGCATATTTATTTTGATCAATCCAAGGTACGTAATGAGTTCTTGCGATCGATCGTTTCAGTGGTGGAGATGAATGGTGACGGACTGCGCGTGGATAAGAAGGTTCCGCTGCCATTTGAAGTTACGCCCTTTCTAACACAAAAAACAAATCTTAAAGTGTATCGCCTCGTTGGCTCATGGGAAGTGATTACTGGCGAGATTCAAGCCGAGCTCAGTATTACGGGGAAATTCAGCTATAAGATTACGAATACAGGTGCGTATCTGAATGGCAATGACCTTGGCCCGTTCTACCTACCCTACGCTTTGGTGGGTGGCAAGCCATCATATGATGACTTTGATGAAAATAGTAGTCTCAAGCAGCTTCGTAATCTGGATGACGGACATGTTGCCGAGATGTCCATTTCTTTAAAAAATCTGAAAACTCCCGAGCAGTTGATGCAGATTCTGTCCAAATACGATATCGGCGTAACGGCCATGCCCATGTATTCAGGTGAATTGCAGGAGAAAAATCTTTCCTATTCGAGAGCAGGCATGTTTGACTACAATATCCCACATCTTAGTTTGAAACCACTCTTTGAACTTAAAGATGATGGTGGCAGATGGTTCAACTATTTACCTGCAGAATCCAAAGAGCAAGAGCAGTCACAAGGAACCATGAAGGAACAAATTGAATTCATGCTGTCTGATCTGAAATGGATGTCCAGCCATCTCGATTACAACGGGGTGGAACTGGATCAGAGGCGTCTGGCCTACTTGAAAAAGAACGGTGTGCAAGTATACGGTGCCGTTGTAACCGGGCCTGTACGTGAACTGCAAAAAATTGCCCAAAATCCAGAATTCCGTCATTTCAATTTGAATCGGGTAGAGATATGGAATTGGGAGTAGAATTACCACCTGAATTGGAATAGAGGTCATACCTTGTCTGAACAGGCATGACCTCTTTTTCATACATACAAGAGTTACAATAAATGCAGCCGAAACAAAAAAGATAAACACCAAGCTGATCGCATCTCGGTTTACTCTATCTCGGCAACAATATCAGTGCAGCGTACAATTAATTCCGACATCGGTTCTCCATCCAAAAGCACATGAAGCTCATATCCGTTGTCGATTCGATACAGCTCCTGATACAGCCAGTATCTGCCGACAAGCTCGCCCTCTTGCTTGAGAATCTCAGGTGCAGTCAGCATCAGTTTGTTGATCTCAGTAAAGCCGCCTCTTGGGTCAAACCGCATGACGAGCTCATCGCCCGTCAGCAGTTCCGTCAACTGACAATCATGAAATTGCAACTTACGATGAATGTCAGCCGGAATATTCTGCTTTACCATAGCATCCCTGTACTCCTCCAATACACGTTCCATCTCTTTGATATTTTCTTCACTCTTCTTCTTAAGCTGCCGCATGACCTTGCGTGTGCAGTACCCCAGCGAGAATACACGAATATCCGCAATCTGTTCCAAAATCTCCGCGGGCAAGCGCTCCGCATGGTGCTTGTCATTCCATTCCATGGCTTCCTGATAGTCTTCTTTACATTGCTTCTCATCAAAAGCAGGACGAGCATCGTACTCGGCAATCAGCTTCTCGATATGAGCACGCTCTTCGGGAGGCATATGATACACGAGCTGATCTTCCTCCGTCACGTCTTCCCCGCTAAATGCTTTGTCTACCCGGGTCATGACCTGACCATCATGCTCCAGCATGAAACGTGGATCGGTGTCGTACACATCTCGCTGGAGCTTTACATGCTCTTTTTCCTTCCGTTTATACAGCCGCTGATAAAGAGCTTCGTCCAGTGAAGCCGCCCCTTTATGTACTCTCATGCCAAAATGAAGCCCTGTCTGCTGACAAGTTTCGTACCATTCTTTTGTTAAATATTTCATAGGCGCCTCTCCTGTTCGTACAGCTTTTTAATCTGTGATGCGAATTTGGCTGCACCAGGGATATGTGTCCTTTTAAAAAACGCTGTTAACTGCTTCGGATGATTTTTGACCATGTCATATTCGATGACCGTGTGAGCGACGACTGACCTTGTGAATCCCAACACCTCCACCACCTCAGAACGATCCCCTGCTTCCAGTTCCTCGCCCGCTGCGAATTCTCCGTCCGGATCATCATCTAACTCTTCACTAAACGTTAACCTCGCAATTACATACGACATAATGGATGCCTTGTCTTCGTCGATCTGCCCCATAGTCCACTGTACACATTCCTCTTCGGTTGGCGCAGGGCTGTCAACTCCCTCCAAAACATACTTCCATTCTCTAAAAGAATCCATCAGGATAGGTGCTTCATAACTGGCATGTTCCACAAATTTCAGCTGAGGTTTAAGCTGAACGAGTTCAGCTATCACATTTTGATACCAATCGCTGGTTAGAAATTGCTCTATGGTTTGCATCACTATTCCTCCAGAATCTCCAGTCTAAACACTGCTTATATTCAACAGACGTATTTTGCTACGCCAAGGTTTGAAAAAATTTATACTTTATCTCTTTGTCGTTCCGCGCGGCCCATTCATGGACGGCTTCTACGCCTGTGGTCTCTTGATCTCTCTTAAAATAAAAGCATAAATCCATCGGCACAATCCGTTTGCCATACATTTTAAAGCCAATCCGTCTGTAGTTGATGTAAATACACTCAATCTGGGATGCATCGTATCTCCGATTTTTCATCGAAATGACATGATCTGCCTCCAGCGCAATGTTCGGTTTGGAGAACAGCACACGCCGAATAAGAAAAACAATATAAACCAAAATATAAACAAACAATAATAAGCCAAAGTATTTCAATACACCATTTCCACTAAAAAAAACATTTCTGAATATAATGATCTCTATCATCAGCATACACATCAAGTTTAACAATGCTCTTGGATAAAACGTCTTAAATATGATGAGATATACCTCCTATTCATTCTCTATATTAATCTGCAGCCACTTGGAAGGAGCCTTTTTGGCAAAATGCTTTTCGACAAAATCCAGAATATCATCAATGCCGGGCAATGCTGCGTGCCTCTTCGCTTCTTCAAACGTCATCCATCGGTGCTCGCTATGCTCATGATTTAACCGGACAGGCTGATGCTCGTTCACATACCCTACAAAGACAGGGGCCATATAAATATAATCCTCTGTCGGTGAATAGAACTGCTCGAACTGATTAGACGTATATAAACGTACCTCTGTGATGCCCGTTTCCTCCCGGATTTCCCGAAGCGCGGCTTCCCATGCCTTCTCACCATGCTCAATACCGCCACCGATATAACACCATTCGTTATGCAGCATCCGTCCAGCTCGCTTGAGCATCAGCACATGATATTGGTCCAGACACCTTTTCATCAGCACAACAGCCACCCCTTCACAACGGATCGGCACGGTCTGTTTAGATGGATCGGTTAAATCGGTTGAGTTTGCCGGAGTATCCTTTGTGGACTGATTAGCTTGTGTAGATCTATTGGCTTGCTTGTTTTGGTGAGAATAGCCTGATGGATTCGCTTGATCCGTTTGATTCGCTCGGTTTACGCCTTGAGCATTTACGGTATCGTCCATTTGTTCTTGCCCTCCCGTTCTTCACGTTTCTGAAGATGTAAAGTCCTCCAGCACCTTCGACCGATCTCCATACACTTTGTCCAGATGCTCTTCCCCCCAATAGCACAGAAGATCCAGCGCAGGCTTGAGTCCCCATCCGTATTCCGTAAGCTCATATTCCACCTTGGGAGGCACCTCAGAGTAAACTTTGCGCTGTACAATCTCGTCTTTTTCCAATCCTCTAAGCTGGGTCGTCAGCATTTTCTGCGTAATGTCCGGGATCAGCCGCCGCAGCTCCGAGGTCCGTTTGCGCCCTGTGAACAAATGATAAATAATGAGCGGCTTCCACTTCCCACCCATCACTTCCAAAGCTGCTTCAACGCCAACCCTATATTTCTTGGGAGCATCTGCACCCGTTTTCGTCTTGTCTTGTTCCGTCACCGCGCATTCCTCCATATTCCCTATCCGCCCAACCAACATAATTTACACCGACACTTCTTCAATAGAACAACCTTTTTGCACCTTTCATCTGCATGCCGAGGACCATATTGCGGTCTTCCAATCAAGGCACATTCATGTTCTTAGGGCACTTTCATCTCCCTATAGAACATCAAAGTGCGTACTTCCAGATGTTCTCAACCCTGTTTATAATAGCATCATCCAAGGAGACATGGCTACCTAACCACGCTCCAGAAAGGCTGTGATTGTTAATGAACGTATTAGTCGTTGTATCCCATTCCCGTAAAGATTCGCTGACCTTCCAGGTTACCGATCGTTTCGTTAAAGGCCTGACAGAAGCGGGGCATCAAGCAGAAATCGTGGATTTACATGAGATAGGTTTCGATCCGATTCTACGCGCAGAAGATGAACCTGACTATACGCAAGAAATTCAGCGCTTCTCTCCTCAGATTGAAACGGAGATCAATCGGCTCAGGAAACACGATGCGATTGCTTTTGTCTTCCCTCTGTGGTGGTGGCATCTGCCAGCGATGCTGAAAGGGTACATTGACCGTGTGATGAACAACACCTTTGCCTACGGTACGAACACACTGCATCATGAGCAAATTCTATGGATTGCCCTTGCTGGCGTGACCGAAGAACAGATGAACAAACGGAACTACGGTGATTCAATTCGCAATCTGCTTAATGTCGGTATCGCCGATTACTGCGGCGTGACTAATTCGAGGGTTGAGTTTCTGTACAATACTGTAGAAGCCCCGCCGGAGCATTATGAGGAACTGCTGCATCAGGCATACGAGTTGGGCGTTAACTATGCCAGCCATTCTGCCGAGCCACTAACAACCTAAATGCCGAGAGTGCATCCGCGACTTTCACGATTGAAAAATAAACACACCAAAAAAGGCCGCTCAATTGAGCGACCTTGTGTGTGTTTCGTGCTGCTTTACGATCCGGGTTTTGTGCTGTTTTACACTCTATATTCGCTGTACACGACTCTCCAGCTTTTATTTTTATTTCATTGCTGCAAGCAAGAATTTCTCCAGCATGCTGATATCCGTAATACTCTCGTTGCACGCCTTGTCATCCATACATACATACTGACCCATGGAGGCAAAATTGTCCGCCGAATGTGCCTTCGTCTTCACGTTATAAAATCCCAGCTCCTGATGACGATGACAGAACATACAATACCCCTTCTTGTTCGTAGCGGTAATGCGTCCCTCAATCCCGAGGAACTTACCCTCATGCGGGTACACAATGAACAATCGGCTCGTTGCAATGTCCTTCCATCTTAAATACGTGGTGTGAGCGTAATCAATGGATTCCAAATCGGGCAGCTTGAGCTTTTTGGCTTTGGGAAACAGCTTCTGAATCTGCTTGGCTGTGACCTGTGGATATGGAATCAGATGGTCTTCAAGCTGATTCAGGTACAACTGCACGTCATGCGGCGTCGCATACGTGGATAGCTGCTCCAGCAGTTGCTTCTGTTCCAGCGTCAGATTCTCGAAGATGCCAACGGCATTCGTACTGACGGTGTAGCGGACCGTATCCAATACTTTGGGGTCCACGACCGAGCGCAGCGTTTTCAGCAGAAATTCGGCTTGTTTATAAATGTAGTTATATTGATGATTATGAATAAATGGTGTTTGCATGGCCTTCAGCCCCTTATTTATAGTGGTCAAGCAAATAAGGTGCAAAGCCTGCGGGTCGAACCATGATATTGGTGTTGCTTACTCAGGGCAAACGATCTCATTTTGTCGCGCCCTACACAAAGTCCGCCCCTATTCAGGCTTTGCGTAAGGCTTTCTAGCGAACGAGCAATCCGGCATCATCCCTATTGCCACGTCATAACCCCCAATGCAGTCGATATACGGAAATTATAGCAGGAATGAGGGGAAGGGGGCAATGAGGTTTATTTCTTATGATTTAGCTCGAATTCTTCTAAATTCAGAATAAATTTACCTTTAATAAGTATATCTAACCCTAACAAACCGTTAATATTGTAGTACTTAAAAGAAGTGAATTCTATAGGCACATCTCTTAAAACAAAATCCTCTACCTGTATGCCTTCAATTCTTTTACTAAAAGCATGCTCTTTTCCACCTATGCCATAACTCGTTACAATCTCGTCTTCCAAACCAAACCTAATTCCGATATCATCCACTTCGTCCTGTGAAATCAAAGTATGACTCGCTCCCGTATCAATAACGATGTTATTGATCGTTTTTGTTTTTCCATTAAAAAGAACAGTCACTTCAGTGAATAAAAGTCCTTCTCTGTATTCTACTTTCATTCACATATTTCTCCTTAAACCTACATTCTTCCGCACCTTAACGATTACTTGATCTTTGGAGGTATGATAAACCAATGTTTTATCCCGGCTATTTAATAATTCCTGGGTCGCTTCAGCATCACTTACAGGTCCAATGACAGCTACCTCATCGATCACTTCTTGGCTATCTGATTCTTCTGAATGCAGGATTTCAAATTTCACGAATTGATTCGGAAAAATCTGCTGGACTTCATGCCATTTCATATCTTTCCCTCCTCATTGGTTATATTGCTTTTATTATATCATGTAGTTAACGGGCATTACGCCTGTCATACATGATACCAATACATCGAATGTTCCCCGATCTCTTCAAATCCTAATTTCCGAGCGAGCTTATTGGACGCTGCATTATCAGTGTGACAGCTCCAGTTGGGAATGAGATTTCGGGATAAACAATCTTGAATGAAATGTACACCAACCACACTCGCTAACCCCTTTCGCTGATACTCTTCAATGGTAATAATATCAATCTCTGCGTATCCTCCACCGACATAAGGGGAAGTACACACACTGACCAGTTCGTCATGCTTCATAATAAAATGTCCGATTCCATGTGCACAGAACTGCTCGGCTGATGACCACACGAGCTGATAGTACGGGTAGAACTGTCCCCTGTATTTTGTAGAGATGTCGAGGTCTAACGAGTAATACTTGAATGGCTTTTCCAGTGTTATATCATATTCCTCATATGACTTTATGAAACGGTCTTGATTAAAACGATAATATGTACGCGAGATTTTCCGGGAATGCTGAATACGGTAGTCATGCAATCTGTTCTCCCAAGCCTTGGTATAGACACCCAAAGCAAAAAAGTCAGGATGATTCGACTCATCATTCATATATTGAATGACATCCTGAGCAAAAGCATCGTTCGTTTCGTCTCCAGCCAAACCATAGAAACCGCCACAGCTTGTAATAAATACAGAGGTAATTTGTTTTCCTTCATTTACGAATACGCTGCCTTGTTGTGTACCGTGAATCACAGAAAGTGCATATACAGCTTTATTTTGAATCGAATCCATCAGTGGCAATACAGTTGAATACTCATCTGGTTTAAGTTTTCTCATATCTAGCTCTCTCCATCCACTATAACGTCAATACAGCCTGCACCTCACCACAAGCCAATACATCACCCGTAAGTTGAAAACCAAGCGAGTCGTAGATTTTCTTGGCTGCCACATTTTCTGGTTTATATGTTAACTCCACCACTTTGGCTTTTCCGCGAGGGGCTGATTGTGCATACGCTACCGCTTTCTCTACCATTTCTCTTCCGTATCCCTGGCCTTGGTACCGATGATCGATCATCATTTTAAATATGCCATAGCTGCTGTAATCGAAATTCCCGTCCCCATCGTCATAATACATCGATATAAATCCGACCATTCGTTCTTCCTTGTAAACCGCAAAGGTAATGATGATCTGTCCCTCATCCGAGGCTATGTACGCTTCTGCAAGTGCATGCTGATTCGAAGAGATGAACTGCTGCTGTTCTGGAGAGACTTTAAGTTCGATACATTCAATAAAATTATCCCAAGTAATTTTTCTGAATTCCATTTGATTCCCCCCTGATTTAGAGTTAACTGCAAACCCTGTAATTAGGCCATAGTAAAACTGTCGTTCTCAATACCTCTCTTTGAAGCGCTCGTTCCACCAGTCCGGCTTCATTAAGTAATCCGTTCTGATCGGCATAATGACGTATTCGTCCGTAACCTCAATCGGTTTACAGGGGCCGTTATAGATTAGTTCCACATCTAAATGGAAGGACTGAATAGGTCTGCCCGCTTCGATCTCGAACTCTCGAACATAACGAATCAGATCAGGGATATGTTCCCAGTAGTGCATCGCAGCCTGTCCGCCCGCAGGCATGTTCCACCATTGGATATAAGACGGCCATTGTGCTGCCAAAGCTTCTCTCAATTCCTGGTGCTGGATGGCTTCAAAATAGGGCTGGTCCAGAACAAAAGGAGATACATGGTTATGGTTAAGGTGTGCACACATGGGATGAGACACAGCTAGATCCGGTGCTTGAGACTCTAATGCAGCCTTTTGCTGAATCTTTGCTTCCGCTTTTAGTTGAATGCTGCCATTCCAGAAATCCTGCCATTGTGTCTCAAGCTCATGATGAAGCTGATCCGACAATGAGACTTGTCTGTTAGGCCACGCACCGTGCTTATCGAAGTATTCATCACAGATGCTGTATGCTCTCGCGACATAAACCAAAAAGTTCAATTCAACATCGCTAGATATACATACAGACCAGGAATTTGAATTTGAAATCATGATAAGCCCCCCCCTATCTTACTGCACTTTTGACACTCCCACCCCTAAAGAGGCAAGGTCACTAAAGTGACTGGGATTCTTAGCTAGCTTAACGTCCTCATTTCATTTCTGCTTTGGACAGATGCTAAGATCAGGGTATGCCATTACCCCTCCTAAGACAGTGCATATAGCATCTTAGGCTGATTGACTGTTACCGCCAATCACAGTTGCGTAGCGAATATTCATCGCCCCAACGATATCACGATGTTTCTTGAATCCACATGGGCACGTATATCTTCGATCTTGCGCCTTGTTCTTTGTTGAACATTCCGGGCAGGTTTGACTTGTATATGCAGGGTTCACATATTGTACTTTGATCCCTGCCATATTGGCTTTGTATTCAATGAATTGTGCCAAACGGTAGAATGACCATGTGTGTAGATTCTTTTCGTTTTTACGACTTGTTCTTGTCGTCTGCCTGATATTCGTGAGTTGCTCTAAGCGAATGACAGAAATCTTATTCTCGACTGCGAAATGAACGATTTCGCGACTCACTTTATGGTCTTTGTCTTTCATCCATCGTTGTTCTTTATCATCTAACTTGCGAATAGCGTTCACTTTCTTTTGTTTTCCTAGCTTTTGACGAACACTACGAAACTTCCGTTTCTTGTATTTGTTTTCTCGTCCATTCCCAAAAAAGCGAGCTTGATCATCATCTGTGATGGCTACCGCAGGAACTTTTAGCCCTAAATCAACACCTAAAATCCGCATACCCGTTTTTTCAGTTGTTGGCAGGGTGACAGCAATTTGGGCTGTCCACTTCCCTGAGCTTTTCGTGACACGGAGCGTACCCCGTTTGTGCTTCAAAAGATCAACGTTTCGATGGTCCCTGCCGATGAACAATGCACGAATTTTTACACGCCTCGATTTTCCCTCTACCATGAATGGAATGGAAATGTGCGTGAAGTCAAACGAATAGTTTTGGTTATTCCATACGCAAATCGGTTTCTTCAGAGTCGGTATGATGGCGTATTTACTTTTCTTCACTTTGGTAGAGAACACACTATTCGCATCTTTAATCGCTTGATTTTTTACTGCACTTGGTAGATGAGCAGGAACGTCTTTTGTTGTCTTCTTCAACCTTTTCTTTTCTTCTACCATCTCGGCCACGAGTGTATTCACAACTCGGATATATTCATGACTACTTTGTTCCAATAGTCGGATCTGCTCTTTTGTCGGCAGCAGCTTTACCTTAACCGTTAGGGTCTGAGACATAGGCTTTACCCCCTTGTCTTTTGTTGTTCAACATAACGCTTGATGGTTTCACTGGATACATGTCCAGCGGTAGAAACAAAATAGGAACGTGTCCACAAACTGGGCAAATGCTGAAGGTGTGGAAACTCCTCTCGTAGTTTTTTGGATGTGAATCCTTTTATTTTTGCCATGATATCCGCAGGGCTTAATGTTGGAAGTGCATGGAGAAACAGATATGTATGGTCTTTGTCGCACTCCATGGCAACAATCTCCATTTTAAGCTCTGCACATACCTCATGCACCAATGCCTTGAAGCGCTGTTCTACCTCTGATTTGAGAAAGATCTTTCTCCTGTATCGTGGGCAGAACACAAAATGATAGTTCAACAAAGATACGGTTGTGTTTGTTCTTCGATATTCGTCCATGTCTATACTGTATCAGTTTAATAAATGAATTGAAACAAGCAAATAAAAAATAAAGAACACAGACATTTCGGATACTTGAAGCATCACAATAGAGATACTCCGTATCCGACCTCACTTTTATCTCACGTCTAAAGAAGTGGGCTTTATCGGTCGGGGATTCTGTAAAACTTGCTTTGAAAATAAGATCATAGGTATTAGTACTACTGAATAAAAAGAATTTTGAATTCCATTTTATTTTTCCTATCGTACCATTTTATTCAAATTAAGTAACCAGACAGATTCAAGCATTCTTATGCAAAAAAAGAAGCCGCCTCCCTGGCCTTCCCCAGTTTGGCAGTGATTTCGAGAGATTTAGTTGAGCATGAAAGAATGCACTTACAGAAAACTGGAATTACTGGTAAAATAAAAACGGGTACAGCCCCTTTAGCACCAAGTGGGTCCCAATAGTAGAAATAGATATAGTTCGTGTAAAAAAGGATGAGATTGATTTGAAAAATAAAAAAATAATCATTAGCATTTCTACACTGTGTATCCTACTCATATTCGGATTTATGAGATGGGACAATCTTGGATCTGAATCCAGCGCAGACTTCAAATATAAGTATGATCGATGGACAGGCCAGAAATGGGTGGAATTCTATCCTCCACTAGCTTCTTCGAATAGTATGGAGTTTCCACTCATATACATTGATGAAATACATCCGAACGATATTAACAACTATTTAGCCAAACAAGCTCTTTCTGGAGAACTGGTGAACAAGTGGATTGAGCGAACGAAATTTACGGACGGTTATTCAGGTTTAATATTGTTAAATATAGCGATAATCATTTACAGTTTCATAACACTATTTATTTTCAAACATAATAAAAATTTAAGCTTGCAACGATTGTAGTATAACAAAAAAGAAGCCGCCTCCCTGGCCTTCCCCAGTTTGGCAGCTTCCTTTTTACAATCCTTTTGTTATCCTCTAAACACAACCTTTAGTCCCTACTCCTTCACAGCCCCAACCACAATTCCACTCACAAAGTAACGTTGCAAGAAAGGGTATACCAGCAAGATCGGCAGTGCGCTGATGAAAATTTGCGACGCCCGGATGGTACGCTGGGACAGGTTCGCTATCGCTTGCGGGTCCATCTTGGTCATGTCGCCCTGTACGATGATCGTCTGCATAAATGTCGCCAAAGGCAGCTTTTCCGAATCACGGATGTAGATGATCCCGTCGAAATATGCATTCCAGTGTCCCACCATCATGAACAGAGACACGGTAGCAATAACCGGCACGGACACGGGCAGATAAATTTTGATAAACGACTGGAAATGACCTGCGCCATCGATAAATGCTGCCTCCTCCAGATCCTTCGGCACCGTGCG
Source organism: Paenibacillus sp. TC-CSREp1 (assembly GCF_050171015.1). Classification (NCBI taxonomy): domain Bacteria; kingdom Bacillati; phylum Bacillota; class Bacilli; order Caryophanales; family Paenibacillaceae; genus Paenibacillus; species Paenibacillus sp. TC-CSREp1. The sequence continues at coordinate 124,984 of NZ_JBNOKM010000003.1, read as the reverse complement.
GAAGAAATTCAGCAGCAGAATGATGTTAAATACCGCCACCAAACCCGGTAGGATGAGTGCCCACAGCGTGTTCATCAGGCCCAGTTTCAGAATGAGGATATACCCCGGAATCAGGCCCCCACTGAACAGCATGGTAATGACAAAATACCACAGGTAGATATTCCGTGCGCGGAACACGCGCGTTTCCTTGGATAGTGCATACGCCGCAAGTGTGTTAACGATCAGCGCAAGTCCCGTACCCAGCACCGTCCGCTCCACCGATACCCAGAGCGAGGACAAGAAGTTGGCGTTATCAAACGTCTTCGCGTACGCTTCAAACGTAAATCCGATTGGCCAGAATGTTACCAGCCCTGCATTCGCAGGTGCGGACGAACTGAGGGATACCATCAGCAAGTGATACAGCGGCAGCAGGCAGAGCACCGAAAGGATGGTCAGAAACACATTGTTGAAGATGCTAAAAATGCGATAAGGCAGCGTTTTATGATACATGGTTCATCATCATCCTTTCTTAGAAAATTCGGTATCCGGCAAAACGGTATGCCAGTCGATACGAGATCACAATGAGGATCAGACTGATGACCGATTTGAACAGATTGACCGCCGTTGCAAAGCTGAACTGTCCGCTCAGCAGACCTTCCCGATACACAAACGTATCGATGATATCCGCTTGCTGATAGATTAATGGGCTGTACAGGTTGAAGATTTGGTCGAAGTTGGCGTTCAGCACGTTGCCCAGCGCCAGCGTGGCGATAACGATCCCGATTGGAATGAGTGCCGGAATGGTGATATACATCGTCTGTTTCCAGCGTCCCGCCCCATCCACTTCAGCTGCCTCATACAGAGCCGGGTTGATGCCCGCCAGTGCCGCGAGGAAGATGATCGTGTTAAAACCAAACTCTTTCCAGACATCACTCACAATAACCGTGAAGCGGAACCAGTTGCCATCCCCGAGGAAGAAAATCGGTTTGATGCCAAACACCGACACCAGAAACTGATTCAATATGCCCGTCTGTGCCAGAATATCGATCAGAATACCGGATAGCGTCACCCAGGACAAGAAGTGCGGCAGATACACCAGTGTCTGGATCGTACGTTTCAGCGCCATCTTCCGCACCTCATTGAGCAATAGCGCAAAAATAAACGGAATAATCAAGTTCATGATGATCTTTGAACAGGCAAAGAATAATGTATTCCACGTAATTTGCAGGAAATAATCATTGGTCCACATATACTCAAAATGCTTCAGTCCCACCCACTCCGACCCCGTAAAACCCAGCGCAGGTTTGTAATCCTGAAATGCCATTAGAATACCCGACATCGGAATGTATGAAAAAATAAAGACCATAATGGCCGCTGGCAGCACCATGAAGTGCAGCACCCACGGCTGTTTGTAGCGTTTTTTTCTCTTCTGTTCCAGTTTGTTTCCCGCATCCGCCTGCGGGAGCCGTTGACCCTCCATTTTAGCCTCCATATGAACCTTCTCCTGTTCCCAAAAAAAGTTTTTGTGTGTCTTGGGCTTCTCTGATATAAATAGTATCAAGCCATTCCGAGGTCTGACTATATAACATTGTTAGGGTCGATAGGGTTTTGTTAGTTTGATCTATATTGGTGAACTAATCGTGTTATTTACACCAGCCACTCCGAGGACAGAATAACCTTACAATCGCTGTTATCCCTAGATTTTTTTGATTCCCTTCTTAAAGGGAAAATCGGGTGATAAAGGCGAGCGCTTCGCTTTTCCAGGTTTTTTCTGTCCTCTCCGTTACATGTGTAAATAAAAACGTTCAACAATATAGTTAGATGTGAATATAAGGGAGACTTTTTATGTATACATGGGAGCGCTTTAACGTTTTTCAAAAAGGAATCCGATCCCGCTTTAGCCTTTTCGCCAAAATCAACCTGCTAATCGTCATTCTGTTCATCCCGATTCTGATCATGTACACCTATTCGAACAACGTCACGTACGACGTCGTCAGCAAAGAACTGCAAGTGTCCAACACCAAGCAGCTCACGTTCCTGTCCAGTCAGATCGATTCGCGCATTAATCAGATGATGGATTTCAGCCTTATTCTCTCGCGTGATCCGAATGTGCGTGCCTTCAACGGCCTGAACCTGTGGCAGGATAAGTACGACCAGATGCAGACGCGGTACATCATTCAGGAGAAAATGACGCTCCAGACGGGCGTAACCGATCTCTGGCCTACCCGCTACGCGGTGTACTCCCAGCAGAACAAAGAGGTTATTGCGAACTACAACCGGGATACCGGCTATGACGAGGCGTATTTGAAAAAAAACATGAGCGGACAATGGACCTACGGGGATCATTCCACCGACGCGAAAGACGCCATGCAATCCTTTTACTGGTTCTATACGGATTCATTAGCACAGCCGGGCATGCTCACAGGCAGTAACCTGGTCATTGAAGCCAGCTTCAGCTACGAGAATATTCAGAATATGCTCGACACGTACAAAGCAGGCGGCCAGGGCGATCCGATCCTGTACCACAAAGGCAACGCCCCGATCCTGAACCGCACCGCAGACAAGCAGTTATCCGGCGAACTCATCCGTTATCTGGACACTCACTCGCTAGAAGATACAACACAGGATGTCGTGGAGCTGGGCGGCAAAAACTATCTCGTCAGCACCGTCAAATCCACGTATCTGGACTGGCATCTGGTGGATGTCGTACCGCTGTATCAGATTTTGCAACCGATCTCGCTGAGCCAGAATCTGTTTTATGTCTGCATGATTTTGCTGCTCGTTGTGGGCATCTCCGCGTCCATCTTGCTCTATCGCAATGTGCAGTACCCTATACAGAAGCTGATCAAAGGTCTTCGCCGCGTACAGCAAGGCGATTACTCCGTGCGTTTGCACAGCAACAACCAGAATGAGTTTTCATTCTTGTTCCACCGTTTCAACGACATGTCCCACCAGATTCAGGATCTTATCGAAAATGTGTTTCAGGAAAAAATCCGGGCCAGAGAAGCGACGTTGAAGCAGCTTCAGGCACAGATTAACCCGCATTTTCTATACAACTGTCTCGGTTATATCATCAACATGGCACAGATGAAGGACGAACAAGCCGTGGTGTCCATGGCGCATAACCTGAGTGCATATTATCGCTACACCACCCGGATGGAACGGGAAACCTCTTCGTTACAAGAAGAGATCAAGCTGCTCATCAACTATCTGGACATCCAGAAGCTGCGCAATGGCCGTATCGAATATCACATTGATATTCCCGAGCATATGCTTGCCCAATCGGTTCCACGTTTAATGCTTCAGCCGATGGTCGAGAACTCGGTGATCCATGGTATTGGGAAGTCGTATACATCGGGGGAGATTCGAATTACCGGGGAAAGTGCGAACGGGTTTGGCAAAATCTATATCGACGACGACGGCCCCGGCCTTACGCCGGAGCAGTACGAAGCATTGAACCAGGAAATGCTGGAGCCTTTGCAAGAGGAGGTCGGCTGCGGGCTCTGGAATACGTACCAGCGTATGATCCACACCTTTGGCAACCATTCCTACCTGTTGTTCGGCCCATCCCCACTCGGCGGCTTCCGCACCGAAATCGTCTGGGAAATCCCGGGCGAGGATGTCGACAAGGAGCGAGGAGATACTGGTAAGAGTTGATACTACCCGTAGTTGTCTAAAGTTTATTGAAGTGCTTCATGCATCTGTCTGAAGATTTATTAAGAAGGCTTTACGTTAGAGTAAAGTCTTCATCCTTTTTTCACCCGATCCAGCCTTTATATAAGACCTTATTTTAAATAAAGGTATACCTTATGTGAGCTTTAGCGGAGGATTGAAGGAATTCTGGACCTTCAATTCCAAAGCGGCCTGTTTACACATATCTGTTGATTCATTTTTGAACAAGACCACGTACACGCTAACGCAGAGGACAGAAAAAACCTGTAGAAACGAAGTGCTCGCCTTTATCCGGGGATAACAGCGATCGGAAGGTTATTCTGGCATCGGAGTGGCAAGTGTACAGATGTCCTTTGTTCAACCAACGTTAAGGAGACAAAACAACCATGCAAATGATCATCGTAGACGACGAAGCACACTGGGTAGACAACCTGTCCATGACCAAACCGTGGCATACGCTCGGGATCGAACAGGTCCACCGGGCATACTCCGCTCGTGAAGCTCTGCAGCTCATAGAAACTCATCCGATTGATATCGTGATCTTGGACATTCAGATGCCGGAAATGACAGGAATAGAGCTGATCGAACGCATTCGCATCCGGGACAAAAAAATAAAATGCATTCTCTTATCCGGTTACTCCGAATTCGATTATGCCAAGAAAGCCATCCAGTATGAAGCCGTGGACTATCTGCTCAAACCGCCAACAGATGACGAACTCATCGGCGCAGTGCAGAAAGCCATCGACCAACTGAACAATGAATGGGCGCTTGTCAGCTCCCTATCACGGACGCAGTTTACCCTGCGCGAGAATTTACCGCATTTGCGTGGGCGCCTTCTTTTGGAGACATTACAAGGACGTCGGTTCTCCACCAGCGAATGGGAGCGCAAGCTGGACAATTACGACCTGCCCTTCCATACCGGGGATGCCGCGCTGATGCTGGTCCGCATGGAGGAGGAGTTCGGCCACTACGACAGCCATGATCAGACCCTGATCGAATATGCCATTATCAACATGGCGGAAGAAATTATGGGTGAGTTTATGCACGTGTGGGGTGTGAAGGAAGAGCACGGGTATGTCGTGTTTTTACTGCAATTGAAGGAGCGAAGTGGCGATATTGGAAAAGAAACCATTCTGGAGAAGCTGTCCATTCAGCTTCAATCCAAAGTAAAACAGTTTCTGAAAGGTTCCCTCTCCATTGTCATGACCGAGTGGTTCACCTTCCCGGAACAGATCTACGATCGCTTCCGTCAGGCTTCCGCCTATTTCCGCCAGATCGTCGGGGACGAGCGTGAATTCGTCATGCGGGTGACCGATGTCGAAGCACCAGCGGCACAAGGTCCGCTGGACGTGCTGTACACACCGCCTACCTTCATTCAACTGCTGGAAAGCGGCCAATGGGATGCCGCCGAAGATAAAATACGTGCCGTCTGTGCCGAGTTGGACGAGAAATGGTCCGAATCCTGGGAACACTGTATGGAGGCGGGTTTTCTCATCACCGCTGCCTTCACGAACCTGGCTCATCGGAACAAGCTCACCTTGGCAGGTCTAATGGGTAGTGAGATTGAACAGTTGCAAAGCGGCGAAGTTTTCTCCACCATCGGCAAGCTACGCAAATGGTCGCTCGGCGTACTCGCCAAACTCAAGGAAGGCACCTCCAACGAGGTCAAAGATACCCGATCCGAGTACGTGAAGAAAATCCAAGAGTTTACCGATAAAAACCTGCATCTGGACGTGTCTTTGCGTGTGCTTGCAGATCATGTGAACCTGCATCCAACACATCTGTCCAAGATTTATAAGATCGAGACTGGCGAGGGCATCAGTGAATATATCGCTCGCCTGCGTATGGATCGAGCCTGCCACAAGCTGGTCACAACTACCAAAAAAGTATATGAAATCAGCCTGGAGATCGGCTATATGGACCCGGCGTATTTTATCAAAGTGTTCAAACGTCAGTTTGGCGTGACTCCTCAAGAGTACCGCGACCAGCATTAATATGAATAGCGGTTCGCTTTGTATTACGTTACTTATAGATAAGTTAAACTATTCCTTTACACGAGAACGGAGAGGACAGAAAAAACCTGGAGAAGCGGAGCTAAAAGCTTTCTGAAAGAAAGCTGCATCGGAAGCATAAGCTTCGCCTTTATCACCGGATTTTCCCCTTTAAAAAAGGGAATCAAAAAATCTGGGGATAACAGCGATTGGAAGGTTCTTCTGTCATCGGAGTGGAATGTGTAAAATCTTTAGTTCAACTTATATAGATTGCGATAACCAAACTTTTTACACTTTCACTAAGAGAGTCCTATGGAAACTAACAAACTCATATAGATGCCCTCCCGCTCCACTTGGTACAGTTACAGTGTAAAGATCATACATCGTAGGGGGATTGAACAATGATCAAATTCAAAGCATGGTGGTCCTTGCTCACGGTTATCGCACTCATTACCATCACTGCATGCGGTAGCAGTGGCGAGTCAGCCAGTGACAAAGGTTCCAGCGATACACCGGCGGCTGTAGGCTCTGCGGAAGCCGAAGCGGCGTTTGCCAAAGGAAAATATGACCCACCCATCGAATTCAGCTCCGTGCTGATGCCGAAAAAATACGCTCATGGCGATACCAAAGAGAACAACGTACATGACCGCTGGATGCTCGAAACGCTGGGCATGAAGCACAAAGATACGTGGTATCCGGCCAATGACGACCAATACAGACAGAAGCTGCAGCTCGCGATTGCGTCCGGCGAGAAGCTGCCTGATTTCGTAACCGTGCCAACCAACGCGGTACTCACCAATCAGCTGATCGACTCCGGTCAATTCATCGCCATTGACGAGCTGTTCGAGAAGTATGCAAGCCCGATTCTGAAAGAACACGCAGCAGCACATCCTGAGCTGTGGTACCCGTTCACCAAGGACGGCAAAAAGTACAACATGCCGATCATGGAGTATACAGATAACGACGATACCCTGCTCTGGCTCCGTGAAGACTGGATGGAGAAGCTGAACCTGGAAGCACCGAAAACCATCGCAGACCTTGAAAACATCATGGATAAATTCAAAAACGAGAACCCGGACGGTTTGTCTCCAGACAAAGTATTCCCGCTGGCGATCTCGCTGAAAAACAACACCAACACCTGGATGGGCGGGCTCGACTGGTTGTTCGGTGCATACGGTACAATTGAGGAGCAATGGAACAAAGACGCAAACGGCAATCTGGAGTACGGCTCCGTGAACCCGGGTGCGAAACAAGCCCTTGCCAAGCTGGCTGAATGGATGGAAAAAGGGTATATCCACGCTGACTCCGCACTATGGGACGAAGGTAAATCCGCTGAAAGCTGGACGGCTGGCAAAGCCGGCATTCTGCCTGGCGCAAACTGGGTACCGGACTGGCCTGCTCCAGACCTGCTGAAGAACGTACCGGGCGCGAAATACAAAGCCTACCCTGTTCCGGCTGGCCCAGACGGCAAGATCGGTACGAAATGGCAGAACTCTGGTGTCAACGCAAGTATCATGATCAACAAAGATGCGAAGCACCCGGAAGCGATCTTCCTGTACTACAACTATTTGCTGGATAACCTGGCGAACCCGAAAGCGGGCAGCCCGTACGAGTACGGCTTTGCGAAAGGGTACGACTGGGATATCGTAGACGGTCAACCGACCAGTGACAAAGAGAAGATCAAAGACTTCTCCAACGAATTCCCGTTCCTGACCGGCCCGGCGCGTATTCCAGATCTGTACATGAAAACACTCGTGAAGCTAGCGAGCGGCGAGAAAGCTGAAACACCTTACGAGAAACAAATCGCCGAATTCCGTAAACCGGAAAACTGGTATGCTGGTAAAGTCATGATGTCCCAGATCGACATCCGCAAACAAAACTATTTCACAGGCGCAGCTACACCAACCATGGTATCCAAGTGGAACCTGCTCCGTCAGTCCGAGCTCGAAACCTTCAACAAAATCATCTACGGCAAACTGCCAATCGATGCATTCGATCAATTCGTCACGAACTGGAAATCCAACGGCGGCGACCAGATCACCCAAGAGGTGAATGATTGGTTCAAGTCGGTAAGTGGAAAATAAGGATTTGTTGTTGGGAAAATTAGAGCATTAAACCCCGAGCCGAAGCGGTTATTCACGCTTCGGCTCGGGGTTTTAAGTGTAGATCAGGGTCGCTCCCAATTGACTTATGGGTTCGCTATACTATAAGCACAGATTTATCGTTGATATTCATAGTCGGCCTCTTCCATTTTCCTGATATACTGTTTTAATCTTTCTTGGTGCGCTTCTAGCTCTGCTAATCTGGATGTACTCCCTTCAAGGAACCTCGACATTTTTTCAGACAACTTTATTGCGGATTCTCCCTTCCATTCTTCCAACTTTCTATATATATTTTGCATCTGCTGTTCTTGCTGAATCAAGTTCTGCTGCAACTGTTCACACTGTTGAACTGCTCTTCTCAAGTCTGACAAAGAAACAGCTATTCTTCCCATATGTACACCTCCTACACGTTCGTTAAAGATACACTATGATTGATCTGCGAGAACAAAATCTTGTCTTTTCTGCTCAATATAATCTGCGATGTCTGTAATAGATTCTTGGTACCATCGATTAATTTGCTCCAACATTGCTGTAGCATCATGGGCAATTGAATTAAAGGACCGACTCTCACTGGTTGATATATAAGCTTGGAACAATTGAATTGAAGAATTTGTATGACTAGCAAAATCAAGTAGGCTATTCCGCATCTGTCTGGAAGCATGTGCAAGCTCCTCAGGTGTTAGCTGTATGGTGCTCCCGTGTCGATCACCCACATAATACGCAGTGTTCTGTCTATTCATATCTACTGAATTGATTCCTGTTACTGCTGTAACAAGTTGACCCAGACCTTTCATAGCAGCAGAACCATACTTCTCATAAAGTGTGTTCATTACAGCTTTAAGCTCTTCTCTCGCCTTCATCATATCTGAATAGTTTTCCACTCTAGGCTGACCATCCACCCGTCGACCATCTAGCGTATATAATGGATTACTAATGTTGCCATCTTCATCAAATGAAAAATGATCCATACTATGCGCTTTCTGACCAACGAGCATGGAATCCAAAAACTTGGACAGTGCACTCTGTTCTCCTGATATAGACGGAACACGAATAAATTCAGTCGACCACTTGTTACCGAACAACGCTTGTTCCCACCAAGTCTCTCGTCGCTTTGGTAAGAAAATAGGGATTGTCTCGTATCGATTAGCTTCTTCAAAGGTCGAATTAATGTAATAGGTAGAGCCAACATGCTGATCCGCATTCTTCACTCCAGATCCTACAGTATCCCCTGGATGAACATAGGCCACATTCGTTTTCAGATAATCCCCGTTTTGAACCTTCTCTTGTAAGTCATCGGGAAGTAAATGTACGATACTTGGCGGATTGTAACTTGTTGAAGATACTCCGTTACGAATAGCAACATATTCCGCCTGAGCACCTCCCAACGAGTGTCCGGTTGTTGATATATCAGCAGTTGGGTACTCCTTTTTAACTTTCTCAAATAGGTTCATTGCTTGAACAAACTGATTATTCTGGTACCTTGATTCTTCTTGAATAAAAGGCATTCGTTGATGCAAAGGTAAAGACGAAATCTCTTCCTTATGCCGCTCCATATAATTGTGAGTTTTCTCCAGATTTTTAGCACGATTCCCCACAACATCACTTAAATCGGTCTCCCAGTCTGTTAGTACGCTCCATATTGGACGATCAGGTGGTTCAGTCCCTCTGTAGCCTATAACAACTTGATTGTGCTCTTCGTTATAGAATACCGTAGCATCAAAACCAGAACCGTTCGTATCATGCAACATTGCTCCCTCAGGTTCAACTATTGTCCATCCTGGAAGATTTTCGTTTTTATATCCGTTTGAGGGTAAATCTCGTTTGTATACCTCATCAGCAATGGTCCAATACGTCTTATCATTGATATAAGTCATGTTCTCCCACCTTGTCTAATCCAATAATATGTATTAAAGTATTTTTAGAGTTTATTTCCATAAAAGGAGATTTAACATCTATGAAAAACAAATTGCTGCTGCTAACCTTCATTATTTTTTTATTTATACTAGGAGGATGTTCAAGTATGTCTGCCTCAGATAAACAAATGATTGTAGAAAAGGCTACACCCATAAGCATTCAGTACATAAAGAAATACTACAATGCAGACTTTGTTGTAACGAGTCACGATGTGGATGACCCTTCCATCCATTCACGTCTATACCTGTACGGTCACATAACTGGACATGAGGATGAACGTATTACCGTTTCTTACAACTACGATACACAGGAGGTTCTCAGTGTAGAAGGACCGGGCTGGTTTATAGATCGTCGAAATCCGAAAAAGGATTCCTGAAAAAGTCTACCTAAACAAAAACGTAATGTATATATTTAATCAGAAATGATCTGGAGCAAATATCTAGATCATCTTTACGTTGTTAGACGTATACTTTTGGGACGATACCCATGTATTCTATATTCATACATTATAAATCAAATTCCTCATTAAAGGATATACTTCCCATATAAATAAATAGAACGTCGGATAATTTTGTGTCCGAAAAAGATTACTCAACCAGTTCCAAGGACTAGATTGCTAAACAACGAATTCCCGTTCCTGACTGGCCCGGCGCGTATTCCGGACCTGTACATGAAAACACTCGTGAAACTCTCGAACGGCGAGAAGCCTGAAACACCTTATGAGAAACAAATGGCTGAATTCCGCAAACCTGAAAACTGGTATGCAGGTAAAGTCGTAATGTCCCAAATCGATATCCGCAAACAAAACTATTTCACGGGCGCAGCCACACCAACCATGGTATCCAAGTGGAACCTGCTCCGTCAGTCCGAGCTCGAAACCTTCAACAAAATCATCTACGGCAAACTGCCAATCGATGCGTTCGACCAATTCGTAGCTAAGTGGAAATCCAACAGCGGCAACCAGATCACCCAAGAGGTGAATGATTGGTTCAAGTCTGTGAGTGGAAAGTAAGATTTTGTTGTTGTGAAAAGTAGTATTAGGCAAAATAAATGAAACAAAAAAACAAGCCAAGGCGTTTAGTTTTAACGCCTAGGCTTGTTTTTTTTGTTAATCGGAAGAACGATCATACTAAAGATGCCCAAATGACATGAAGGAAAAAATCTGCTGACATATGAGAAATAATCGCGTATTCCAGACCCTTTTTCCAGTATAAATAACCAAACAGAATTCCTAACACTCCATTGTTTATAATTGCTCTAATAATTAATATTGGAGTCAATTCTCCAAACAAACTCGCAGTCGCTGGCAGATGTGCTAACCCAAATAATACAGTAGACATAATGATGGCAATCCAGTATATAGCCGCAGGAATGCTTGCTTGAGTTTTACTTATCTTCACCATTCCCCATACCAGTACCGTCATTAAACATAAACGCAGAAAAACTTCTTCGACAATTCCACCATAAAAAATAGTCAGTAAACCTTTCCACCATGCCAATGTTGGAGTTGCCGTTAATTGTGGCATATGTGGTTGAAATATGTACGTTTCTAGCATAACAATGACAAAAGTTCCGATAAAACTACCCAATATCGCAATAATAATCCACTGTTTTGAAACTTTTGATAACCTGCCTGAGTACAATAATCTTCTTAAAATAGGAACACCAAGCTGAACTTTTTCGGCTAAAATGAGTCCGACCGTACTAGCAATAAAAGACATAAATGCGACATTCAAAATCGTAATAATAACGATCCCATACAGAGGAAGGTTGAATTGTTCAGTCAATTGAGTTCCTACGGTTCCTATCAAATAAGGTAGAATAGTAGCTCCCCCAACTACGCCAAGGATGGTGAAAGTTACAACTAACCGACCATTTTTGTTCGTAGTCGGAGACGCGATTGAATTTTTACGAAAAAGAAAGACAATAAATACCCCAAGACAGATTAACCCCAGACTAGCATTGAGCAGCACTTCCCACAACGAGGAATGAAAAGATTTGGACACCGCACCTGACCCAAAAGCCAAAGCTAAAACAAACCAAAACCACGTTTTATATCGTTGATAGAAGAAAGAAAGCATTTTAATCACTCCTCTTTTGAAAAAATCTCGCATTTCCATTACCGTTAACTATGCTTTATGCAACATCCTGTTTGTCTTATGTATTCTTATAGATGAACCTAAACGAACTGCTTTAATAACTCCAAAGGAATTGTCTTTTCCCCTCCCCCACAGATCCATACTCCACCAGAGTGTATTTGAATCTGATGGTATTCAGAGCTCCTCGGGCCCTGTTCTTACTTTTTTTCCAAGCATTATTACAATGAGCATCAAAAATTTGGATAGAAGTTACATATTCCAACTTTATATTAATCATATCAATTTTGCCCATATTTGTTCAATCACTTCTCTTAAGTTCATATATACTTGTATTTTTTCGATTTTCTCTCCTCCAACCTCTATCAATTAATTGTAAAGTGTCCGGCTTAGATGGTTACATGCTATTAAATTAATTCATACTCTTAATGACTTTCTCCTGATTAAAAACTTTGAGAAACCAGAAAACCGGTATGCAGGTAAAGTCGTGATGTTCCCAGATCACCCAAGAGGTGAATGATTGGTTCAAGTTTGTGAGTGGGAAGTAAGGATTTGTTGTTGGGAAAAGTAGAGCATTAAAAACCCGAGCCGAAGCGGTTATTCACGCTTCGGCTCGTTTTTTTTAGTTTAAAGCGGAGACGCTCCCCCTGGACTATGAGTTCGCGTTAGTGGATCAAGCCTGTGCATGCTTACTAAGCTAAGCTAAGCTATGTAAGCATGCACGGGCCTTTCACACTGCTAAGTGCATAAATCAACTAGCGTTAGTCAGATTCATTCCCTCTCTCCACCAACATCGACTGACCTAACAAGGAAGCCGTTAGCTGAATACCATCTCGCAGCCCCTGCATGTACAACCTTTCATTCTCTATGCCTTTGCTGACAATATATAGATTCTCCCACTCGATGTATTCAGGTGTCTGCTCGACATCTTGACTAGCAAACAAAGCCTCAAACGCTTTATCTGTTTCCCCACGTACACGACTCAGTTCAGGATCATGCTCGATCTGCACAGTCACCTCATCCAGCCTTGCCTGAATCGCTCGCTGCATCCACGGTGGAAAATCCATAACGTCTCCTCCCCTACGCATTATGTACTTCGCTCATTTCCGTGCCACTCGACTATCTTTCGCCTTCGTTTCACTAACTCGTGCAACCAGTTCATCCACCCTCCGGCTCTGTTCCTGAACCGCAGGATTGTCCCACAACGGAATCGCTTGCTTCAAGGATGCCTCACCAAGCTGATTAAGCTTGCGAGAACACCTTCGTCTCATCAAGATTATAAGACTCTATGAAATGATTTTAATGAGGATATCGAATTAAAATAAAAAATGAAGATTATACCACCATGTAGCTAGAATACAATTTCTCTGATCAATATGTATCAGCTAGATCAAGTTCATATCAAGTTAGTCTCCATTCCACAGTATCACAAAAAAAGAAATATAGGGTATTGTGGAAATTACTAAACATAAAACTATAGTATGGTTTATTATTTTTTGGACTTGATAAGAAAAGGATAATTGTTCCCCAACCTTTTCTTATCAGGATCACTATTGATATGAACTCATAATATCTAACTGTATACACGCTTAGCGCCAACAACATCTAAAATTATCTTGAAATTTTCAACCGATTAATCAGACAATACTTTTATTTCACCCATGTGTATACGCTCATTAAATCGTTTTGATACCAATACTTTATCAAATTTACTCTTCTGTAAGCATTCAAGAATGATTCCGCAAAAATCTTCCTCTGAAAACATATCTTCAATTGTCGAATTGCTTTTATTTTTTGAAGTAGTAAATAGTATCTTGTTATTATCTATACCGCAGTCACTAACCAATTTTCTTTCTGTTTGTTTTCCAGCCTTATCATTATCCAACAGAATAAAATATTCAGTATCAGAATCAATAATAAAAGTAAGTACATTTAATATTTGTGCTGATCCTATGCATGGATATATTCGGAAATAATCCAATTTTATCCCTAGTATTTCAATGAAGTAATACCTCATCGCTTCAAGATAATAATAATCCGAATAACCTTCAACAAGAACTACCGTTTTCCCATAAGAACTGATGTCTTTGTTTAAACCCAGTCCAATTGTGGAAAGTATAGGCTTCATAGTGTAGTTATCAGCGCCTTTATGGATCTTATTCTCTACAAAGGTATGATCATTATCCTTTAAAACTAGTCTAATTCTTTCAAACCTATCTGGGTCAATTAACCAATGACTATGGGTAGATATGATAATTGGACTGTTAGCAGAAAGATCGTTGAGCATGCTTAATAAATCTTCCTGAGCGGCAGCATGCAAATACAATCCAGGTTCATCAATTAGTAAAACGCTACCTGTTTACATTTCTGCTTGTAATGTCAAATAAAATGACAGAAACCATTGCAAACCTCTCGGCTGAAAAGGCTTTTGAGTATCTGTTCCATAAACAAAAAAATTAATCTCTTCCCCATCTAAATTAATTTTGAGGGAGACACTGTCCTGAGAATATTAGCCCATAAAGTCACCAGAGACTCCTGCCGAAATTTTATCAGTTAGTAGCCTTCTTCTTTGAGGACTAACTTCATTAAATAAGACTGTCGGATTTTGATCTACCACTTTGAAAACCTTTTTACAATAGGTTTTATTTCTTCATTTCTTGAAATTGAGTCAGGAATTATATCATCAAAGGAACTAAAATATACAAAATTAGGTATGAGTGCTCTAAAACTATCGCTATGAGTATAATCAAATATTCTGTTCAGTGCTTCAGAGTAGCTTTCCATATCTTGAATGATTTTTTCAACTCTACCTACCTTCTCATCAGTTAGAGTATGATTAACATCCGAGAAAATTGATCTTGTTTCTTTAATAACATTCAACAGATTACTGACAGTAAGTTCACTAATATCTTCCTTGTAATTTGAATTAAATCCCTTGTCAAATTTATCTACATTTATACCAATTTCCGTAGCCATATATTCTACTGCGTTATTAAAAATTCCAAGATGAATCATCTCATTTGACTCCGCCGCTCGGATTACAGTGACACCATTATAATCACTATTATTTACTTCGAAAGTATCCAAAATATCTTGAAGTTCACTTTCATCTAATTCAAATTGAACAATAACTTCGGGATATTCATCAATGTAATCTATTGGATAGTCATTCTCTTTATCAAATTTATTGTTAGAGAAACAATCTAAAGCTTTTAAAATATTGGATTATCCTGATTCGTTTTTTCCGGCAAGAATTGTTAGATTCGGGTTAAAATAAATTCTTCCAGAATCTTTTATGGATCTGAAATTCTTAATCTGAGTCCAAATTAATCTCATTATATAGTCGCCTCCTCCTACAGTACTCATAAGTTTTTATGTCCTATGTTATTTTTATCCTCTGTTCAGTCTTACTCTATCGTATTTTTATTGGTATGACCCTTTAGTAGCACCTTCCAGCATACAACTTTCTTTTTATACATAAAATATATATGCGTAAGCCAAAACATCAGTATAGCTACTTTAATTCTAAATGTCGATTTATAAATTCATCAACTGAAGCGAAAAATATTCAAGTCATTCCCCTTGTAGTCTTTATTGAAACAGTTTCATTAACAGTCTAATATTCTTGATTCCTCAAATGAAGAATCTAGCAGAAATAACTACAATAGAAGCAAATATTAGGTGCATTCTGTTTCATTTACTTTTAACACCTGACGAAGCTAAGACTGGGTTTGCTTTATTGATATGATCATTAGATATTCTCAGCTTCTAATCTTTCAGAATTTACACTTAACCTTCTTTTATAAAGGAACCCCGAAGGGTTGTCTGCCTAAAACTACTCTCCTGAATCCCTCCCGCAGACCAAGCTCCAAAGGAGCCGCCGCTTGAATATTATATTAAGTGGAGCCCTGCCATCAAAGAATAACTTAAGAATACTATTTATTTAATACTTCTAGTACTAAATCTATATCTGCATAAGCTCTCTCAGGCATTTCATCCCAGAATGATATAGTTGCATTAACATATTCTATTAAATCATTTTCATTTACTTTAAGTATATATCCTTCCAACAACACTGATCCCAATATTTCTAGAGTATCCGTATCATTAAAAAATTCACTTTGAAAAAAATCGGGTCTTAGTTTTCTCAACTTATCAGCCGATTCCCCGTCACCATGTTTAATTGTATTTGTTAATTGTTTGAGTTCTCGAATTTTTTTCCATGCCTTTGTCTCCGAAATACTAACTCTATGTAATTGAAAAATTGATTGTACATGACCAAAATGCAAAACTTTCTTTGGAAAATGAATATTATGACTTAGTTCAGAAATAGTAAATTTTATTAATTGCTGTTCCCAAGTGTGATAGAGAAGGGAAATAGTCATAAGAAGGTGGTTAGATTTCATCCTTAGCAAATTCTGATACATCTCTACACTTTCTTCTTCTGCCCATTCAGCTACTGCAGAGTAGTCAGTATCTTCATTACTTCTAAAACTCTTATACAAATTGTTACCATACTCTTTTGCTTCAGTTTCAATATTTCCAAAATAAGTTTTTGTTTTATTGAAATAATCTAATACAATCTTCAATTCATTTCTGTATCTAGAAGGATTCCAAAAATATAATTGGGTTTGCATATTTCTACTACTTCCTTTCTAATTTACAGAGATTTCACTTAACGTTCCTGTATTCACACCCCAGCGTATGCTGGGTTTCTGACGCATGTCGGACCAAGGGACGTATGTCCACAAGGTAAATATAATGTTATATGATGCCAGTGCTCTTCCAAATTCCTTAATCTCACTTGATCTTTTCCTTCTTCAATTCTATGCTTTCTTTCTGTCATTTTTTTCAAATTTCTTTGCTTTAAAATCTTTTCCAAAATCCTTTTTCATCGGGTTGACTGGAAACGCCCCCCTGCTTCTATTTTAAATCTGGATCTGACCCTTTAATCGTTCTTCGATTTCTACATTTCTTTGATTTTTCAAATACTTTTCACCCTAATCAAAAAAGCGCCGATTAGGAACTCGGCGCTTTGTAATCTTATTAATTCCTTACGAGTGCCCAATCTTTCAGGTGCAAATAAACTTACACTGCTAGTTGTCTAACCTTCAAGAGCAGACTTGATGAGACTTTTGAAAGCATCACCGCAAAAGTCAAAACAACCGGTTCAAGGGTGTAAATTTTGAAATTATGCATCGTTTTGTTTTTTATTAATATCATTAAATAAAGTGATAAACTCTCTGTGGTATTCTTTCGACTGTTCTAAAAGTTCTGTGTATGTCTTCACAAAAACTTCACCTGTTTCTCTATATGTTTTTTCTTTGGCACGGAATAATCCATTGTTTGTTGACTTTTCTCCACCAATTACAAAGGCAACGACATTTGAAAACCCGCTTTCAGAAGCAAACTTATCCTTTAAAAAAACACCATATTCATATGCTTGTTCAATTGCCTTTGAATCAACTTTATAGGTACTTCTTTTAATTTCAATTACGTATAGCACTCCACCAAGAGCATTGCTGCATAAAAAATCAATTCTCCTATCATCCCTATCAAGTGAATCATCCGGATAATTTTCTTTTAAGAGTGTTGAGTATCTTACTTCATCTTTAAACTCTAAAATTCTAGGATCTAATATCCAAGAGAATTTTTTCAGAAAATTATGTAATGTAGGAACCTCTTTAGTGTCGTTAGATAAATAGTGTTCAAACTTGTTGATAACTTCAATCCTTGAAATGGCTAAATCTGAGTATTGCTTTGATTCTATAGTTTTCCATTCATCCATCAATTTCAGAAGATTAGGAATATGCTCTGGTGCATTTAAGTCGGCAATTCTAGAAGCATATTCATGAAATGTTCTATTATCAAATTTATCGATAACATTTTCAATCAGATTGCTTGATTCTTCAATATCTAATTGACTATTTTCTAAAATAGGACTAATTATTCTATGACTAAGTTCGCGTTCTACACTTGGGAGTGATTTTTGCCAATTTATAACATCTATATTCTTCTCAACTTTTAAATTATTTATCTTTTTTTCATTCCTCTTTTCTTTCCAATCACTTCCGATTTTTCTAATTACATCTTGGAGATATTTTTGAAGATCTCGAGTAATTTCATTTTCCCAATTTAAAGACTGACGGTCAGTTGAAATAACATCTTCTTCGATTTCGTCAATGAAATCAACTTCTAAATATCCGGTTACATATGTGTGAAATAAATCAGTATCTCTTAATCCATAAAATTCAGCTTTATTTACAATTTTACCTCTTGATGTTAGATATATACCTTTCATTTCTGTATCTTTTATAGGTGTCTCTAGTGTGAAAATTTCGCCTTTAATTTTACTTGCAAACGAATAATCTATCCCTTTGAAATCTCTTGGGAATGTCCAAGAAAATTCCTTTTTAAAATCTTCGAACTTCATTTCATTTGTAACTAATATTGTATCTTGATCAGAACAAGCAATTGTAGTTTTCATTTGATCAAATATTGTAAATTTTTTTGCAATACTAGCAGCTATTAATTTACAATTAAAAGGCGTTTTTCTCCTTACCTCCATTAAAGTCAATTTTGTCCCACTAGGTTCATCAGTAATTTCATTGAAAGAAATAATATCAGGCTCATAAGCCTCTTTAGTTGTATTTTTTATTTTTTCTAAACTCATTTCAAATTCGTTTAAGATGCCAGCTTTAACTGTCCTAATTCTAATAACATTGCAAATTCCAAATATTGATAGCTTTCCCAACCCTTTTTTTCCAATAACATTCCTTCCTTTTTCTGTTATCTCAGACATTAAACTTCGTCTGTTTCTTCCAATTAATAAGTAATGTTCGTTTAAGTCATCAAATGACATCCCAATTCCATCATCTTCAAAAATAATAGTTTTCTTATTTATGCTTTCTTCAATAAATTTAATGTTAACAAAATCAGCATCAGCATCCCATGAATTAGAAATGAGTTCTGCCAGAACATTAGGCATATGTGAGTATAAGGAAATCCCCAAATGTTGAATAGTGTTAGGGTCAAATTTAAGAAGCAGCTTTTTTTCACTCATGTTAATATCTCCTTTAGAATTATTTCATGTTCTCATAAATCTTCTTAGCTAATATTTTTGCCATTAGAGGTGGAACTGCATTCCCAATTTGTTTAAAAGCTGAAGTTCTAGATCCCTCAAAGTAATAATTATCGGGAAATGATTGAATCCTCGCGGATTCTCTTACAGATATTGATCGTATCTGATTTATATCTGGATGAATATAATAGTGACCATCTCTTGAAATATGTGCTACCATTGTATGCGAATACTGCAAATCACCAGCAACAACCTTATATCTATCTAAAAAGGACTTTAGGTTATTCTGACTTTGCAAATGGGGTGGAAGCATATCATATTTTAAGCGTATCTTATTTTTATACCAATACTCTTGAGCAGTTTGGTATATTTCTAAGTCACGTGAAATGTGACTCCGTGAATTATGCCAAGTTAATATTGTATCCTCCAGATTTCTAATACCTGAATTTATTAAATAACTATTTGCATTTTTAATATAGACAGCGCCATTTTTTTGTTCACCAGGTTTTAGAGAGGGTAAATCAGAAAATAAATCAAATATATTTTCTTTAAACTCAACTTTTTCTATTATAGGATAATTAAAACTATAATCATTTCTCCACCCAATTATAATTACTCTTTTTCTTTTTTGCATCACCCCAAAATCAAATGAATCAAGAATTTTAGCCTCAAAGGTATATCCGCTTTCTTGTATCCTAATAGCCAAATCTTGATATAATTTACCTTCATGAGCTGAAAAAAGACCAACTACATTTTCAAAAATAAAAACCTTAGGTTTATATTTCTTCAAAAATTCTATATAAAGAATATATAAATAATTTCTTATATCATTCTTCATACCATTTGAATCTCTTGCTCTTCCAATAATTGAATAAGCTTGACATGGAGGTCCACCTATAATTAAATCTATTTCTGATGCATTGTTAATACTCATGCACTCTGATATATCATCATAAATTGATTCTAAATTACTCTCATTTATTTCATATTGTAATATATTTTCCGTAATATATTTTGGAACGCTTGAATAAAGTTCTTCTGCGTTTATTTGCTTAAGAAGATATTTGTTGTATAAATCAATATTTCCAATTTCATTCAGATAATGATACACATTACGAGTTTTAAGCGTCTTACAAGCATTTTCATCAATTTCAATATGGGCGATCCCATTAAATCCTGCATTTGTAAATCCTTCAGACAGCCCGCCGGCTCCTGAAAATAAGTCTAGATAATTCATAATGACTCCTCGTTTATTATATTTGACAATATATTTTATCAAATTTTCGACCTATTGTATCTATATAAAATGACTCATAACGTTCTATATTCACACCCCCGCTACATGTCAATGACTCAAATATTTTTTATTTTTACTTAACTTGGTGATAAATTAAATGGATCTCTTAACGTTTCTAATGATAAAGAAAAATTCACATCATCTTTAACCATGTTTTCTATGTAAAGTATCAGCTTCACGTCTTGAAGAATATGTTAAGAATTTTTCGCTTTCAAAATTTTTAACTAGGCTAACTAGAATCCTTAAATCGGACAATTATCCCTAAATAATTTCTTTGTTGTCACGCTTTTGAATTGGACTTTTTAATAATTTTCTTGGACTTAGCTTCAAATTAAGGCTAGCATGTTTTAAAAACACTTTTAAAACATCTTCTTTTAATTCCACCTTAAGAGTAGCATTCAAAGCTTTCATTAAGTTACATAATTCCTCATGAGTTGGAAACGTATAATTGAATTGAGCTAATAGATCCAATATCGATCGGATTTGAATCAATCAAAAATGTACACACTTCGTAATCTTATTCTTTCCTTTATGGATTCTGATTCTCTCAGTTTGTATATAACGTTCTTGTATTCAGCACGCTCGGCGAATGCCGAGTATGTCCAGTTGCTTCAACTTCCCCGAAATTCTCCTACTGGACCAAGGACATATGCCCCAATGCGTGAATATTATTATGTTATACGACGGTGAATTGAAACTACTATCTACAAAGATCTTTATACATTTCTAAGTTTTGAATCTCTTGCTCGTATCTCTTATAAAGCTGATTTTCTTGATAGTCATTGAGATAACCTAGCATCTCATTCAAACTTTCTATTCTTATCATAACCGACATATCTGCTAGGGCATTCGAGTTTATCATTGTTCTACGGTACTTCTCTAATTCAAGAAATCTTTCAATTAATTCTTTGAACCCGCTTAGCGAATGTTCCTTAAAATCAAATTTTCTATTAAAGTCAATATTTTGAAGTTCATTTTTATAATCATTAATAACTTTTTGACGTATTAATCTTGATGAATCCACAGCGCGTTGCTGTGGACCAAATCGAAACTGATTTCTCCACTGGATTATGGTATTTTTAGGTACATTAAGTATGCTACTGATTTCAGCTGGGATAAGATCTTTCTCAACACAATACTCATACATTATTTCTTTTAACTCTTTCCCCAGTTCCTTCTCCACTTTTAATTTATAATCATTGTTTGTCATCATATGAATCACACCTCAAGAGTTATTCTACTCACTGTCGTATAACGTTCCTGTATTCACGACCCAGCGCATTCTGGGTGTCCGGCTCCTCCCGGACCCAGGACAAATGTCCGCAGCGTGAATATTATGTTATCTGACGTATCTATTTTAAGTGACCTTTAACAATTCGATCTCTAAATTTTTAATTATTTTCAACCAGTGATCTTCCCTTTGTTTTTCCGTCATTTTATCAAAAGCTTTTACTCTATCACTACTTGATCCTAAAATTACTTCGCGCATCTTTAGAACTATCTCAGTATTTTCATTAGAATATTCAAAGCTACCGGCTATCCCAGGGTAAACTTGATCTCCCAACACAACTTCACTATTGTTTTCGATAGAACATCCAACTCTATACAAATTTTCATCACGAGTCACTAGTATAGGGTTGAATATTCCTTGCGTAGGTAAATTGCTCAAAGTGTTCGCAGCAAAACCTGTTATAAATCTAAGAAAGAATATATCCCAACAGGAATTCCATATCCCTTTCAGCAAGTTACTTTCAATTTCTATTTTCAACATACTATTAATAGCGTTAGTTCTATCCTCATTTAAAGAGAATAGTAGTTCCGTTATTAATGCTAGTTCGTACCCTCCAACTAACTTCAATGTATTCATTAAAAAATTACATATTTCTAAATACCTTGATTTATTATCTGAGTAATTTCTCAATACATGGTGGTATTTAAGCATTACACAAAAAGACGGCACGAGAAAGATATTAGCATCTATATTTGAAGCTAAACTTTGAAAATTTTTCTTTCCCCCTTTTATAGGTTGCATCCCTCCAACAAATTCTTGCTGTGCTTTAATTCGTAATATAGTTGATTCATCGTAACTAAATAAAGTATCAATGGCATTCAATAATCTCGTCTGTTTGTTGAAATCAATTTTAAACTTTTCAAAATCCCATGATAGCTCTTGTATTGCAATACCAGGAACAACATCTTTATCTTTGAAGAACTCAAGTAAACCAATATAGTAATCCACCTCACTTACATTCATTTTATGAGGACTGTAAAATAAGTCTCGTAATTTCATTACAACATTAGAATCTAAGATAAAGGAATCGTAGCTATTAATTTCTTTATGAAATCCGTTTTTAAGAAAACGAACATTACCGTTAAACATAAATTCACTCCTAGTTTTTAAGACTTCATTTTTAGATATGTTAGATCATCTAATCTATGTACTTCGTAAATACCACACATTCTAACTAATACTTAAACTACGTATATGATAACCTATACAGTGATTTTTGCGAAGAAAAATTTGGTGAAAAAGGGAGAAAATTCGATGCGCATGTCCATATGATCCAATGGACTTTGAACACTTCGAGTATTTGTAAATGTCAAAACAAAAAGGAAGTTCCTTCTTCATCCAATACAGAATCAAGTGAACTTCCAATGTCTTCTTAGTTCTTTACTCAAGCTACACTACTTATCATCGTCCTGATGAATATAGTAAAAAATTGAACCAGCCACTATTTCATCTGGTGATAATCCTTTTCCCAAACATATCTCAATATTCTTCTTACCCACAATGGAATTATTGATTTGAGAAGAAAAGACGTCATATACCGCTCTTTTTCCATGTACTATTTTAATCACGATCTGATGAACGATCATCTCTTGAATGGTTGAAGGAAGAAGATCGTCCAACTCTTCGTTCGCCCCCATCACAATGGTTCCGTATTCAGGTGTATAGAAGACCAAAAATACACCAAACAGCATTTTGTTTCCATTCTCTGACCTCCTTATCTCTGATCTATGAATAGCTCGCCTTTTACATCTCGTACTCTAAGATCGGCGTTATGTAGTCTAGCGATGTCATCTCTCAATAAAGCATAACGTCCAGTAGAATGGAGTTCAGACATAACTCTTGTTTCTCGAATGCTTGCCTGAGCTTCATCAAAGACTTAGTTTTTTCACAACCTAGGGCTTCAGGAAAATCTACTTTTGTTAATTACTACTGTCAAAGATATGTAAAAAAACTACAACTCTTTCATCACTTGATCAAAGTTGTAACTCTTGGTCCTGATACACTTTCCTCGTTATCATGTTTGTATATTTTAATCTTGTGATTTCGATCAGTTCATTTGGCTGCATCATATTCAGGATATGACTATCTTTTATTAATATTTTACGATTACCTCGTCCCAATCCTTTGACTATAATGATACTTTTATCCTTATTCACATCTACGATTTGTCCAATGGTTACGAATTGCTCCTGGTTCTTGAGATCAAGGTAGGTTAGCAGCCCAAGTATACAAAATATAATAAAACCAGAAATGGATAATCCAGTTGTCCATGCAGGGGGAGGATTCACAAAGTAGTTTTTGACAATTAATTGCACGCCAATGATAAAAATAAATATTATGATAAAACCAAATTTCATTTTCAATTTCTTTTTAGCTTTTTCGTTCATAGGTTCTCCTTCTAAGTCTCTTTCTCCATACCCGTTCAATGTCCCACCACTCTCATTAATGGATCTTTACGGAGATGAATCACAAAGTCTGGATTTGAAGTATGATATACAACGTTACCAGGCTCTAATCGAAAAAACTCTTTATTCGCATCTTGTTCGGATACAGTACGAATTGGTCAGGGAAAAGCTCTCTCACTTCCTGCCAAATGATGTGCTATACCTCCTGTTATTCGAATTTTCAAAACTCTCTATCATTTTAACATATACACCTGACTTCATATATCGTCCTGTATCAACCTCCGAGTTAGTCCAATGTATCCTCACTCGAGTATGTAAAATGTACAAAGAAACCGTCTCCTTTGGTATATGGTCGCTCTCGCTTCCATTTACTACGAAACGGTTTCTTTTGTTTTTCCCTCATGAAAAACTGCCTCTCAAGTCCAGGTCTCTCCTAACACGCCTTGGTTCCGTATCGCTGGAGCTTCATTCATACCCATGATGTTCAACCTTTTATACCGCTAAATGTAATGCCGCTAATAAACGTCTTTTGAAGAAAAAAGAACAAAACAATAATAGGCAATGTCATCAAGGTGGATACGGCCATTAATAGACCCCATTCGGATCCCTTTTGACTCTGGAATTGCTGCAATCCGAGCGAAACCGTGTAAGATGGTTCATTGGTTAAATAGAGCAAGGGGCCCATGAAATCAGTCCAGCTCCCCATAAATTGAAACAATGCCACGGCTAAAACGGCGGATTTGGCTAGTGGAAACATGATCTGTAAATATATGCGGAACTCACTAGCACCGTCTAAACGGGCCGCTTCGCGCAGGGCATCAGGCAGTCCCATGAAAAACTGCCGCAATAGAAAAATGTAAATGGGCACTCCAAAAAATTGGGGTACAATCAGTGGAAGAGCTGTTCCTACCCAACCTAATTTAGTAAACAACAGGAACAGAGGAATCATCGTCACCTG
This sequence comes from Paenibacillus sp. TC-CSREp1, assembly GCF_050171015.1. Lineage (NCBI taxonomy): Bacteria > Bacillati > Bacillota > Bacilli > Caryophanales > Paenibacillaceae > Paenibacillus > Paenibacillus sp. TC-CSREp1. The sequence goes on along the minus strand of NZ_JBNOKM010000003.1, from coordinate 100,198 downwards.
TCCGGGAATCATCATCACAGCGAGGGTTACAAAGAACAGTATACCTCTCCCACGGTACTCTAACTTGGCAAAACTATATGCAACCAAGGGACAGGATATGATCACACCAAGCGTACTCGCGATGGTTATAATCGCCGTGTTTTTCAGATAGGTCCAAAAAGGAATATACTCCACGGCACGGGAATAATTACTCCACAGAATGGGACTCGGAATCCACTCTGGCGGGAATGTAAAGATTTGTGTGAGTGGTTTAAGAGAAGTCGAAAGCAGCCAAATGAACGGAGTAATGAAAAATGCAGAAGCAACAATTAGACATACATAGGCTAACGCACGATTGATTCTTTTGATCGCGATAGGACTCATCCCTTACTTCCCCTCCTTATTTCCCTTGATAATGCACCCAGCGTTTAGACGTAATAAAAATAATTCCGGTTAATGCCATAACGATAATAAATAAGATCCAGGCCATGGCGGAGGCATAACCCATTTTGAAATACCTGAATCCGTTCTCATATAAATACATGACGTAAAAAGTCATGGAATTCGCAGGAGTTCCTTGCCCTTTGGTCAACGTATAGGGAAGAGTAAACTGTTGGAATGCACCGATCATCCCCATGACAAGGTTGTAGAAAATAACGGGAGTGAGCAAAGGCAGAGTTACCTTTCTCGTTTTCTGAAACCAGTTAGCTCCATCGATTTGTGCCGCTTCATAGTACTCATCAGGGATATCTCCTAGTCCAGCAAGGTAGATAACGACCGCTTGTCCAATACCCCAGAGCGACATCAGAATGAGAGAGGGCTTGGACCACGACTCACCACCTAGCCAAGAAGGCCCATCGATACCGATATGCGCCAGCATCCCGTTAACCAATCCGAAGTTTGGATGTAACAGCCACATCCACAGAACAGCCAGAGCCACTTGCGGCACGAGCGTAGGTAAGAAAAAGATCGTTCTGAATACAGCCATACCCTTGACCTTCATATTCAACATCATAGCGAGTGCCACACCGAAGAATATACTTAATGGAACAAAAAATACGGTAAAATAAATCGTGTTGTATATGGATTTACAAAACAGAGGATCCTGGAAAAGATCTCGATAATTATTCATTCCGACAAATTCACCAGGCTGCAGAATGCTGTAAGTAGTAAAGCTGAAGTAGATGGACATAAGCATCGGAATTGCATAAAAGCATAGCAGCCCTATAGCCCAAGGGGAAGCAAACAGCCACCCAATCACGTTAGTTCTGTGAAGTGCCCGTTTCCTTGCCGATGGAATTGCGCTTACTTGAACGGAATCGGCTAGTTTCGCCATGTGCATTCTCCTTCCAATTGTCATTCATGAATAGGCAAGGAGAAAGCTCGCTCCCTGCCTACCGAGCACCCTATTTGTCGTATTTTTCTAAAGCCTTATTAACAGTCTCTGTTACTCGATCCAGGTTCTCTTTCGGAGTACCGTTGCCGCGGGTAGCCTTTTCCGTAGCGGAAGCTAACTCATTCCACAACAGCTGTCCTTCAGGAATAACAGGGCGGTTGTGTGAATTAGGCAAAATAGTAATAAATTCCTTCATGATCGGATCGTCCTTGTAACCGTATTTGTCGTTAACCGAATCGATAACGGAAATTTGAGAGTCGGCGTTTAATAACGTTTGCCCCTCTTCTTTCCCTAAGAATTCGAGGAATTTCCAAGCAGCAGCGACGTTCTTGGCCCCTTTAGGAATAATAGCGGAGCCGCCTCCTGACCATGTCGTAAAATCCGCTCCCGTTGGAGTCGGTATCGGTGCAACGCCGTAATTTAGATCCGGCTTAAATTTTTCGATCCCCTTAACCGTAAAGTTTCCACTGATCTTCATGCTGACTTGACCGGAAATGAAGGGATCCATTTCCTCCGTGCCAGCTGCGCTAGTAAATCCGGCAATGTCCTCGACATTGTATTTTTGGCCGAAGTCGGTCATCCATTGCAGCGCTTCAACGACTTTGGGATCATTTGCAGTAATTTTGCCGGTGGCAGCGTCCTGGAATTCTCCTCCAAACGCCCATCCCCAAGTATACAGCCAGCCTTGTGAATACCATGGGATGAACCCAATCCGTTTGAAACGTTTCCCTTCCTTGATGGTTAACTTATCGGCGGCCGCTTCAAGCTCGGCGATCGTTTGTGGTGGTTTGTTGGGATCCAGCCCTACTTCTTTGAAATGATCCTTATTGTAAAATAGCAGGCGAGAGTCCGTATCCATCGGCATTGCATAAAGCTTTCCTTGATAACTGGATTCCTCCCAAGCAAATGGATAATACATTTCCTTACGAATTCCGGATTCTGCTGCCATCGAGGATAAGTCAGTCAGCGAACCTTGGGCAGCCCACGTACCGACCTTAAATCGGTCGAAAAGTGCAACATCAGGCGGATTGCCGCCTGCGACCGCAGTCAGCAGCTTCTGATCGGATCCCTCGCTGGATTCCGTATAAACCAATTTCATTTTGATGTTAGGGTTTTTCTCCTCAAATGCCTTCACGACTTTATTCATATTATCTAAATCAATGGAGGTAAGACCATGCCACATCGTAACCGTTGTATTCCCCTCTCCGGCCGGATCGCCGGAGCCTGCCTTCGTTGAGCAAGCAGTTAGAAGTAGTAACATAGCCAGGAAGTAAGCAAGAATTGGAAATGCGATTTTTTTGGATCTCCTCATTCAAAGTCCCCCTTAAGTTAAATGAATTCGTTTAACTTGAATTCCTATAGAATCCACTTCCTTTTCTGAACAATCCATTATTTATGTAAGCGCTAACAACATTGGTGATATGAACTATTAAAATCAGAAAATGATGAACGAAGTGAATTGGTTATAAGAATCCTACTAGTTACACTAGATATACTAAGTATATTAATATGACATCACAAATCATGTCAATTGCAATATTACGACATGAATATGTATGACGTATGACTATAATTAGATATGTGAATAGATTTTTCGAGGTTCGTTAATCTCCGGTCTCCCATCCCATTCCCTGATGTGAAACAAGCTTTACCATAAGAAAAACGGCTACCGCCATACTTCACAGAAGACAGACGACATCTAGCAGAAGTTTTTCCTGCGATATCAGGTCCGGAAGGTCCAAGCTTCGAAGTTCATATTTCTGATATCAAAAAAAAGTGCCGATAAAGCCCCTGAGGACTTCTCGACACATTGAAAAATATCCTTGATTTTGTTGAGTTGCACTGAGTTTGTATTCACCCTATGTGTTATTTTTCACGACCATACGATGTTCAATAATGTTCAGCTCGGGAACTGCTGCTCCATGCAGCTGAGAGATTAGCATATCCACCGCCAATTCACCCATCCGCTTCTCATCCTGCTTAATATGAGTGAAGATGGGTTGACCCAAGTAATCATTCAGGGAGTCGAAACAAACAATCTCGAATTCCTCCAGAGATTTCCCCATCGAGTGGATGACTTGAGCCAGCATGGTAGCTATTAGAAATTCCGACGCGACAAACGCCTTTACATCAGGGTGTTGTTTCAAAAAATGCTTTATTGTTTCCTTATCACTTTCAATCGCTGTTCCATTTATGTTCATAGGAAGGGTGCCCTTCAGGTTCGTCAATACATAATCTTTGTTCAAATTCATCCCTTCCTGGGTGAAGGCAAACGTATATCCGAGCAGCCTTTCCTCCAATGTTGAAGTGTTTTCTTCCGGCGGAGATAAAAAGGCAATTTTTTTATGTCCTTTGTTAATCAGATGTCGCGTAAGATCCATGGCTGCTTTCTTATTGTCTGTGTATACCGAGCAAACCGGAATTCCTTTAAGATATCTATCGGCCAAAACAATTGGAAACCGATCTAATACAAGCCGAAGCAGTTCCGAATTATAGTGTTGACCATGAATGGGGGTCACGATTAATCCCTTGATGCCTAAACCCATAAATAAGTCGATCGCACGTTTTTCCTCATCCCGATCCCCGCATGTTCGCTTGATAATGAGTTGATAATTGTGCTCAGCGCTCCGCTTTTCCATCGATCTAAGAAGCTGCAGGCCAAACTCGTCAGAAAAATTCGGTATAATAAAACCGATCAATCGCTTATCATCCTCAGGAACCAAGGTCGTTTTTACCTCTGAATAATGCTTCGGTTCTTGTCCTCCAATTATACTATCGGCCACAAATGAACCTTTTCCTTGTATTCGTTTGATCACCCCGGAATCGGCCAATTTCTCCAGAGCCTTTTTAGATGTAATACGACTGACGCCAAATTGTTCAGCCAACTCTTTTTCAGAAGAGACTCGGTCTCCTTCTTTTAATCGACCTTCTTTGATCTCTTGTACAATATAGACATATATCTGCTCGTATAAATGCAATTCCACAAGACCACCCTGACATCATAATATTAATATACTAAGTATATTACACAAGAAGTCATTCGCAAAGTTAATCAGATTACCGCCGAACTTCTGTGGGTATGCAACATCTTAGTGGATGCCATGGTGTCCATGAAATGTTTAAGAGATCCGAACGAGCTGACATTGAGGCAAGGCTGATCTACGAGCGAGGATAATGCGTCCATATGAAGGCATGACTTGGACAGGATCATCGGAATGGATGTGTTGAGATTTTCCAATCTCCTCGCACAAGCTGTGGGCAATCTTCCAGTAACCCACATTCTCATTCAACTGAATTGAGATAATCTCTCCGAACTTTCGTGATCACTTTATGAATTATCAGTTCAATGTAATATAATTGTTAATTTTTATAAATTAACTTATAAAAAAATTAGATGTAAATATTTGTATCTAATACATATGTAAAAAAAATCTAGATTTCAAATAATTTTTAGCATTTCACTGCGTAAATAAGGCCTACTCCGCCTTATTCACGTTTTAGTTATTGGAGGCGACTATGCGACAAAGTATAGCACTGCTTTTCATTTTTATTGTTTGGTAGAACGGGGCTGGTCCTAGCCATTTTATAACTTATGGGACAGCCCCGTTCCTTATTACTATTTGATGGGTTTTGCTTCAATTGTATCAACAATAAATTCATTTTTGGCGTTGTCATATTTATATAAAACATTAAAGTCACACACAAATATTGGTGACTCTCCGACAGAACCAGGGATGGATAGCTTTATTGTTTGATTCTCAAGTGTATAAATAACTACACCACCAAAAGCTAATTCCTTCTGATCTGGTGCTGGTACAGCAGATTTATTTTCAAACTTCAGTTCTTTTCCTTGCGTTATAACTGAAACAGCTATTCCATCATCACTTTTAACAACTTTTGATTTTATATGATTAGACACGATATTTTCATAGCTTTGTACCTTGATTTCGGATAAATCAGAAGCATTAATAACATGAATTTCAAAGTTATCTAAACCGGTTCCTTTACCTGTTTGGATAATAACTACAGCCTCTTCCTCACCATCACCCGTTAAGTCCGTATAAAACAGCTGCGGTTTTGTACCCGTATTAGGAACTGTCCAACCAAAATTCTTTTTTACCCCATTAACGTCCAATGCTGCACTTTCAATAACCTGATTCTTTTCTTTGTTTGCATACAGTTTTACTTCCTCATCTTCTGTTGCCTCAATTAAAACTTCGTTAGAATTCTCTCCTGATTGACTAGTTTCTTGTTGACTAGTAGGTTCAGCATTCTGATTAACTGGTTCCTGTTTATCCAATCCACACGCTGAGAGTAGAACTACGCTTAACAATACTAATATTCCGAACCTTTTTTCCAACTTATTGTTCTCCTTTCATCTCACCTGAAACAAATTATACCAAATCCAAAAAAATTGATTAATCACACCTTCATTACAAGTTTTAATATTATAGTTAAATTTATGTATGCATTACGTTGATCTGAGTAAGTTTATTCACTGGAAAATCTATATCTCAAGTAGGGTTAATTCAAAGTATGTGAATATATAACGAGAACGTTCCCTTGGGTGTACTGCTTGCCCATACTTCCATTAACAAGGAACGGTCTCTTTTAATTAACTCCTCCTCACCCCAACAAAACCTTCTCAACCTGATCCACAATCCCATTGATCCCCACCGGCCCATAGCACCCAATCCAGGTCGCGGCATCCACCGAATACACTCGTTGCTCTTCTCCCCCACCAAGCATCCCCAAAACCCGCTCCTCTGTTGCTGATATCCCATCCTGCATAAACTCATTACTCAGCAAAAAGTAGTGACTTGCCTGCACTGCTGGTAATCTCTCAACCGAGATATGATAGGCCGTATCAGAGGTGTCTGCAACAAATAACGGAACTGGCAAACCCAAATCACGGTACAGTACAGCTCCTGTGCGATGAGCGGCTGAATGCACGCGAACGAGAGAGTCCAGCGGACGGATCAGGGCTACACTTTTGCCTGCCAATACCGAAGCCAGTTCTTCGGACAGCAAAGCCGTTCTACGAAGATAGTCCGCAATAATCTGCTTGGCTTCTGCTCGTTTGCCTGTCAGTTCACCGAACAGACTCAGGATGGTCTGCCAGTTTTCATTACGTTTAAACATGAGCACTGGAGCGATCCCACTTAACCGTTCAAGATACTGCTCATGTACCTCAGTGCAGATAATCAGATCCGGCGCAAGTCGTTCCACCGCAGGCAGATCGGGATATTCATATGTACCTAGTAATTCGGTGTACTGGAGTCCTGCCCGGAGGGATTGAGGAAACGTTAATACCGCGCTTCCCAGTCCAACACTGCCCACCGGAGACAAGCCTAGTGCAAGCAAATGATCGGCATACTGCACATCGAGTACAGCGATACGCTGGGGTGTTTCGGTGACGGTGTACTCCCCCTGCATATGACAGATGACCGGGCCTTGGGCTGATTCATAGGATGAAGCTGTGCGGTTTTGCAATAAAGCATTCGCATAGTCTGCATCGGTTCTCGAAGCGGCGGCATGCCGATAATGCAGCGGTGGAACGCCGTAATACTTTTTAAATGCTCTGCTGAAATAATACATATCACGATAGCCCAGTTTGTCGGCAATTTCTCCTATGGAAGCATCCGTATGACGCAGCATGCGTGAAGCACTTTCCATGCGCAGTTGAATAACATACTCCATCGGTCCAAGCTGCTTTTCTTGTTTGAAACGACGCTGCAATTGTCTTACGCTACAGCCCGCAAGGACAGCCAGCTCTTTCAGCTCCAGGTTCTGACGATAGTGTGACGCAATATAAGAAGCGACCACATCCACCATATCAGACTCCGCTCCCCCCTGCCCCCGTTCATATGCCATGATCAGCTCGTAAATCATGCCCTGGAGCAACGCGTTCGCATAGAAGCGTTCCAGTCCTTCACCGCGGCGCCATTTGGCCACGATTTTTTCCGCATTCTCGATCCATTCCGCGTGGGCTGCCGAGTTCAGCACAAATGCTCTGCGCAGCGGGTGTTTTCGGTACGAAGGCATAACAATAGAGGCTCCCTCCATGGAAGAAGCCTTGTACTTAATCACTATATAATGAATGTCCTCTGATCTGGCCGTCAGCGTGTAGGATGATCCCTTCACCGCATGACAGGCAAAAGAAGCTCCAATGTGGCAACCCTCGCCATCCATTGCAAGCTCCCCTTCTCCTCCGTATGCCAGCAACAGCACATTAGAAGTTACATCTGTTTCGTGTAAAACGCTGCCTGTCTGCAAAGTACCGCTATATCCGTCCAGCATCTTGATTGCTGTATCACTCCAACCACTTGTCTGTTCCTGCAGCGGCATTTCTCTCATCTCCTGACAATCGCATTATTTGCTAAGGCAAATGTCTCTACTATATAAGCTGAACAAACGATGTTTACACGTGCACTCCGATGACAGAATAACCCTCCAATCGCTGTTATCCCCAGATTTTTTTGATTCCCTTTTCTTAAAGGTGAAAATCTGGTGATAAAGGCGAACGCTTCGCTTTTTCAGGTTTTTTCTGTCCTCTCCGTTCCTGTGAAAATAATTCGTTCAACTTCTATAGTTACCTTAGCAAAAATAGAATGTTGCTGTTGTCATTGTAGTTGAGATTCTTTCTCATTGTCAATTTTCGGACATTTGAGACAGTATTCCCCTGACATCTGGTAGTAGAAACAGCAGGTGATGCGCTCGCTTTTGGCAACATGTACATTGTCCTTACAATCGGTGAAGCGGGTTAACGGATTCTTTCTCTCGCCAAACACTTGCCCAGAAGCCACTTGCGTGAGATAGGCAAAGTCTGCCTGAATTAGCTCTCGTTCTTGCTCCGTCTCGCCTTCGTCAGGAGCGAATAGTCGCCCGATCCGTACCATGATATTCTCCCAGAGAATGCTCATCGAAAGAGGCGCAATCGCAGCAAGTGTCTTTAACAGAGGTGTCAGCTGCACCGCAAACATCTCCTGGACCGCCTTTTCCCTCCACACAGCCCGTTCTCCCGTCAGTTCTTCAGCCTTAAGCTCGTTCACCGCTAGAAAAGGAAAGCGTGTACCGCCCTCATGTTTTTCGAGCTTCGGATGATAGAGAAAGGTGTTCTCCAGCTCAAACGTCACATGCTGATGATGAAACGTCATCGCGGTCACCAGCGGAGCCGTCCATAGATATCCAAGTCGCTTGGCTAACATGGAAGCGGCAACCTTCATGTCTGGTGCATCGATATAATGTTGAAACCAGCGGATATACTCTCGGCACGCCTCTTCGTCATGCAGCTCACTCAGAGAGATGCTACGGACACTATGTTCAGGCGGCTCGCCAAGCAAAATCGAATGATCCTCTACCGTCTCTTTCCATACGTCTGTCGAGAGATATCGGCTCATATTAATTCGATCCGAGCAGAGCTTCCGATGCCTGATCGACAATCAGATTAATCGCAAGCGGTCCGTAGTACGCAATCCATAGTGTGGAGTTTACGTCATACGTGCGGTTATTTTTCACAGCATCAAGAGACTTCCATACCGGATTGTTCACCATCGCCTCTGCTTCTGCGGCAAACAGCTCATCCGACAGGACAAAATAACGATCTGCCCCAATCTCAGGCACCTTCTCCATCGAGATTTCTACGGAAGTGTCATCCTTGATTCCCGCAACGAGTTCAGGCATTTTCAAGCCCAGATCATTATACAGAATGCCGCCTGTACGGTGCTCGATACCATGAACACGGATACCTTCTTTACGCGGACGAATCAATGCTACCGTCTCATCACCCAGCTTCTCAGCCAGTTTCGTTTTCATTCCTGCCACTTTCTCTTCATACGCTGTGCGCACTTTCTCTGCTTCGTCCTGCTTATCTGTAATCTTAGCTACAGTGGCTAACGTATCGCGCCAGTCTTCGTAGAAATCCAGTACCAGGGTAGGTGCAATTTTGCTTACACTCTCATACTGCTTCTCCTGGAAGTCGGTCATAATAATCAGATCCGGGTCGAGTGCTACAATGGCTTCCAGGTTAGGCTCGTCCCGTGTACCCAGAACTTCTACGCCATTTGGCTGGTCTCCCAAGTATTCTGGAAAATCGGTGTTCCCTCCAGCGATAACACTACCCGCTGGCTTTTCGCCAACCGCTAACATTTGATCCAAAAACTTAACATCGAGAACTGCAATTCTTTTCGGTTTTTCGTTTAGAGTGATGTCACCCTTCATGCCCTTGATCGTTACTGGAAAAGCACCGTCGGTCTTCGTCTCTGTACTCGCAGGTGTATCCGAAGGTGTTGCCGCAGATTGTTTACCGCTATCTGTACCTGTTCCGGCACCGCACGCCGTCAGGACTAGAATCAGGGCCAGCATCAAGCCCATCAGTAATCGTGATTTGTGAGCAGTATAACCTTTGCTTCCGGCCATTTGCCCCTTTGTTCCTTGTTTCATTTGTAAATCCCCCTTATGTATACTAGTGATAATGATTTTCATTATCGAAACATAAAGAGAGTATAAACGATCTGTGTATCGTGTTACCATGTACTTTTGCGACATTTTAGTCGGACTAATGCGACATGATGATTCATATTTTCCCCATTCACTATCCACCTTTTAATTTTTCAGCAATGTAAGCATGCAGACGGTAAATGTCTGCAAGAAGTTCTTCTTCCTCCGGCGTATTGCCATACTCCCCCAGCCAGCGCGGTGTACGGATATGCCACTCCTCTGTCAGGTATTGCTTCTCATCTCGATACTCTAAAATATGTCCCAGGAAATATTCCAGAGAGCCAAAGGACCGCTTTCCTTGATCGTTAATGATGGCTTGTGTATTTTCAATAATTGTATGTAACATTTGTTGAATATGCTCTTCTGTATTCATGGCTCCTCCTTCAGTAAAATCTTTAGTTCAACCTATATAACACCTAATAAAATTTCATTATAATGTAAATCGGTTAAAATAAAATCAAAAAAACAGCCGAGGCGATACTAATACGCTTTGGCTGTTTCTATTCGGTTCGGGATCGGTCCGTTCATCATAAGTTCACGGATTTGCACAACCTCATCATATTTCCGCTGGCATCCATCGGCACACTGGGATGACGCCAACTGGACATTGTGCCGCCTACACCCAAAATAATGCTGCCTAGCTCAAGCTGTTTCGCTTTGCTCACAGTCAACCTCCCGCATCGATCCGTTATTGAAGCAATGAGGTGTCGGCAAGCTGCAAGCGATAGCTTTTGACCAGCGTGTTTCCCCCTGTCATAAACTCCTTATCCAACGCTCGTTCAAACCCCAGACGTTCATAAAGACGAATCGCCGACCCCATCATGTCCGAGGTGTGAAGGTACAACGTGTCCGCACCTCGTTCCCTCGCCAGTTTGACACTGGCCCGAATAAGCTCTGTTGCCACACCTCTTCCGCGAGCCTTGCCAGTTACGCCCAGCAGACGAATAATCGGGGAATGGATGCCTAGCGCTGCATTGCCGTATGCCGTCTCGGATGAGTCATACACAAATACGCTGCCGACGATTTCTCCATCCAGCTCTGCGACAAGCTTGGCAATCGTTGATGATTTCCGGATCGCTTCTGCAATGCCCGCTTTATAGGCAAACCAGGCATCCTGAGGAAGCTCCTGTTCATATTGACTGTATGCTTCATACAGGACGGCCTCCAGCAAATGACCTTCATTGGCAGCCGCTTCCCTGATAATCAGTTCTCGGCTGCCCGTACCCGAATTCGGGTGTTGGCTGTCCACTGATTGCGCCTCTGTGTTTGCCATTACTGCACCTGCTTTTCAGCTGCTGCTTGCTTGATTCTGCGAATCTGGTTGAGATGGTTCTGCACATGAGCGACAAAACCCGGAATGATCACAGCTAGAGATACCGTCTCTCCTTTGAAGTTAACTCCAGTTTTCTCCCATTCTTCATCACTCAGCCGCTCCAGTAATCCTGAGTTGTACTGAACCAGACCATTGGCAATCGTAATCAGCTGAGAAATCTGCTCCTCATTTGCTTTTTGTCCGACAATCCACGCTTCCTGATTAAAACCAGGCAGCGTCGCCTGTGATCCCGCTAATATTTCCCGGATGCGAAAGGAAACGACGATGCTATGATCCACCAGATGTGCCAGCACTTCGGTAACACTCCAGGAGGATGGAGAAGACTTCCACTTCAACTGCTGCTCGGTCAGCCCCGCAATCTCCTGTTCAATCTCTTCATAAGCGTGTACATATGCCGATATAATCGATTCTGTCTTCACTGTTGTTTTCCCCATAATTACCGCTCTCCGATCTATATAAGTTTAACTTAAATACGGATGACAGGAATTGCTGTGCTTACACCAGTTCCCCCGTAAATGCTTCTTTCAGCAATTGGAATGAACGTCTCCGTTGTTCAAAATCGGGAATAATGGTTGTAAACACAAAGCTGTTTACGCCGTATTCCTTCGACAGCTCAAGCAGTCGCTTCCGCACGGTTTCCTTGGTGCCACGTGTAATGTCCGCTTCGCGCTCAACCGCCGTATATGTTTCTCCCGCTTGCCTTGCAAATTCCGCCGCCTGCTCCAACGTTTGCACATTCACGGTTTTGCCACTCTCCAGCGTTGCACGCACCGTTTTGTGCTGTCCCGCCAGCGCATTAGCCTCTTCCTCCGTATCTGCTGCAATGACCGACAAAGCCAGAATAGCTTCAGGCTCTCCGCCATGTTCCGTGTTAAACTGCGTACGGTACGTATCCAGCGCAGCGCGTGCCGTCTCGGGATCACTGTTGATAAACAGCGCGAACGCATAAGGAAGCCCCTGCTTTGCTGCAAGTTCCGCACTGGAAACACTCGTGCCGAGCATGTAAATACGTGCAGGCTGGCCCGGTAACGGATGAGCTGTCAGTCCTGGTTGCGCATGGGTTTCTCCTGCCGGAGCGTTCAGGAAGTTTCTCAGTTCTACCAGTTTGTCATCCAGCGTTTCCGGTTCTGCAATTCCCTTTTGCAACGCCTTCGTGGAACGAGGCAAGCCGCCTGGAGCACGCCCGATCCCTATTTCAACCCGCCCCGGAGCCAATGTCGCAAGTACATTGAAGTTTTCCGCCACCTTATATGGGCTATAATGCTGGAGCATGACACCACCGGAGCCGATACGGATTTTTTGAGTCTGTGCGAGCAGATACGAAACGAGCACTTCTGGCGAGGATCCGGCAACACCTTCCGAGTCATGATGTTCTGCTACCCAAAATCGGTCATATCCAAGTGATTCTGCAAGCTTCGCCACTTCTACGGTATTTTTCAACGCCTCCGCAGCCGACTGGCCCGGAAATACAATGCTTTGATCCAAAATCCCTAATGTAAATGACATTTTTCTTCCCCCTTAGATATTCCTTTTGATGTTTCTTATCCCGTTTTCTTATATGGAATACGCACTATCCGGTGTAATGCGTTTGAGAAACTGCTTCGTCCGTTCTTCCTTCGGATAGCGGAACAACTGCTTTGGCTCTCCCTCTTCGACAATGACCCCGCCATCCATAAATACAACGTGGTTCGCCACTTCCTGTGCAAAGCCCATCTCGTGAGTCACGATGATCATCGTTATGCCTTCCTCCGCAATCTGGCGAATAACCGCCAGCACCTCACCTACAAGTTCCGGGTCCAGCGCGGAGGTCGGTTCGTCAAACAGAATAACCTCCGGATTCATCGCCAGCGCCCGTGCAATCCCGACGCGTTGTTGCTGTCCACCTGAAAGCTGACTAGGGTATGAATCGAGCTTGTTTCCGAGACCTACTTTTTCAAGCAAGGCAACACTTCGCGTTCTCGCTTCATCTTTTGGCACTTTACGGACAGCCACAAGTCCTTCCATCACATTTTGCAGCGCTGTTTTATGGCGGAACAGATTATATTGCTGGAAGACCATCGCTGATTTTTGGCGTAAGGCATGGATGTCTTTTTTGGTGTGCTTCCCGTAATCCAAGGTAAAATCACCCAGTGTGATATGCCCGGAATCTGGTTTTTCCAAATAGTTCATGCAGCGTAGCAGCGTTGTTTTTCCTGATCCACTGGGTCCCAGAATCGCAACGACCTCTCCGCGCGCTACATTCAGATTAATTCCTGACAGCACCTTATTGTCTCCGAAGCTTTTGTGTATTTGCTTTAGTTCAATCATGACACGCCTCCCCGGCTGTACGACCTGAACCGCTTCTCTGCCACTGCGGTCAGTCTTTCAATCATGATGGTCAGACCCCAGAAAATAAGGGCTGCCGCCACGTAAGCCTCAAAAAATTTCCAATTGGTTGATGCGACAATTTGCGCCTTGGCGTTAATCTCCACCACCGATACCGCAAATGCCAGTGTAGAGCCATGCAACATGCCAATCAGCATGTTTGAGATGTTGGGTAGACTGGCTGCAAAGGCTTGTGGCAACACAATTCTGCGCAGTGCCTTCGTCCCTGTCATGCCCAGAGAATACGCGGCTTCAATCTGCCCGCGATCCACCGAGAGCAAGCCGGATCTGACTATCTCTGACGCATACGCACCCGCGGTAATCGAGAATGACAGGTAAGCAAAGCCGATCAATGGAATGGACGAGGAGTTGAACCCAAGCCCGAGTGATGAAGACACGCTGTCAATAATCATCGGCAGACCGAAATAGATCAGAAGCAGATGTGTAATCATGGGTGTACCGCGAATAAACGTAACATAGGCAGTCGCCAGTTGGCTTAGTACAGGAACACGAAACTGGCGGAGAAGTGCAACCGCTGTGCCGATGATAAAACCGAGGACTACCGAGACTACCGTGATGGCCAGTGTGATCGGGATGACACCGAGAAGCTGCACAAAGGCGGTCCATACAAAGGAAAGATCAAAGCTCATATCGGAGCAAACCCCCTCTTTTGCACTCTCCGCTCAAGCACACCGAACACCCGCTCAAGCACAAAACTCAAAACAAAATAAATGAGTGCCAGCGAGATATACGCTTCAATAAAATGACGAGAGATCGTTGCCAGTGTAGACGATTTGCCCGTCATCTCCATGACACCAACACTGAAGGCAAGGGATGTATCCTTCAGACTGCCAATGACCATGTTGGCGAATATAGGCAATGCCGTCACATAGGCCTGCGGCAATACAATTCGAAAGAACGCTTGCGGGCCAGACATGCCCATGGCATAAGCAGCTTCTACCTGACCCCGATCCACGGAAGCGACGGAAGCCCGAATCATCTCCACCATAAACGCTCCGCTATGGAGCGAGTAAGTCAGAATGACAAAGTAGATTGCAGGTGCGCGGTTGGCATTAATACCGAACAAACCCAAAATTTCCGGAACACCGTAATAGAACAAAAACAGCTGAATCAAGATCGGTGTACCGCGAAAAAAGGACACATACAGCTTAGACAGCTGTTTCAGCACCGGAATATTGTACATCTGCGGCAGTGCCGCGATGGAACTGATGATTAGACCAAACACCATTGCACTAACTACAATTAGAAGCGTAGTACTGATGGTGGGTAGGAGCTTTACAAAGTAGTCAATGACATAACTGAATTCAAATGGTGCACCCATCGCTGCGACCTGCCTTTCGTCTACGTGTTATTTGCTTTCTGATTGCGTAGCGTCAAAGCCAAGCCACTGCTCACTCAGTTTCTTCAACGTACCGTCTGCCTTGATTTCCTTCAGCGCTTCATCGATGCGGTCAGCGAGCTTTTGCTCGTCCGGATCGTCTTTGCGGAACATAAACAGGGTGTCCGATTCACTAAGTGGTGGACCCACCAGCTTCAGATCGCCATTAGGATCTACGAGTGGAAGTGTAAAGTCCGCCGCTACAAACGCTGCAACCCGTCCAGCCTTGAGCTGTGCGATAGAATCGTTCGCCACACCGCTTGAATACACAATATCAAGTGCGTTGTTGTGTTCCTTGTTGTAGTTTTCCAGCAAGATGGCCTGGGCACTGGTTGCGGTCGTTAACACTTTTTTGCCTTTCAGATCATCGATGGAATGAATCGTATTGTCATCTTTGAGAACAGCTATTTTGTTCTTCCAGTGAGAATACGCTTCTTTATTAAATAAATATTTCTCTTCGCGCTCCGGATTTTTCTCCATCTGATGCGCTACCATGTCAATCTTGTTTGTTTCAAGGCTGAGCAGCAAGTTCGTGAACTCCATCGTCTGCAGATCAAACTCATAATCATCCAGTCGTTTATCAATTTCTCTGACGAGTTCTACATCATATCCCGTCAGCTTGTTATTTTCGTCAATAAAAGCGACATTCGGAAATTGTGTGCCTGTTCCTACAATAATCTTGGTTGGTTCTTTCGCTCCGTCAGCTCCCGATGCCGTCTTTGTGTCTCCCCCGGTGCTGCATCCTGTCAGCGCTAATACGATTGCAGTTGTAAGTGTTAGAACAGACCATTTTTTCATGTTTTTCTCCCCCGTTATGTTTACCGTTATTTTTAAACCATTAATTCTTACATGTTAACTAGGAATTAATTTATATAAAAATAGCATTCCAACAGGAATATCGTCAACGGGTTTACTTATAGAACAATTCTATATATAAATAAAATATTCAATGGGTGCGATTACGCCCAAGTCACATGTTGAGGATGAAACGTCATCGCAGTCACCCGCGGGGCCGCCCATAGGTAGCCAAGTCGCTTGGCTAACATGAAAGCGGCAGCCTTCATATCTGGTGCATCAATGAACTTGTTCAAAAAAGAAAGGTATGGATTCCCTACCCCAAGGAATCCATACCTTCCGAACTGTTATCATCTCGTTTATTCTATATTATGGGTTAACTTTGCTGACTGGAAAGAGGATTTCGACAGGCTCTTCATCTGCTTCTTCATCGATATAATAAATCTCGATCTGACTCGAACCGTATAATTGAGGTTCATATCCATTCTGCCTGATCCATTCATGAAGCTTATCGTGGCCTTCTCCAATGGTTTTATTCGTACACAGGACTTTGACATAAGTGGTTTCTGGCAGTACAAAAGCCAACATTCCTTCAGGAACATCCGCAATCTCTGTCACCTCGACACAACCAAAATACGTAGCTATAATGCCATTACACATGAATGGACTAAATAATACTTCGTAATCTTTTCCATGTTTAATTTTCTTTCTACGATCCCAGAATGCACGTTGAACCTCAACCGCGAGCTCAGGGAATGCATCTGGAAAATTCCCCGTCTCACACAGGCCTACGAGCTTATATTCCCTATTTACTACTTCAATGTCAAATGATCTTGAAAGCTCTTTACCCATCACCCTTCATCTCCTTCAGTCTCTTCGATTTATTTTCTTAAAGGCCGAGTATTTCTGATCGGACTGCATGTATTGCAGTATTTTCTCGGCACATGCAGCTGAGCTGAGTTCTTCTGTGTTCACTTCCAGATCATATTCTTCATAGGCATAGACATAATCGAATTGAGAAAGAGCAAGTCCAGCTGCGCGATTTCCCCTTCTCTGCTCTCTTCGGGTGAGTTCTTCTTTCGAGCAACGCACGCCTACAAACATAATCGGATAATCTGCAATCACATCATAAAAATCATTGAAAAACTTGTCGTTGGAGATGACCGTATCCACGATGACATTCAAGCCCATCTCCGAGAACAATTTAATAGTTGCATAGTATAATGAGCCAATCGGGTCAATAAGAATATCTGTCATTTCATTTGCATCTAATTCTCTTGTAGGTTGCATATCCGGGTATGTATTGTCGATAAACTGCTCATAATTCAGGAAAAATTGATCTACAGACAGATGATGTAATGGGACTTCTGCCTGCTTTTTCATTTCCTCCGCGATGCTTGATTTTCCCGAGCTTGACGTTCCGTTCAAGAATATAATAAGACCTCGTTCCATATAAATCCCCCTTATGATTTGGTTTGTTCTCCCTACCAGAACATATTTTATAAAATAGTTTTTTGTTCGTATTCAACAGGTTGAATTGAAATCATCGCTCTTCTCCTTTGATCATTCATAAGCCAGCAATATCGGGCGAATCGGTGAGCCAGATCCGTTTTTAATTTTCAAAGGTAGTGCCATGAATACGCCTGTTGACGGGGCCTGATTCATTCTGCTGAAGCCTTCCATAATCAAAATCTTGTTGGGTAAAAAATATTTAGAATGACCTGGAGCGCTCAGAATTTCCCCATTCACCATACAAATATCTACCCCTGGGGTATCTGCTCCAATAGCTTTAATTCCCGATTCGTAAAAGTACTGGCATACTTCACTGGTTAAACCTGGTTCATTTTTCCCCCACCAGTCTCTTTCCTTGCCACTCGCGTCCGGTTTATAGTATTGATCCCAGCCAAAGTCAATCAGTACAATATCCCCGGCCTGAACAGAAAAGTGATCCCGCTCCTCTACCTCTCGGAGTATATCTATTCCAACAGGTTTGCCTGCTTCAAGAGCATAGTTTACCAGATCGTATTTCTTGTAAGGACCAATTAGACAATCTATCGGAAGCTGATCAATCGTTGCCTTCTCTCCATGACAATGAACCGGGGCATCTACGTGTGAGCCCGTGTGCTCTGATATAATTAACGTCTGTGCATAGTACCCGTGATGGCAAAAGTTACGATGATTCTCCACAATACCGAGGGACGGATGATGATGAAATCCTGGCATATTCGTTTCAAACACAGGGGAAATATCGTATACATTCAGTTGATTAAAACAATTCATAAATTGACGGACAAGCTCCGAAGATTGCAAAAGACACGCCTCCATATTCAAACTTATCTATATTTTACCAGAAATCACTCGAAAGAACAAGTGTTCTCTTTTTTTTATATCGTGTTATTTTCCCAGAGCCTTGTCACTTTCTCTAACTTCACCTCCTCAAAATGTAGTTGGTAGATATCCGGCTTCCGGGTCTGATGCATAAAGTCTAACCCATAACTTGAGTCAAAAGAATTCATCATTAACGTCATTACATGTCCGTGTGTGCCGATCGCTATTTTTTTCCCCCTATAGTCAACTAAAATCTGCTTCAATACATTCACTGCTCTACTCTGGCACACCCGATTCGACTCACCTCCCGGTAAAGCATAATCGGGGTCACCAAACATCATCTTCTCCGCAGGACCGAAATCCTCATCAGCAATAAGCTCATCTGAAAAATGTCTCTCCCGCAGATCCTCTACAGTCTGGATATCCATTGCTAACGCCTTCGCCAGCCCCTCCAAGGTCAGAACAGCTCGCGCATAAGGACTTGAAATAATCGTATGTATGCCTTCATTTTTCAAAATCTCTGTTACTTTGACTGCATTCATCTGCCCCGCCAAGGTAAGGCCCCTTGTTCTTTCCGTTCCTTCATTGTAGGGTGACTCTGCATGCCTAACCATGTATACGATCGTTTTCATAGGACCCTCCTCAAGTGCCTGGCTCGTACAATAAGTAATTTACAATCATTTTTAAATATGTGTATAGTAAAAATAAACCATTTCCATTACAAAGAAGTAAATCTAAGTGAAAGGATTAAACCATGTCTCTTTTCCAAAAGAAAGGTCTACTATTCTCATTACTCGTTGTATTTATTATCTCCATAGGTACAAGCGCAATCCTATTTATAAATGGTCAAACCAAGCCAGACGCTCCAATAAATAAAGTCGTACATCTTTCAGCCAACGCTTTAACCTTTCATGAAATAGATAAACTCGATGCCTTTGCGGAATTGATCGTTATTGGTTATGCCACAGAAGATTTCAGGGCTCGGGAGCATGTCATTACAGCATTCGACGATGGCACGATGCAATCCTTTCATACAAATACACCTATTCGAATTGAGAAGATATTGAAGAAACCGGAGGATTTTCCTGCAGATCAGCAGGACCTGACCATCATTGAACCCGTAAGCCTGGATGGGGACGTCAAATATACAGCCGATGGCTATGTGGAAATGCAGAAGGGGGATACAAGTGTACTTTTTTTGATGCGAAATACTTATGGCGACTACGGGTTAATCAATGGAAGCTTGGGAAAATTCAGCCTGGAGGGCATCCGTCAGAGCAGCATGCCTGAAGCCGCCACAGCACAACAATGTTCAGAATACGCAGCCTTTCGCGACTCTGTTATGAAAAAGTACAATTTAGGCGAAGATTCTTAATTTCATCTCCATTGTCATAAAGATACGTTTAATCAGATCAGCCCCGAGGTAGGGGCTTCTTTCTCATCTCAATTGTTCAAACTATGCTCTACAACCGTTTATCCCGATCATACGCAGCCAGTTTCTGTTCAATGTACGCCCACGCGCTACTCAAATCTCGGTGCACCCAGTCAATGTCATCAATGGTCTGATCACTGTATATACCTAAAATCAATGTCCTTATCGCTTCTTCCGAGCGTTCTCCGACAATAAGTGCTGTTGGAAAAGGAATGTCCCCGTATTTCGCGTGACCAATATCAAAGACATTTTCCATCCGATCTCCCCACTCATATGCAAGTTCACTCAAATTAAGAATCAAACCTGAAGGTTCCCAGGCTTCCACCACCGCTTCTCCAATCGCACACATATATCTGGCATCTGAGTTCCCTGCTGAACCAAAACCATACTCCCCCAAAAATTTCAAGATCATGATGCTGCAGTAATGAACGGCTTGGGAATCTCCCATATGCACCTCGTATTTCAATTCACTAAGCTCTTCCAGCTTCAACTGCTTGGTTACAATGTCCATAACACCCTCCATAGCTTACTTTTAAATGTTACAAAACGGTCGAATATCTGTCTTCCCATTCATTAAACTACTTCGTTCTCAAGTCATCATTTCACCTTTCCAATTCACACTTCTGATCTTTTTGTCTTTCGAGAGACACCAATCGATTATCTGCCCGATTAGCCCTGGCGTGACAATCTCATCATTCCATGATGGTGTTAATACTCTTCTATGGCCGATATAATCTTCGGTCCACCCTTCAAATTCCTTACCGAGGATAACTAAAATCGGAGACGCTTGTGGGCCTCTACTGCATTGTCCTATCTCATAAGAAACGATAAACTTTTTATCCTCAGAAACGATATGTAATTTCATCACGCCTTCGTCATCGAAATCCTGCTTTACATACCAATAAAACAGTCGATTTGCACGAATAATCTTGCGTTTATATTTTTTCTGCACACCCATTATTTCACCTCATTACACAGTTGACTATACTATTATGGGTCCCTTCCCAATCAATTCCAAAGGAAAACATTCCAAAAATAAGTTTGGGTTATGACAAGGCCTTGATTTTTCCTAAATCAGACTCATTTCTTCGGACATTAGTCTATGTTGGAGCTCAGGCATCATCGCATCCATCGCCTCTTCCCCAGCCGCAATACATTCAAGGGATTTGCTTACATCAAAGGCAGCGTACGGACCTACATCGGGTCTGACCACCATATCAGCCAAGCTTAGGCTGCTATGCTTTCGTTCGGCAGTCATCAGGCTGTAGGAGCGATAGACCACTTCAACCATGTTACGCGGTGGCTTCTTTTCATGCTCTCTGGATACATCTACGGCCAGTATACAATTTACGTTTTCCTCTTTCATATTGGCTACCGGCAAGTTGTTCAGAACTCCGCCATCCACCAGCATTCGTCCATTCCACATCAAAGGAGCGAAAACACCCGGAAAAGCCGACGTTGCACGAAGCGCAGTCACCAGATCGCCCTGATCTATCGTAACTTGTGTGCCTTCCATCAAATCCACAGCAATCGTTTTGAACGAAATCGGTAGCTGCTCAATGCATATGTCTTGCAATTCATGCTCAGCAAGTAAACCGCTCACGACCTGTGCAATCCCGTTGCCAGCCAGAATGCCCTTTAGCCAATTCCCACGATCGAGAAAACGAAGCTTGGGTGTATGAATAAGTGTATTCTCAATCTCATGGACAGGCACACCCGCGGCATACAAACCACCTACAACGCCGCCCATACTTGTGCCAATGATGCAATCCACCGCAACGTGATTTTTTTCCAAAGACTTCAAGATACCAATATGGGCAAGCCCTCTTACAGCCCCACCGCCCAGAACCAAACCTAACTTCTTCATCTACACACCGCCTCTCCATTATTTCTCCATCCACCCAAAAGACCCAAAAACTAAGCACAGAAGCTTCTACGCAAGTGCTTCGAGAATAAAGTCGGCAAGCACCGTATGCTCCGCCTGACTTAACGCTTGGATTCGATTCGCATATGACCCGACCAATACCATTAAGTCCTGTCCAACATCTTTGCTCATCATTTGTACAATTGTGCCTACCACTGTGCCAATGAATATAAGCAGCCGGGGCTGATCCCCATCAGTCTCCTGTACCAATTTGCGGATTAGCGCATTCATGCGACGATTCAATTGTCTGGTATATATTATTAATATGCCGGAGATGTATCCGCAGATTTCGAAATTAGAGCCCGTTTCAGGAATCTCAATTAGAAGTTTGGTTATCAGCTCTTGCGCACTTGCGTCCTTGAACCCGCTCAGCATATCACGAATAAATTGAAGACTAACCTGTGTCTTCTCTGGTTCACCGTCCTGATCCAGCTTTGCCTCTTTCCCTAGCAGCGCCGCTGCTTTCTCCGTGGGTGTAAAAACCACCTGCGAACGTCCCGTCACATTTGGATTCGTCTCATAGCTACGGGTGACAAAGCCTGCTTTTTCAATAGCCTTCAGCATATCATATGCCGTCCATTTACTCACCCCGAGAACCTTGGCTAACGCTTCATAATGAACGGGCAAACGGCTCTGCTGATACATGTCAACCAGTTGTTCCAGGAACTGCAATCTGCGTTTGGAAAGTGCCATAGCGGCTCACCTCCCTTCCATCTATGTGATGTGTTTTTCAATATTAAACCTTTAACGTTCTTGGGCTTTTTGTGGATTATCGTATCATCTGAATATGATATCGTCAATGTTCCTTTTGAAGCTTCGATCCCTTTCATCACTCATGACGACTTGTCCGAATGTATCAAGTTCTTGTTTTTCTTACCTCACTGTTTTCCCCTCTTCTACCTATCTTTGATGAATTCTATCTCTCCTCTAGCAATAACCTTGTTCGTTCTTAGAGAAAACGTGTTTCCCGGTGCTAACAAATGGGTCGGCACTTCTGCTGAGTTATGAAATAAATAATGTAAATCAGCTCTGACTTTCCTGTTCTCATCAGGCTGACTATGTAACTTCACGACCGCACTCCAAAGCCCAAACTGTAAATCCTGATCCACATCAAACACAACAGGTGCAGAGAAATCCTCCTTGATTACAGCCCTCTGTCCGCCCTCTGCCTCGCTCAAAAAATACAAACTCACTACGGCTGTTTTCTTCATCGTATGATCAGTCAAATCTTTCTTTTCTTTCATCGTTTCTGCAATGTGTATCAAAGCAGCCTCGGACATCTGCTCGCCTATAAGTTCATACTGCAGCGCCTTACCGCTACTTCCTGCTTCAATCCAGATTAAGCGATCTGCTCCATGATTCGAAAAATAAAATGCTTCCGCCCCCCGCACAAGAAGGTTTTTCACCTGAGACAGCTCATGTTCGGAAAGTTGAATCCGACTCTTGGTTGTGCCGAAAATATGGAGTGTGCACGTACCCTCTCCTTTATAGGTTAACCGGACACCCACAAGTGTGTTATTTGGTTTCAGGTCCCGGACCACCACCTTCTGACCTGTCATTCTGCTTTCCTCTGACATGGCTTCAATTTCATCCGTGGTCAGATTATCGAACCCGTAATAAACCTGAATGTGATCAGCCTCAGCATGGCTTGGAAACTTAGGCTGCCAATGCGTCATCGCTTCCTTCAATTCATTTAAACTGTACTGCCATTCAACAGCCGCATAATTCGTTTGCTGTGTAAACTGGTTGTTTGCCTCAGCATCCGCAATGTAAATGGCCTTCCCGTCACCAGGTCTTAACGTACGTATGATCTGGTCTACAGCATGATCACTCTCCAGCGATTGCATTTGAATTTTACCAAGAAAATCACCATTTTGACTTTTAATGTCCATCCGTGGTCACTCCTCTGTTTTGATTCAAACAACATTATTTAATTCGTCTCAAGCATCTCTCACATCGTTAATACAAATCCCGTCTTTTTGCCCTTTGTAAACCCTGCTCGCTCATAGAAACGATGCACTTCTGCCCGCTGAGAACCCGTCATTAACATTAATTTATAACAATTGGCTTCCCGGCTGATCATCTTGGCCTTTTCTAAAGCCAGTCGACCAAACCCCCGCCTCCTGTAATCCCTATGTGTTACAACATTTTCAATCAATCCGTAAGGTCTTGCATTTCTAGTAAGGTTTCTAATGATGACAACGACGCAAGAAGCAACAAGTATGCCTTCATGCTCTACAACAACAATATTCATGTTTTTATCCTGCAGCATCTCAGCCCAAAGATCTGCCAAACCTGGATTCCTGTCCAGTACAGGATCATTCGGCTGAAGAAACGTGTACAGCAATAACAAATCTTCTAATTCATCTGCATGAACCAAACGAGCTCCCGTCACGCCATCCCACCTTCCTTCACAATATCGTTTTATTTCTTGATTTACTGTATCTCTTTATGTATATCAGGATTGAAGGCACTTATAAAATGTTTCATTAAAGGATACCTGATCTTCCGCATAGTTATGGGTATATTTGTTTAACATTCGCACCGCTACAGCATTCAGTTCAGGTACAATTACACAATGGCATCCGGCAGCCCCGGTAGCGTAATATCCGTTCTTTTGATAATACCAGCCAAAAATCCGGTTTCGATCTGCTGTATCCTCTCTTAGCTGCTCTACAAGTTGGAAGACCTCAAGGGGTACGATTCGTTTGTTATGATTTAGGCCCTGATGTAAATGAAGATTGCCCCAATATGCCAGATCTCTTGCGCTTGCGTACAAGTTCCGCTCATGGCCTTCATCTGATTCAATTCGGATAGAAGCATAGCCGTCTGCAGCTTGAAAATCACAAACCAATCTTGAATGAGGTGCTGAAACCCATTGCGTATTGGATAACTCCAAAGGTTTAAACACACACTCGGTTATAAGCTTTGCAATGGTGCTACCTGTCATTTCTTTGATTAACCTAGAAGCAACTTCTTCTCGTTCCATTCGAGCTGCACCAAAATATTTAACACTTGTTTTCGCAGCTAAATCCCTGATCGTTATGCCGTTCAAATCACTTTCAGGCATATCGGTGATAATATCTGCAACCTTCGTATCTATAGACACTCTGCTCTTTATAACGGCAATGGCTGTGGCCAGCCCAACATAGGTCTTTCTTACGGAATATAGATTAAACATGGAATCCGCGTTAACTTGAAGAGCACCGCTTTTAAAATGATGTTTTCCCGAGTACCACTCCGTGGTGATTTGATTGTCTTGAATGACGATCACAGAAGCCGCCGAGGCACCATAGTTCTTCACAGCTTCCTGAGTATGTGAGATGAGTGGCTTGAACATATTATCTAATAGTACAGGGTTGTCCATGACTTGATCCTCCTCAGAAACCTATTCCTCATATTCTTTCAATTGCCCTATGATCCTTACTTAAAACAGCAAACACGACTGCTCGGCTGCATTCTCAAATCGTAATTGACGAAGTACCATTCTTCGCAGTATTTGGAAGCGCATTCAAAAATTCCCTTGTAGCTCTTTTTGAATAATCAGTTCCCAACTGTACACCTGTAAATCTTGATCACCAGAAACTACAACTAAAAACGTGTATTATTGCTTATATTCATTGATCACCTTTATTACAAATTCAGTTTTCCCTCTGGTATAGTCTTCACGATGATGTTTATATTTTTCGGCGAGCTCTTTCTTTAGAATTGCATAAGCTTCACTAAGTTCAGGTTGTTTTCGTAAGATGTCTCTAAAAGTAATATGATTGAACAAAACATCGCTCTCTTTACTACAAACATAAAGACGATGTTCTGCTTTTTGATTACTTTCTCTGGTATAAGGCACCTTGTCATCCGCTCTTGCAAATGCCTCTCTGTTCTCAACTCCTAAATTTCCTTCGTGAATATAACCCAGATGGTTCAAGCTCTTAATTACCTGTGGAAGTAATTCCATTGAATCTATGACGATATCAAGATCAATAATTGGCTTCGCCGCAAGACCTGGAACAGAAGTGCTACCTACATGTTCAATAGATAAGGCCAGATCACCTAGGTGTTCTTTCAATATTTTCTTTAATTCTGAAAACCTTAAAGGCCAATCTTCACTATATTTTTCGATAATCACTGGTTTTACGTTCATGTAGCCCCCTAATTTGATTTTTTAACCTCTTGAGAGAGACACTTCTCAATCAACAATTACTGCTTTCTGCGGGTCATCTAGAAATTGAAACATCGTTTGGATCTGGTTAGGAGTATTTCTTTCAAGTGACAGTGTAGGTATCTCTTTTCTATCAAAGAAACCAACCTCAAGAGTTTCAAGCCCCCCTTTTGGATCGCCCGAAACAATCTCACAATGAATAAAAATTTTATATACATGATACTGTTCTGGTGGATGATCATGAAATTTTTTATCAAGTACAGCTAGTATTCGTTTCGATGTAGTAATGAACCCTGATTCTTCCTCTATTTCTTTAACTACTACTTCGGAAGGAGAATAGCCAATGTCAGCCCAACCACCTGGTAACGCCCATGCATTATCAGCCTTTTCTCTTACCAAGAGTATTTTACCTTCTTGAAAAACAACACCACGTATATCTACCTTAGGAGTAGCATACCCCGTTTCACTTCCAAAGTGCAGTTTAATCTTATCCATTCCTACATTAGTATAATTCTCAAGAATCTCAATACTAAGGGCTCTTAATTCTTCATATCGTTCAAGATCATATACATCTTTTGAATATGTCAAACCTGTTTGCGCGATGGCTTGAATCCTCTTAACCCAATCAAGCCATTCAATACCTGAACTCATGGTCTTCTCCTACCTTTCGTAATTTGACAACATGTCATTATATTCTGATATAAGTAGACTCAAGATTTCTTCAACAGGCATGCCGGCTGAAATATGAGTTCTATTCCAATTAATTCTTGAGAAAACCTCTGAATAGCACTTATTTAAAATTTCTAGATTATCCAAACTTTCTAAATGATGAATTGGGGGTGAGAGTCTTTCTGTTAACCTTTGATAAGCTTCTATGGGCTCGATATCAATAAAATAACTTATGGTAGGGTGAAAAAAATGGGAAATCAAATTTATCATAGGTTCAATATTGGCATTATAATGCAGACCTTGAGCAAGGATATCATAAACATATCTATCCAACACAAGTATCTTATTAGAATGATTTTGAAGTTTTTTATTAAATGTATCCAACCAATCAATTAAAATACCGTAAATATACATATTACCATTGATGTTTGGAATATATGAGAACGGATCACCAAATTCATTTTCACAATATTTTTTTATTATCTCATTAACAACATAATCCGGCTTACAGTATTCAGAGTTATATCCTCTAACATAAAGAGCTGCTGCTATTTTTTGAGCATACGTTGTTTTTCCTGCACCATCAATCCCAGAAAAAGAAATAATAATCGCTCACACCACCTTATAAGATTAGAGTCCCTTGAATAACTCGATTATTTTCTGTATCCGTAATAAGTAGATCGCCGTTGTTAGCGATTTCAATCCAACGAGCAGCGCAGAGCTTCTTAAGGGGAAGCTTATCGGGATATATAATTTTTACTACTTTACCATACCACTCACCATCTTTTAAGATATATACCATCCTTTGGTTGGCTGTATCCATAACTAAAAAACCTTTCAAATAAGGCATCATAAACCTAGGTCTATTAAACGTGTCCCATTTTTTATCTTCAAATGAATAAAAACCATTTATCTCTTCGCGTCTTTGATCAACTGTTATCAAAATAATTTGGCTTTTACCAGAATTGGCTATCACTATTCCTTTTGAAAAGTACTTAGCAGAATGAGGGTCGTCTAGATCTGCCCAGATTCGTAACAGTTCCCCGTTTTGGTTAAGTTCAACAATCTCGTTATTGCTTGTCAAGGTGATAAGTAGGTTACCAGTCTTACGTTCAACTTCAATATGGTGGGGATCACCCAAACTGTTAAGCTGGTCATCATGATTATAATCGTTAAAAGAACCTGCAAGTGATGAACAGAAGTTTGAAATACCAGATTGTTTGTTGTAGAAGCAAAAGTTATTTTTGTGAGTGTTTGCAATAATCCAATAATTATTAACTTCCTGAATACTTCTTGGATAAGTAAGGAGGTGTTTTTCAACAGGTGAGTGCCCTATTTCATTTACTATTTTGCCTGAGAAGTCTACGGTGATAATTCTTTGATTCTTTGAATCTGCGATAACTGTACTGCCATCAGCCAAACGTCTTGCACATGTCGGCTTCCACAACAAACCGTCAATTGATCCAAGTTCTCCAGCATTACCGTATTGCCACACTATATTGCCTTCTAAATCAATTTCAATGACCCTGGAATTTATTGAATCACAAATTAATATGGTTCTGCTTTGATCAATATAGACGGAAAACATAGGAACGTTTAATTGTTCTTTATCTCCAGGTCTGTTTTTGATTCCGAAAGATGTGACTAAATTCAGATCAAGTATCAAAATATCGATAGCCCGCTGCTGTCATATCATTTACCACGTAAATGTCTTCTATATCTAACTTTTTCTTTAATATTTCAGCTAAAGGAATGTGCCTAGTATTTATTCCGCCCCAAAGTGTAGGTGCTGAAGAAACCGCGCCTACACTATTTACTGGACCAGGAAATGAAACTCCTACACCTAATATATTGTAATTAGACATATATGACTCATATCTTCCGACAAAGTATTCAATTAGCAAATCCACTAAGTTTTCGATAGAAGACTCAGGATTATTAAGATAGCTTGGACTTTCTTGTTTTACTACTTCAAGCAATACACCATTACTCAAAAATATTCCAGATCTTTTAGGTTTCTATCTTTCATTTTATCCATATGAATTTCACGCAGTAATAAAAATAATGGCAATCCCAAAGAAACACCCACAGTTAATGTCCCAAGGATCGGTATCCACTTATACTTTATGCCAACTCGCTTTCCTTCATATATAATAAATCCAATTAAAACAACGGCCGAAACGAGTACATCCAACCAGGCAAAAGCACTAATTCGATTCTGGCTTGCTTCATTCCATAACAACGTCAGGTTAAACCCATTCTCGCCAATCCAAGGAATAAACTCCATGTAAGGTAACGCTATTCCTAAAATGGATAACACTCCATAAAAATATTTCAAACTGCTCACCTCGAAAATTTTAGTTATAAACGATAACGATTTTAATACCTTGAACGATCCTTAATCAGGTATTGATTACATTCGTTGTTGTTCTTCCATCCATTCTTCGAGTGTCTCTTTTATAAGAAATCGATCTTTGGAACAAATACTTTTAATCTCATTCCAGTTCCCATCAACAAGCTGCAAACAATATTGACCATTCATATCTGAATCGGGGTACCATCCTAGATCCAGTAGCATAACCTCTTCTTTTTCAGGGATGTACCACTTCCCTTTTTTTATTTTTAATTTCGTAATCTGTAATAAGTCTTCTGTGAAGAACCCCCAATTTTCAATAAAGTAGTCACTATCCATACTAGAACAGGTTCTACATCATAGAACTTGTTATACGTTATGGCATAGCCTGCTGGAATCTTAAGTGGTATTAGGTTCAATTCTAGTTCCACCTGTAACTTTCCTCCTCCAATCTGGATGTGTGGAAATTTGCTCGGTTACACCTCCTTCAGAAATTATTTCCCAAGTCATGCAGCGCTTATTGGTCTATTCTTTGAAGAGCTTTCAAGTCTCTATCCAAAATCTATTTAATACGTTTCCATCTTCTTCTATAAAATCTTTATCCCTTAATCCACCGTTCTTAACGATGGTCTTTTTAGATGCTTCATTAATTTCATCACATACTAAAAGCACCTTCGATATTCCAAGCTTTTTACATTCTAGTAATGCCAGTTTTAAAAGCTCTGCAGCGTATCCTTTCCGTCTTTCCGACGGTCTGATTCCATAGCCAATATGTCCACCACTGTGAAATAGTTTATCTGTCAATTCGTGTCTAATATTTACTGCGCCTACAACAATATCATTGGCTACTAGCCAATAAGTTGAATTGGCAACAAAACCATTGGTATTCTTTCCTTGTTTGTTATGATTAAGCCAGGTAATCATGTCTTCAAAGTTTTCGGGGTCTTTCTGAATCACCCATGGAACCATACCTTCTCCACTTTGTTTCCATTCCTGATAAAAACTCAAATAGGCGTCTTTCAGTTCAATACTCGGATTAGTTAAAACCAACGGATCTTTCAACAGCATTGCCTCCATTTCATTCTATTTCGGGTATTACGCGTAACGGTCCTTTATTTTTATACCATCTCTTCTAATTCTTTAGGTAATACAAATATCCCATTTTCATCCGGCTCGAAATCAAAAGTCTTTATTACAGAGTCCAGATTCAACTCACCATATATATGGGGATACTCTCTTCCTTCATTGTACAAATCTTCCCATCTGATTTCAGACTTAACTTTTGATTCGTCGATACATAGTATTATTAGTCCTTGTACTCCTCTGAAATTATAATTTGCAACAGATGCAATCTTCTCAATTGGAGAACAATGAATGAATCCTTCCTTCTCTAGCGACCCTCTATATGTACCATTCACTAATGCTGACTCCCAATCAGTTCTCGGAAGTGCATGTACGATAATCATGATAACTCCTCCCTATAAATAAGTGTATGCACCCATTACATAAATACTCGATTGCTTCTTTTTTAAAAAATTGGATAATCTCTCAACTCAATTATTTGATGCTCCATAAATTCCCCTAATGCATGTTTTAATTTACGGCCATTTATTTTAGCGTTTCCGTGTTCACGACCCAGCGCATGCTGGGTGTCCTCTGGACCAAGGACGAATGTCCGCAACGTGAAAATGATGTTAGGTGATGCCCAGGGGCTTCTTTGAATTACTTCCATTGCTTGCTACTTATCTACTTGAATTCATAAGCTTTATATTTCCCATTATCTGATGAGTACTTTAATACATTTTTGTCTTCCGGAATTCCTAGAAAATATGCTCCCATGCAACCTGTAGTGCAGCGATGTCCAGATATCAGTATATTTGTATTCTCACCACTAAATTTCTCTTCTGCGTCTGACATAAAATGAAAAACTCTCTGTATAAACATCTTAATTTCTTCTACACCCTTATACAGACTGGGGTCAGGTATTGAACCTGACATTATTACTTCTTCTCTTCGTAATCGATCCGCTTCTCCCAGATCAAATACATCAAGTCTTTTATCAATTACGGCCTTCAAGCCACTCACTATTTCAGCAGTTTGAATAGCTCTTTCTTGAGGAGAAGAAAAAACGTAGTCAAACTTAATCGATTTTAGCTCGTCTCTTAGTACCTGCGCTTGATGAATTCCTGCTTCATTTAATGGCATTCCCAGTCTACCTTGCAATCTACCCTCTTTATTCAAATCGGTTTGTCCATGTCTAACGATATAAATCATTCAAGTTTTCCTCCTTGAGATTACATAGGCCAATGTTTTTTGAATTCCGGGATTTATCTAACGTTGCTGTATTCATGAACTCAGAGGGGGATCTTCTGAATTACCTCGGGTCGAATTTCACCCAGCAGCCCCCACCTCCAAAGGAGACGCAAATATCCTTGTTTTATAGGCTTTATTAATTCTCTCTAGTACACCTTCTTTGTGAGACAATAAGACAATTTATCATAACCTTTGGACTCATAAAAATGATGCGCCTCTGTTCGTTGAAAGCCGGTATTTAATATGAGATAAGAAAGCCCCTTCTCTAAAGCATAATCTTCGGCATGTTTTAGAAGTTTAGATCCTATGCCTTTTTTCTGAAAATCTCCTCGTACAACAAGACCATTAATTTTCAAGTATCCAACTTCGTATTCCAATGCCATTGTTTGTACGACCGAAATACAACCTGCAACATTATTTTCAAACAGTGCTACGAATATTTTGTAGTTTTCATCCTTCTTCATTTTTGCAATCCGTTCGGAAATATTATCAAGATTAACGTTAGGACTTCCCAAGTCATTATTCCAAAGCGATACTATTTCAGGATAATCACTTTCTCTTACTTCACGAATTTTAATATCCATTGGTAACCTCCGATTTTCATTTTAATATCAAATAAATTGGCACTGCCCAAGAGTGATGGGGATGGTTTTCCCCGAAATATTTTCATCTTTTACCTTCACAACATTAAAACATAACTATGTCTGATAACGTTCCTGTTTTCATGACGTTCAAGCAGCCTGAGGCATACTACTTATAATTGTTTCTTCTCTTCCTCATTGTTTCTTTATGAATTGGATCATTCCTGCACCATAACTTTCATTTGGTCTCTCAATGAATCCAAATCTCTTATAAAATTCCTCTTTGCCTTTTGCTGACATGAGTCCCACTAAACTTCCTGCAGGATAAGCTCTTGTTATATGCTCCATAAGTTCCGTCATTATTTTACTGCCTAAACCTATCCTCTGATAGGAAGGTAAAATGATAATATCTTGGATATAAAAAGTAAAACCACCATCTCCTACGACTCTTCCATATCCTACGGTCTTCTCCTCATGCTCTATACAGATGGAATATAAAGTGTTCTTTAATCCAAGTTCAATGGCCTCTTTATCTTCAGGACTACCCCAACCCACGATTTCCCTTAGATTAATATAATCTTCTACATTAATTTGTTTTTTGAGTATTTTTAATTCCACTGAAATCACCTGCGATAAGTTTTATTGTTGTTGGATGTATATATATTATGCAGTGTAGACATCTCAGCTAACGTTTTGTATGGACGACGTCCTTCTCCTGGCCCCTTAGAGCCGCTGCTTATACTTGTGTGGCTTGCAGAACACCTAATGCAGTGACGTCCCAACGGGCTTAGTGAGCCAGATGTGGTTAGTTACTTCTCACAATGACTCGGAGCGTCAATATGGTGTTAGCGGGAGGAATTTCTGGAAGCAGCCATTGTCTTCAAGGCATTTTCAAAATAGTCATACACTTGATCTGCAATTCCCAGAAACTCTTCAACTGGTACACTGCTACTATCCAAATAACAAGCATACAGATACTCAACTAAAGCGGGGTCGATCTCGCAATAGTTTAATATAGCATTTTTCATCTTGGCCATGTCGTCTTCCCATACCCCTGTATCTTCTATAATCAACGAGTATAATGCACGAAGTAATCTCTTCGAGTAACCTTTAGTATATCTGGTTTTCATCGCGTCATCACTAGCATTAGATAGTGAACGACGTACACGATCCACTTCCTCCTTGGTATCTGTATTTAAATCTAAAATGAATTCTGGAGAAATGATGATCGGGGGTACCTTTTCACCAATGTCCTCCCCATATATGCAAACACAGATGATCTTAACCCAAAACCCCCAATCATTCGGTCTACTTAATACATCGTCAATCGAGCAAATGATCGTATCCATCTTCGTGACAAATGGGTATTCTTCCAAAAGCTTATCTTTAATATTTGACAATTTTTCGTAATCTATATCTTCAGGATTTGCACATACAATCGTAAAGTCTGCATCTGACTTAAAAGGTGTAGCCGTTCCTTTTGGAATCGAGCCGCACATATAAATGCTATGAATTTTATCTTTGAATTCGTTCAGGATATGCTCTACATACTTATCAACCAAATCCTTATATTCACTTTGTATCGTAATTTGATTTATAACTTTTTCTAATATCATATAGACTCCTCCTAAATGTCCTCAGCTGCCGAGGGAACTTAACTGTAATCCTCAATCAATACTAACTTTTCATCCTTCATCTGATAGATCGATTTCCCCTGAAGTTTTACGGATTCTCCCGCCTTCATTCCATTAGGTAAATCAACGGACAATATTCCTTCATAATCAATTTCAACTTCTGCTTTATCATCTGTAAAGGCAATGCTCTTAACCACTTGACATCTTTGCGAAAAGATCTGAGCTGACTGTTCTGCCAAGGCACGGAATTCTTCAATTCCCTGTGTTTGTGTATCTACATTACCGTTTGTAATGTTTTTAAAATGAACGCTTTCATGTAAAACATCTATCATTCCATCGATATTAAACGCATTGTACGCCTTTAAATATTGTTCAATAAGATCTTTTAATTTCGAATTTTCCATATTCAACTCACGCTCCTAAGTTTTAAACTATTGGTTTGCCTTGATTTCAGATACCGTTTGGCAGATAATTAAGAAATTACAATAATAAAGCATCTATGATTTGATGGAATTTCATTCTATCCTCGTCTAATTCTGAAATTCCATAGCCTTTAATAAACTCCTCTACTTCTTCTTTCCTATCAGTATAATAAGTAAGACTCTTTACCAAGTAATAAATATCATAATATGCATCTGATATTCCCGCTCCTCCTAGATCAATAAATGCTTCAATACGCCCTTTATTTATCATTACGTTTCCTGAACCATAGTCACCATGGGTAAAAACTAGCTCCTCCTCCGACGCTTTATTCATCTCCAATAAATCAGTCAGTTGCTCAATTGTATAGTTAGGAAAAACGTTATTAACTACATTAATAACTTCATCTTTTCTCTCTTTAATATTCTTTCTTACTAGATCAATAAGTTTTTTCGGTGAAAAATCATCGAAAGGACAATTATTGATGGGGACATTATGTATTGTTCTTAAACCTTCTCCTAAAATATAACCTAGACTTTTTTGCCCTTCTCCCTGCTGATATTCTTCCGCAGCACAACCTTCTATATAGGTCATAACTATGTATTCTTTTCCATTCTCCACCTGATAGCTGATCACCTCTGGGGCCGGAATTATCCCATTTACCCATTTTAGTCTTTCTGCTTCGTCCATTAAACTTCCAGAGTCTTCAACGTTCTTTTCTTTTAATACATACTTTAGAGAATTACTAAACTCTAACATATATAAGGACTGATAATCTCTTCCTTTTTCAATGATTGTAGTTTTAATCAACTTCTGTGATAAATCCATTAATTTACTCGGTAATAACAATTGATTTTTTATCATTTTGTACCCCTTAATTCTTTTGTATTTGCGCTGATTTTCTATAACGTTTATGTATTCACGAACCCGAGAGCCTTAAGTGGAGCGGAGCGCAACAAGTTGTCAGACTTAGGCTCGCAGGGTTGTTAGCAGTATCTACTTCTCTGCCAATAACCTCCGCTGACTAAGGGAAGGATGACCCAATTCGTTAATGCAGTGTTATTTTCATTCATTTATATATTCCAAAACTTTTGGAAAGTAATCTGCGATTGGTTTCGATGAATCTACCACTATATACTTCTCTCCTTCTGGTTTTTTACTGTTTTTTATAGCCCTATAAAATCCTTCTTCTGATGATGGTGCTTCGATTTGACTCAGAAGTCTTTCTCGATTTTTTAATCGATTTCGTATTATTTCAATGTCTTCTATATAACATTCCACATACTTATATCTCTTTTGGTGTTTTCTCGCTAATTCAAATCCGGTTTCTAATACATTACTGTACAAACAAGGACTATCCATAATGACACTGTGTCCATTCGATAAATAAAAATCCACCAACGACCAATCTACATCATAGGATAGTTGTCCTATCGCTCTACCTTCCAACGTATTCCCTTGCAGTGATAACGATTTCATAATTGCTGTTTTGGTAATGTCATGATCCACAATGACAGCTCCGGTTGCTTGACTAATCTGTCTTGCTAGTGTTGACTTTCCTGATCCTGGGAATCCCGACATCTGTAAAAAGAACATACTTACACCTCTATCTTCAAATGTAGTATCGTGAGTCTTTTGGATAACGTTCCAGCATTCACGAACCCCAAAGGCTCAAGGCGACGAAGTCGCCGGGTAGCTCTGCCACTTAGCCTAGCAGGGTTATCCGCCAGAAACCTCTTCCTTGAAGATGCACCTCGCGAACCGAGGAGCCGTCAGGCTACGACGCGTGAATGGAAGGTCATCTAAAGTCATTGCCATGAGAATACCTACAAATCTGTTTTTCCCGGTCAAAATCTAAGACTGATATCTGAATATCTATAATGGGTTTTGCATCAATTCCTTCGATTGATGTTGAGCCAATATGATCAATTCGAAGAGCAGTATTTCCTAATGAATTTCTTAAATTCGATCCTAGTTCAATAAATAATGTGCGCCCGAAATCGATGTGTCCGACTGCCTCCACTCCCTCGAACTGCCCCTGTCGGACCGAGAGCTGAACGACCCAAAGCGTGAACACTTTGTTATACAGAATTTTTGCTTCTCGAATAAACATTCAAATCATGCTTATTATTTCAAATTAACACCACAAGTTTTTAATTGATTTATTATGTTTTCATATGAGTAGTCATCCCAAATAATAAGATAGTATTTTTTCCTTTTTAATTTCTGTAATGCACCGAGTCTATGATTACCATCATTTAATTTAAAATTACCATTTCTGTTTTCCGCAATTAATGGAGGCATGTCCCACCCAGCTTCTAATCTATTGCAGATTTGATCAATGTTGTAGTTCCACCAGTTAATATCCTCCACATATTCTAAATGTTTTTCTGGTCCAACAACTCTTTCCATATATTTTATATCAATTTCAATAGGTCCTAACCAATAGCGTTTTTTCTTTTTTAATTCCTCTGACATGACTATGTTGTTGCCTTCTCCATTCAAAAAAAGATGAACCCACGTTTC
Organism: Paenibacillus sp. TC-CSREp1; assembly: GCF_050171015.1. Classification (NCBI taxonomy): domain Bacteria; kingdom Bacillati; phylum Bacillota; class Bacilli; order Caryophanales; family Paenibacillaceae; genus Paenibacillus; species Paenibacillus sp. TC-CSREp1. The sequence continues at coordinate 64,094 of NZ_JBNOKM010000003.1, read as the reverse complement.
TATATCATTGGCCCGAGCATACTCATTAGCAGCGCTCAAAGTAAATAAACTCATATATTCACTCCTTATGTATATTATTAAATTTAACGAATTTCGTATAACATCTAATTTATGTATCTGTATATACAACATATCCCGGAGATATGTGAATTACGTATATGATACCCTAAAGTGTGATATTTGCGAAGAAAAAATTGGTGGAAAAGGGAGGATTACTCGGTAATCAGTCCCACAGCGAACCGTACTCACCTGAGGAGTTGGACGGCCAAGCCTGTTTCTTCATAAACTTCTCTTCTCCGTCCATCTACTATGGATTCGTAGAGTTCCAATCTGCCAACTGGCAGTTCCAGTGACTCCTTATTCATGACGCGACCCAGCCCTAGATAGCTCCTATCTTAGGCTGGGTCGTATGTTATCTTGAACTATCTTTACCGGTTAGTAATCTACTTTAGGTGACACGGTTATCTTATCGTCTGGTAAGCAAGACCTAAGGCTCCAGAATCAAAGGTCTTGTTTTCAATCAGTTTAAGATTGACCTTCTCCTTGATACCTTGGAATAACGGCAATCCCTTACCGATCAGAACGGGAGAAACCGTAATTTTATACTCATCAATTAAATCAAGCTGCATAAGGTGGTGTGCGAACCTGGGGCTACCGAGGATGACCATGTCCTTGCCTGGCTGCTGTTTGAGGTTCTTGATCTCTTTCTCGACATCTTCTTTCACCAGTCTTGAATTGTTCCATTCGACTTTATCCAGCGTTGTGGAAAAAACGATTTTGGCTGTCTTTTCGATCCACTTGGCATGATCCCGTTCATGTTGCGAAGCAGATGGATCAGCAGGCACAGATGGCCAGTAACTGTACATCATCTGATAAGTCCCCCGCCCCCAAATGACAGTGTCGGCCGTACTCAGAATTTCTTTTGCATGCTTTTCCAAATCAGCATCATATGAAACCCAACCAATGTCCATTTCACCATTCGGCCCTTCTACAAAACCGTCAAGCGAAGCATGCAGAAATAAAACGAGTTTTCTCATTTTCAGTTCTCCTTTGTTCATGAGGGATTTCAACATAATACATTAACTACATTTTAATAAAATTCAACCTGGATGTGTTTCTTATACATTGCTAATGGAATATTCTACTCATCCACAAAAATACCTCTATTAAATGTGCAAGAATAAATGTTCCAAATAAAAGCATCAGAGTCATTATATCTTTCACTTCCATGGTTTCACATAACGTTCCTGTATTCATGAACCCCCGAAGGGGTTGACTGCTGAAATTCCTCTTTGAAACCCCTCCCGCAGACCAAGACTTCGAAGGATACGTCGCTTGAACTTCTTGTTATGTGAAGTTATCTCTGCTTGAAAAGCTATCCATTTCCTTTACAATCGATTCTCTAAGTCATTTATTGTATTTAACCAGATTGGATATTCTTCTGATTCTTCCCATAGCTCTTTTAGTTCTGATTCTTTCTTGATTTTCTTAACTGCTCGTTTAGCTTTTGAAATGAGTTTTTTTCCTTTACCCTTATTTGTATTGATCCAGTCATATAGATCTCCAGTATTACTTTGATTATTCAATATCTCTTTCCCAGGTCTACCTTGTAATGCTGCAAGAATTTCAATTGCCCCTAGAGCATTTGAAGCTAAATCTGACTCAATATATTCATCTTCCAATACTTCTTCAATCGTCTCTTCAATGAATTCGATGCCATCAGAATCAAGTAAATCTGCCTTCCAATCTAATACATCATCGTTCTCAAAAATTCCAGTTCCCCATGCTCCCATCAATTAACCTCCAATAAGTGTCATTATGTTTTAAAGCTCTTTTCATGTCTTGTTAATATTTCAAATTTAGTTATTCGGGCACTTCAATATGTTCTGATACTCTTGACTTCAATATTTCTATTAATTCTTCATCCATAAATTGATAATCGTCCGGGATATCAAGACAGATTAATCGTTTATTCTTTAGGCTGATTGGAAATTTATCTTTAAGCCTTCTCGTATGCTTCTTCTCCATTACAAAAATTAAGTCTGACCACCCAATGTGTCCTTCAGTTACCTTAATTCTCGCTCCTTCTTCCGTTCCAGCCGATCTTACTTCATAGTCATTGTATTTATCAAAAATCTTCTCAGCAGTTAAACTACGCCATTTATTACGACTACAGATAAAAAGTAATTTAATGTTTTGTCACCTATTCCTTTATGATCTTTGATAATTGTTCTCCCTGATGCGGATGGATTGGGTAATGCCTTGATGGCCAAAATAGCAAATCAGCTATATCTTAATGGGGTAAAGCCAAGATATACGGTTCAGTACTTGGCCCTCATGGTTCCACAATTACTAGTCAGTATAAATATATGGATGTGTACCAAAATATTCTTCGTCACATTTCGATGTGGAGCCGTCTTATTCTTTTAAGTAGTGTTACGGATTGAATACTTCATTGACCAAGGAGAAATCTACCCCATCCACTTTCCAGCCTTTATTGGTATATACAAGCTTAGCTGTTCTGTAGAGTGTTTCATTAGGAGCATATTTAGAATCAGGACCCGAAGACTGACTTAATTTGGCGGTATTGGTGTTGGTATAACTGATGGCCGATTGATAAACGGTTGTAAATTTAAAATCATATTTCAACCCTTTGCTACGAATGATTTCATTGATAAATTTATCCGTAAAATATGGGCTGAAGGTCGCTCGGATTTGCTTAATCGAAGATAGATCCGTTGCTTCATTTAATTTGTTTACGAATACCTGTCTTTGCTTATCCGTGAGCTTATCCGTGATTTTTTTTGCAATCGGAATTTGAACTTGTGGTTTTTGTATGGTTACTTGGAGTTGCTTCCCATCTAACGTGATCGTCGCCTGACTCGCTTGTTGATTCCAGTTTACCTCCGCTCCTAAAGTTTGACTTACAAAACGAGCAGGTACATATGTGGAATTGTAATTTAGTTCTGCTGGAACATCCAATACAATCTCCGATTGATTAAGCATTACTTTATTAGAATTAATGGTGAGAACCATTTCTGTATTTTCTTTAGCAATCGTAATGGTTTTTTGTTGTTGATTCCATTTCACATCTGCCCCGAGGTTTTCAGAAACAGCTCTTAGCGGGATAAGTACTCGATTGTTTTTTAAAATACCGCTGTCTATGGTGATTGGTGTATCAGCAGCAAAGCTGGATGAGCTGAAGTTAGGCAGGATAAGCATATAAGCTGCCAGCATTGTAAAAGATATTTTCTTGAACATATGTATCACTCCTAAAATTAGGATCATTTGCAAGTTTAGACGCGATACATAGAGAAAATGTTTCTATTTGGATAATAGAACTTCAAATTAATGTAGTTTATATAAAAATTACCTTTTACAAGAACTTAATCATGTCCGCCAAAAAATCATCAAGGACTGGAATCAAGCATTTTGTAAATTCTCTGATTAAACTCCACCTACAACTTTAAGCTTTAACTTTTTCATCTGAAGTATTCCCTACTCTAACGTGTTCAAAATATAATTTCAGTCACAGTATTCCCCTCCGAATCTTCTTCTAACTTCGTTCCGGAACGAGGACGAACGCCCAATGCGTGAATACTTTGTTATGTGAGGTATGACTCTTCATGGAGTTACTGAAGAAAATGTTTGAATCGGTCCTTCCCAATCATCATCTCTTATTTCCAAGTAGTTTCCATTCGTATACCTTTCAATTGTCTTTCTCCAAAATGCCTGAGCTGGCGTATTTGCTTCTATCTGAGCAACTTTCCAATGACCATTGAAGTTATCAAATAATTCATAGGCAACAAACTGCCCGACTCTCATTCTTCTATATTTCTTCATAACAAAAAACTCTGCCATCCAGTATACAGTTTGATCAGATTCATTTTTCCCAATATCTCTAACAAGAGCAAAACCAGCTAATTTATCATCTACTTTGATCAAAAATGGATATCTTCCGTCTTCTGTCCAATAATGATCTAAGTACTTGTACTCATAAAGTCCATTTGAGTTTAAATCATCATCAGGATCAAACTCACTAAAATCATATTTATATAATTCAAGAAGATTCCGTAAAATAGATTTTTGTTCGTATTCAACTTTATGTATTGTAATCATCAAAGTCTTCTCCTTTTGTAGCCTTTAGTCATCTTTCAAATAACGTTTCTGTATCCACGACGACCCACCGACTTAATGGACTGACGGAAAAAGTCGCGATGCGGTTACTCATTGCGGCTTTTTCCGCCTGAATCCAGCTTCCCAACTACTCTCCTTCTGGCGGACCGAGGAGCCGTCAGGCCCCGATTCGTGGATATGATGTTATATGATTGGAATGCCTACTTCGAATTGCTTAACAGTTTTTCGGAATCTCAAAAGTTTGTGAAATCACTTTTTGTAGTCCTAAGCCATCAATCTCAATAGTCTCTTGTTCTTCGAAGTAATCAATATTATGCTCCTCATAATATTTCTTCCAAAATCTCACTGCTGGTTTATTTTCCACGAGTTGACCGATACTAATTTTTCCTTTTAATTGCTTAAATACTTTCTCTATTCCTAACGAAGCAATTCGATTACCACGATATTTCCTTAATAAAAATAATTCCTGTATTGTAAAATCAACTCCTTCTGGAACAAACGGAGGCGCACAAACTAATATGAAGCCGATTGGTTTCCCCAGATGCATAACAAAAAATGGATGCAACTCCTCTCTCTCTAGATACAGGTAAGTATTTGTTGGATCAAATTTCCCATCATCTTTCGGATCTTCACAGGTATATTCTGATAAGTCATACAAATATAAATTATACAAATTCAAAAAAGTATCCGCTTGATCTTTTGTTATTTTTGTAATCTCAATATCCATTCGATATGACACCTCTTTTTTATATTCTTTTTTTATAACGTTTCTGTATCTACGAACCCGAAAGGCTTAAAGTAGCAAAGCGAATGAGTGGCTCCGCCACTTAGCCTTGCAAGGGTGTCTGCCTGAATCTACTTCTTCGAAAATCCTCGGGCAAACCAAGGAGCGATAGCGACGCGGCGTAGATATATTGTTATAAGATGTATCCGCCTTCTTTGAATTACTTTCAATTATTTTCTTTGCAACACTCAACTACCGTGTCCTGTTATCTTAACGCCGTCCCCATAGTGTGACTGTTTATATAGAGTACACTTCGTATTCTTTTTCCATTTTGTAACCTAATTTTTCTGCAAGAGCAACTGACTCTAAATTGGCTGCGTCCCAGTTTGGGTGGATATTTCGGCTCAGACACTCAAGAATCAATCTTGATGCGCAAGCTAGTGCCAAACCTTGGCGCCTGTACAAGGGATGTGTCCCAATTGTAACTTCAATACACCCTTCATGATAAGTATAAGAAGAAGCACCGGTAATAATCTGATTATCCTTGAGGATAACAAATCCAATTCCATGCTGCATAAATTCTTCTAAGGAAGAGAAGAAACAACAACAATCTGCCATAAAGGGATCTTGCAGTACCATTGGGTAAATATGTTCATCTATGGGTACGATTTTGAAAGCAGTATCTATCCTTTTTATGTTCTCTTCTAACTGTTCTACTTGGAAAGTCGGTTCTTTCTTAAAGGAATACCGGTTAAACTTTTGGAATGAATCCGAGTAATGTTGAGATAAAAGGGATATCCAAGAAAACTCATTTGTAATTATGATTTTCCCCCTGCATTCTTCAAGAACAAACCGCAATGGAACATCTACTTCTTTCAAAGCTTCGACACTTCCAAGTAAGAATGCGAAATCTCCTGCAATAATTACGGAGTACGCAGGCTTCTTCTTACTGTCAATCCATGTCCTTCCTATCTTTCCTTCTATATTTGCAAAAAGAACTGTATTACTTATACCGCTGCATAAAAAGCGAACAGTCTCGAACTCATTCTTCGCTAATTCTAACACCAATTATCCCCCCACATCTAAGCAATTTGCACTTAAAAATTACTGATAATCTACACTTTACCATACAGATAGCTCGTTGAAGTTCAAAAATGTATTAAGCTGGTTTAACTTAAAGTACATCTGAGCTTTGATGAAAGTTTTTTTTCTTTAAGGCTATTTCATCTAGCGTTGTTTGTTCACAAACCCTAACTGACTTAAGCACGTAAGCGCGTGTCCGACGGACTTAGCCAGTGCAGGGTTGTCCTGCTGTCATCTCTTCCCCGAAATTCCTTTGCCGGACCGAGGGGCGGATACACCGATGCGTGAATACTTTGTTATATGTTGTTGGACCATCTTTGAGTTAACATAAATATAGTCTTTCTCCAAATTCCTTCATCTGGGTTCCCATTCTCTGCAAGTCAAATCGGATTTGTAATGGAGTATCACCAATCCATGCCCCCACATGAATATGTGGATTTCTGGAATATCCATTGTTCCCAGCTTTCGCAACTACTTGACCAGTCGTGATGATGTCACCTTCTTCAACGCTTATATCCATTACATGGGCATAAGTAACAAGAACACCATCTTCTCTTGCAAATACTATAAAACTTGCCCTTCCTGGTGTTAAAGTTCCGGGATTATTAGTTATCGGATTTATAAATATAGATTTCACAACTCCATCGAATGGAGCTAGTACATCAGCACCCCATGTATACCAATTCTCATTGAGCATACCGTCACCATCATACATTCGCATCCATCCGTCTTTGAATCTGGTAATCATGCAATCTCTACCTAATGCATCACCTATGTACTCGTACTGCCCTTCGGGATGTTCAATTGTTAGAAACAAATGATTGAATACAGGATTTATAATCACTTCAGAGATATTCATATCTTTCATCCTTTCTTCATTGATTTGCAAAAAGCATTGTCCCAATTGCATCTAACGTTTCCATGTTCACGAACCCCGAAGAGGTTGTCTGCTGAAATCCCTCTTCGCAATTCACCTCGCAGACCGAGGCTCCAAAGGAGCCGCAGCTTAAATATGTTATATAATGGAAATTCTTCTTTGGCATTGCTTACTATCCGCTCTATTTCATTGCTCTTTTTATTTTGATTCATCTTTTCAGTTGTGTTATCATATTCTTAAATAAAGACCAAGTGCTGCGAACACTTGGTCAGTACAATTGGCTTGGATGGTTAATCCCTTCTTAAGTCAAGTCAGGACAAAAACCCACCTTTGGCTCTCAACCTTGGGGTGGGTTTTTACTTTCTCTTGTTGTTATTGATGTACGTTAAAAGTGCAAGAATAAATGTTCCGAATAATAGCATTAGGGTCATCGCATCTTTCACTTCCATGGTTTCACCTCCTTTCGAAGGGAAACCATACCCACCCAAGATTCAATTGTATCTATATTTTACCTATGTTTACATCTACGTACAAGTGTTCTTATCTGCTTTCTTGCATTTTCCCTTTTCTATTTGTTGCACATCATTTCTATCATATAACGTTCCTGTATTCACGACGTCCGGCGAAGTCGGATGTGTCTGCTGAAACGCTTCCACAAAATTCATCCAGCAGACCAAGGCTCCAAAGGAGCCGCAGCGTGAATATTATGTTATAAGATGGTCGGGCCTTCTTTGAGTTTACTCGCACAAGATGCTTTATTCTCCCTCAACCAATGAACCATAAAATCAAACAACTCTATCGAATGTCTATGAGTACTCTTACAATTTGGTAATTCACTTTTTATCTTTCTTACGTTGGTCTCAATTTCATCTGATTCAATAAAACAAACTAATCCTGGGCAAAAATTATCTAGTGCTTGAAAATATCTCTTTTGGGGCTCAATAAATCTTAAATTCTGTTCAAATCCTCTTCTCAATCTAGTCTCATCACTTGCTTTCCTTTGTCTCAGATTAGTTTCCTGTGTGTGTAGAATAAAATATTTGTCAGGGAACCCTAGCTTCCTTTGATTCAATAGTGGTCTATAAAAATTTTCAACAAATTCTAATGACTGCCCATCAAATAACGTAAAATCAAAAGCCCAATTGTACCAAAACGGCTGATATAAATCGATATCAATAATCACTAAACCATCTTTTTCTTTCTCGGTCGCAATCTTCCATCGATCTACCTGCCTCTCAAAAAACCATTCTGGATAAACTAATTCTGGCTTTTCCCACCATGCTGCGACCTCAGGAATATGAAATGATCCATTTTGATTTGCAAGCGTCGCAGATGTTGTAGTTTTCCCCGCAGCACTTGCTCCCTCAATACTAATAATTGTCATTTGTTTAGATTCTCCTTATTTCCTTTTGCCCGACTTTCTTATAACGTTCCCTGTATCCACGACGTCCCACCGACTTAAGCCCCGCCAGGGGCGCCCGCGATGCGGATAGTCGGTGCATATGTGTCCGCCTAATTCGACTCCCCTGCTACTCCCCTTCGGGCGGACCGAGGAAACGTAAGGCTCCGAAGCGTGGATATGATGTTAGGCGAAGGATATGCCCTCTAGATCAAACAATCAATAATCTCTTTCGATTTTGTATATTTAACTAATCTATAAATTTCATTCATTACACGTGTCTTTCCTTTGTCATTTGTCCACCAATTGTCAGGACGTGTATTGGTATCTAAAACTCCACATAAGCTATACTCAATCCATTCAGGCATAAAGGTTTTCATCGATAACAAACAACGTCTTAAGTGAAAATAATTAGTAACTAATAAAATTCTTTTTATATTTTTCAACCCATAGTATTCTTCTAACAGATCTTTTGTGTATATAATATTTTCTGCTGTGTTTGTTGATTTTGTTTCAAGTAAGATATCCGATTCACTAGCCCCTAGACTTATTGCAGCTTTTTTCATATTTAGTGCTTCTGGTGGGTCAGACTGACCACCTGACATAACAATTTTTTTCGCTCTACTATCATTTAATAGTTCTACTGCTTTTGGCACTCTGTATTTAGGTGCTGTTTTACTTCCAAAAACCAAAATGATATCCCCTATTTGTCCATCGTCATCAAGGTTCTCAAAGATAATCTTATTTATAGTTGAGTGTTCTAAATCTTCTAAGTTTAATTGAGATAAATACATATACTCCTCCTTGGTATAATTTGCATATCTTTCGCCTAACGTTCCTGTATCCACGAAATCCCACCGACTTAAGCGACCAACGGGAGCGACCGCAAAGCGGTTAGTCGGTGCGGATGTGTCCGCCTGATTCCACTTCCCTACATATGCCTTCGGGCGGACCGAGGGGCCGGTAGGCCCCGAAGCGTGGATATAATGTTAGCTGATGTTCCTGACTTCCTGGAATGCATTCAAGAATAATCGTCTTTTAAGAACCATTGAAGCATTCTTTGCTTCATTCGATTAGCTATTTCTTCATCTCTTACCTTAATCCATTTGTATAATGGTTCTTCTATAAATCCTAATAAGTCCTTTTTGCATTTCTCTAGTCCCTCTAATAGTTCTTTATAGGTAAACCTAATACTAAATAATTCTTCCTTTTGTATTTCTGGATCATCTGACCATACTAAGACATAATCTTCATAATATTTAATTCCAGGTGACGGGTCATGCCCTAGCCATGGGCTTTGATTGGCATTAATAGTATTAGTGATAGTTTGAAATTCCTCAAGCCCACAACAACAGCTAGGCATTATAAACGTTTCTTCATCCTGTATAAAAGTAACCCCACCTAATATCGCTACTTCATCTTCCTCCAATAGCTCATTAAATGATTTTTTAAAAGACTGCGATGCATCAATGCCGTTGTAGCCAAATAAGTGCAATAAAAATAATTCAACTTCAGCTGTACTACTTTTTGAGGATAACAAAGTGAACTCCTCTCGAGTCACCTCATTCTCAATCCATAAAGGTTTATCGTAGTAAGGTTCTCGAATTACTGGTTTTATATATGGCATCTGGATATTCACCTACTTGAGTTCTTTGTATCAATTTCAGCTAACGTTCCTGTATTCACGAACCCCAAAGGGGTTGTCTGCTGAATTCCCTCTTCGAAATCCACCTTGCAGACCAAGGCTCCATCGGAGCCGCTGCTTGAATATGATGTTATGAGATGTCATTGACCTCTTCGAATCAACCCCAAAACATTCCGTTATGCCCCTCGTCCACTATCTTTAATTGTGTTTCAAAATCTTCATTCGGTTCGATATCATCTATGAAATGCCATTTATTTTTACTATCTTGCCAATAGACTTTCCATTTGCTTTTTTCATCTATTCTGAACTGAGCTACTGGCATCTGCACCCATATGTCACTTTTGTAGCCTTGTCTTTCTTCTATTAGTGTCACATTTTTTCCTCTGATCTTGTAACTGACTTTAATCTGGTTCTTCAAATGAACTGGTACTTTGTTTTGTGTGTAACTGTCCATAATTTTCATAATCCGCTTCTTCGTAAAATCATCCATTTATGGCTCTCCTCTCTTATCCGTTTTACTCTGTTTATATCACAATGATGTCTCATAACATCTTATTTATGTACTTCGTAAATGCCACCCATTTAACGTAATATATGAACTACGTATATGATAACCTACGGGGTGATATTTGCGAAGAAAAATTTGGTGAAAAAGGGAGAAGTTTGAGTTACTCAATCTCCCATATCCATACGATTCAGCGGGCTTTGAATACGCTGGATATTTTTCGTGCTCACATGCGTATATCGCTGTGTGGTTTGTGCACTCGTATGACCAAGAAGCTTCTTGTATATAGCGCAGGTCTGTTCCGTTTTCCAGCAAATGCGTGGCGAAAGAGTGCCGCAAAGCATGGATGCTACACTTTTTTACAATACCGGCCTTTAGTCTAGCTTCTTCAAAAACCTTTTGCACACTGCGCTCGGTAAGATGTCGATCCGAAGTTTTTCCCGGAAATAGCCAGCGATCGGGTCGATACTCTGCGATGTATTTCTGCACCATGTTCCAAGCAAGATTAGAAAGAAGCGTTCTCCGATCCTTCTGACCTTTTCCCTGCCTTACAATAATGGTTTGCCGCTCAATATCCATATCACTATAGCGTAGACGAACGACTTCGCCGACACGAAGCCCTGCCGAATAGGTGAGATACAGGATTGTCTTATGCTTGAGATTATTTACGGATTTAAGTAATTGGGTAACTTCTTTTTCGGACATGACATTGGGCAGCTTCGTCTGCTTTTTGGGGCGTATGTATTGAATTTCAGCAGGATGATGGAGCACATATTTACAATAAAATGGGATCGCACTAATCGTCTGATTAACACTGGAATGAGAGATTCCACGCTCAAGCAGATTCAAACAATATGTCTGGACATGAGATGCACGGATTTCTGTATCGATCTGAGGAAGACTGGCCACAAATCGTTCAATCTGATTACAGTATGCTTTAATCGTTTTGCGACTGTATCCTCTTAATTTCAGCGCTTGCTGCAAATCATCTCTTTTCCATTGTGTTTGCTCTCCACTTAACTTCCAGTTTCTCAATATGTCGCTCTCCACCCACAACTCCGCGGAAATCTCTACATCTAGCGCATCAAAGTGCTTTGTAAACTCCTGAAGAGATACCTCTGAGTAGGGGATGATCCAGCGTTTTGCATCAGCCTCCCACCTTCTCCCTGTTACCTGACGAATTCGCTGAATATGCACCGTATTATATGGAATTTGAACATGCAGTGAATCGGCCGAACCTTTAGTTAACATGATGGCAGCTTCTGTTTTGTTCTTCATACGGCATTCTCCTTCAGCTCAATTGGATATATGAGTTCTATTGAATTTGGAAAATAAAAAAGGAAGATCATTTTCATCCCGTAAAGGAATCCAATGATCTTCCAATGCTTTTGGAAATATGGCCGCTGCACCTACATGGCAGCGGCTTCTTCTCCCAGCGGCAGCGTGTAATACTGCGCCTGCTGGTCTTCATGCTGCTGGTATACGACGACCAGCAGCGTTTGGCCTTTCGCGGCAAGCGGGCTGGCGCCAGCTAGCACACGCTCAAGCCGGAACGGAAGCACGTCCAGTACGGCGTGCTTCTGCAGTTCCTTTTCGCCGAGTCCCAGATCGGCGAAAGCACGGGCACCCATGACCGTCTGTGCGGTCATGGCCGAGGTCATCGGCAGCGCACGCGAAGCGCTGCCGTGCCCCATGTCCGCCGCTCCATCCGCGGCGGACGGAGCCGCGTCGCGCGCTGCAAGCGACGCAGCATCCCCGCCATGGCTGCCGATCACACCCGCCGCATCCGCGGCAGTGTCCTCTCCGGCAGCCGCCGAAGTTCCCGCAGCGGCCGTTCCACTTGCGCCGCTGCTTTCCAGCCATGCCGAGCCAGAGGCACCGGCAACACGCGGCAGACGAACGTCTTCTGGACGTTCAGCCAGCATTTTCATATAACCCGCCCATTGATCCTTCTGGAGCGCATCGTCCCACCAGATTTTACGCGGCTTGTACTTGTGACCGAGGAAATAATCGAGCTTCATCAGGCCCAGCACGATATCCATATGCGGCGTGTTCCGGGACTCTAGGAAGCTGTGCAGACGAGTAAACAAATCCTCCAGCTGGTGACCAATCTTCTGCCAGCCCTGACCCTCCCAGTAATCGCCAAACGCCTGGAAGAAATCAAACGGCGAATCAAACTCCTGCTCCATCAAATACTTAAGCGTATGATCCATCCGGTGTGCGTTCCAGTATTTCTCCAGCACATCCTCCAGGCGTTTCAGGCGAACGATGTCGCTGAACGGCAGCACGTCACTGCCCAGAATTTCATACGGCGCGTGATCCATGTACGTATAGTTGTATTTGTCTGCATCCAGACGCAGACCCGTACCGCGCAGCATTTTGAGGAATCCGAGCTGCAGCTCTTCCGGCCCCAAAGCAAACACATCGTTAAACGTCTTGCGGAACGTATTATAATCTTCCTCCGGCAAGCCTGCGATCAAATCCAAATGCTGGTCGATCTTGCCGCTGGCTTTGACCTTGTTCACCGTACGGCTCAGCTTGGCAAAGTTCTGGCGGCGCTTCACCAGTTCATTCGTCGGATCATTCGTAGACTGCACCCCGATTTCAAAACGGAAAATACCCGGCGGCGCATTCTCTGCCAAATAGTCAAGCACCTCAGGACGCATGATATCAGCTGTAATTTCAAACTGAAACACCGTACCCTGATGATTCTCGATCAAAAATTTAAACATCTCCATCGCATAATCCCGTTTAATGTTAAACGTGCGATCCACAAACTTGATCAGCTTCGCACCCTTCTCAATCAGGTATAGAATATCCGACTTCGTCCGCTCGATATCGTAATACCGCACGCCAACCTCAATACTGGAAAGACAGAACTGACAACTAAACGGACAGCCCCGGCTGGTCTCGAAATAAACCACACGTTTCCCGAGATCAGGAATATCCTCTTCAAAACGATGCGGTGACGGCAGATCGTTCAAATCGGCTTTTGGACGCGCAGGCATGAGAATGACCTCTTCCCCTTTGCGATACGCCAGTCCGTAGACAAAATGGAACTTCTTACTTCCCTCCAGCTCCGTGAGCAGCTGATGCAGCGTTTCTTCCCCTTCACCCATGACGATAAAATCGACATTGGGAATCCGGTTCATCCAATATTCGGTGTCGTACGACACCTCCGGCCCGCCCAGCAAAATTTTCACCTCAGGCATAACCTTTTTTAAATTATCAATCACCTTGATCGTCTCTTCAATGTTCCAGATGTAACACGAAAACCCAATCACATCCGCCCCGCGCTGGTACAGATCGGACACAATATTCATGACCGGGTCTTTGATCGTATACTCCGCGAGCTCAATATCAAAATCCTTCTCACTGTATGCCTTCAAACACCGCAGCGCCAGCGAGGTATGGATGTACTTTGCATTCAAAGTCGATAGAATTACCTTCATGATTCACAACCTTTGCCTGGACACCCAGACCATATTTTTTTGGGAAAAGTAAAGCCCCACAGCCATCCTCCCCCGGATGCTGTTCAGACAAACCTCTAATGCAAGTCCGAGCCCTATCTAAGGCCACACTTGCACAAATTCACACCAGCACGCGCATCACGCACCAGCGCACTCGCATAACAAGTTAACCTTATGCTATAACCGTCCACGTCTCATAAACAAATCCCTAATTTGTCTTTCAAAGAGTGGACACATCTTTTAAAAACACATACCACTCTCCGCCCGACCAAAACCACAATATATAGATTACCATCCATCAAAGTCACTATATACTGTGCCAACATTCGTTAGCAACCTTTTACGTCCATGTCCACCCTTTGAAAGACAATCTCACCCACTTTGTCTACTCCATAGAGACATATTTAATGAGATACATATCCTGATTTTGATCCCGTTTCTGTTTTTTTCTGGTCCTGGTTCTTATTGTGCTCCTTATGTTGCTCACTTGTGTTGCTTCTTGTCTTGTTGGCATCTTGTTCTACTTCTTTATCTGCTTATGATCTAGTTCTGTTCTTGGTTCTGGTTCTGGTTCTAGCTCTACTTCTTGTGCTTCTACTTCCGCTAGTTGTGCTTCCGATTCTAATTCTCATTATTTCTGCATCTAATCTAGTTCTATTCTGTTTCTGTTCACGTTTTTGCTTCTGATCTATATAGGTTGAACTAAACAATGTACACAATCCACTCCGATACGCTCATCAATGCAGGCACATTAGCAAATATCACCCATCGCTCATCGCTAGTGCAAATCTGCCATCCTCTACTGCTACTACTACGAGCGCTAACGATCAGGAGAAGCCTTATTTCGGCATATTCGGGCTTTGGAAAATTCTAACGATCCCAAGAAACGCTATTCTGCTGAAATCAGCTTGATCAGGCTCATTTTTCAGGATTATGAATGAAATAAGCTTCCTGGAGATCGTTAGATTTCAAATGTCGCCAATTTAGGGCAAATAAGCTCTATGGGGATCGTTAGCATTCTATTTTCGAATTGAGCAGCCTGCCAAGGCTGGTTTCTTGCCCCATTACAGCGCTCATTGACGATCATGAACCGTTAAGCGGCATAATGTCGTTTCTTTGGCTCAATTTAAATTGTTTCTGTTTCTGTCCATATCTCTGTCTGTATCTAATTTCCCTTTCCTAAACTGTAGCCTTTTATCTTGGACGTGTCTTGAAATCTACTGAAGTGCATCTTTTACCGCTTTTCGCCCCCTACTGCGTCACTTTCCCTTGACGTGCCCCGGCACGCCTGCGGAAAACTTCCTGGCTTGGAACGAAAATTCAGCAAAATCTGCCGCCTTCAGAGTTTTCAGACATGCCCTAGTCTTTAGGTTTAATATTTAGGTTTAGTCTTCAGGTTCAGTCTTTAGTCTGCGATCACAGATCAGATATCACTTGTCATTTTTCCTCATCACTCATCACTCATCACATATCACGTATCACGTATCACGTATCACTATCATATATCACTCATATTCATAAAAAGCATCGTCGTCTGTGTCCACTTCTTCACCCGATTGCTTCTGGAAGAATTCTAGGAACGGAAGGCCGTACTTGCGGTACTTAACCTCACCGACCCCTTTGATACTCAGCATGTCACGTTCCGTCTGCGGGCATACCACACTCATCTCGCGCAGGGTGGCATCATTGAAGATGATGTAGGACGGCACATGCTCTTTCGCTGCCAAGTCGCGCCGGATCAGGCGCAATTGTTCAAACACCGTTTCGTTCACGGCCGAAGGCATCGCATCACGTCCACGGCGTCCGCCGTAGTTCGTACCAGAAGCTGTAGCTGCTGTTTTGCGTACGACACGCTGCATGACTTCGCGTTGACCCTTCAGTACTTCCACCGCCAGCGGCTGCAAACGCACTACCGGATATTGCCCCTCGGACAACATCAAATAACCTTCGGATACCATAACGTTGATGATCTCTGCAATTTCACGCTCCGTGCGGTTGCCCATGACCCCATACGTTGGCAAGGAATCGAAGCCGTAGTCCAGCACTTTTTTGGCACGAGAGCCTTTAAGCACCGAGGCCACCAGCGATACCCCATAGCGTTCACGCATGCGGTGGATGCAGCTGAATATTTTTTGCGCATCGATGGTCATATCCACCAGCTCACGGTCGTCTGTGCAAGAACTGCAAATGCCGCACGGCTTGTCCTCGTGCACCTCACCGAAGTAATCCAGCTGTGCACTGCGCAGACAACGGGTCGTATAACAGTAATCGACCATCTGCTGCAGCTTGCGGTAATCGTTGGCTTTGCGGTCGCCCTCCATCGGGTTCTGCTCAATCAGAAACTTCTGGGTAATAATATCCTGCGCGCCGAACAGCAAAATGCACTGACTCGGCTCGCCGTCCCGTCCCGCACGCCCGGCTTCCTGAACGTATGCCTCCATGTTTTTCGGCATGTTGTAGTGAAGCACGTAACGCACGTTGGACTTGTCGATCCCCATTCCGAATGCATTGGTCGCAACCATGACCCGGATATCATCGTACAAAAACTGTTCCTGGCTCTGGGCCCGTTCATCGTCCGTCATGCCTGCATGATAGCGCCCTGCCGGCAAACCTGCCTGCAGCAGACGCTGATGCAGATCGTCCACGTCCTTACGGGTCGCGGCGTATACAATACCTGGCTCGCTGGCATGCTCGCGCGCGTAGTTCAAAACAAAATCCTTTTTGCTCTCGCCGCGCAGCACGCTGAACGCGAGATTATCCCGCCCAAGTCCGGTCACATACGTCTGCGGGTCCTGCAGTCGCAGCAGCCGCAGAATGTCACCCATGACCTCGGGCGTCGCCGTCGCCGTAAAGGCCGCAACCACCGGCCGCTCCGGCAAACTGTCCACAAACGGCGCTACCGCCAGGTAGCTTGTCCGAAAATCATGGCCCCACTGTGACACACAGTGGGCCTCATCCACAGCAACGCAGGAGATGGGCAGCTGCCCCATCTCATCGCGGAACCAATCCAGCTCCAGTCGC
Source organism: Paenibacillus sp. TC-CSREp1 (assembly GCF_050171015.1). NCBI lineage: Bacteria > Bacillati > Bacillota > Bacilli > Caryophanales > Paenibacillaceae > Paenibacillus > Paenibacillus sp. TC-CSREp1. Next base: position 47,233 of record NZ_JBNOKM010000003.1, on the reverse strand, counting down.
TCCGGCGCGACATAGAGCAGCTTCAGCTCACCGCGCTGCGCCGCGCGGATGCGCTCATTCACTTCTCTGCCGCTTAACGTACTATTAATATAAGCGGCGGCAATGCCCGCGGTCGTCAGCGCATCGACCTGGTCCTTCATCAACGAAATTAACGGGGAGACAACCAGTGTCAGCCCCGGATATAACAAAGCGGGAATCTGGTAACAGATCGACTTCCCGCCCCCGGTTGGCATAATGCCCAGCGTATCCTCATATTCGAGCAGGCTGGAGACGATCTTTTTTTGACCCTCGCGAAAGTCGGGGTATCCATAATATTTTTGCAGAAGACCCTGCGCTTCTTCTAAAGAAGGGATTTGCACACTCATGTAAAGACTCCTTACTTGTCACCGGTGTTCCTGCACCAGCTTGGTTCTATCCGATTCTGACATGCGAACACGACATGCTCACCGCATCCTTGACAACAAAATGGCGTTCTCATGACTTGTCCGTCAAGCAAAACGCCGCTCCCTTTAGTTTAACGGGCCAGCCCCGAATGAGCAACCGCGTTTTCCACCAAAACGTCCGAAGCTTATCCGATCAGGCAAAACAACCGTTCATCCCATTCAGGATAAACGGCTGCTTTCCGTTTTTTAGATTGGCATCATGTACCGACTGTACCTGACATCAAGCTCGGATAACTTCGCTTTCTTTCCGTTCTTGCCTTTCTTCGCTTGTGTATATTCTAAAAACGATGTGCTTTCCCCCTCTGCACCCAGCCATTGCACACCAATGATAAAACCCTGCTGTGAACGGGCAGCAAAGGTAAATGAGAACATATCCGGTGTAATGCTTCCCCCGTCATCAACACGCCAGGCACTATTGTCACTGAACTTCGCAGGGTAGTCCTTAAATACCCATCCATCGGATGTTAATACAGCCAGGCTTGCTAACATGTCTTTCCCTTTTGGTTTGTACTCAACTAAATATACATTTCCGATTTCCTTAATATTTTGTAAAGGGTAAAGATTTTTTACCGCACGATTTTTCAGCTTGGTGATCTCTGACTTCATCTTTGAAGTTGGCTTTTTCTTGTTCATCGAAGTTAATTCAAGCAACATACGATCTGTCAGGGCAGAATCCTTTACTATAAAATAAGTTTCATTAGACTCCGCCTTGCCCCCAATGACCTCATAAATTAAACCACCCAGCTGATCAAAATTATAGGCTGTCTGTCTCCCGTTATTTTCGTCTGTTTCTTTTTGTTTGCCCTTTAATTTGATCAGGAGTCGCTGTCCATTGTGCCCAACGGCAACGTTGAACTGTGACCAATTCAATTCCTGCTCCTGCGGGTAATCCACCAACAGCTTCGTTCCCTCCAGATTGGCAAAACCAAATGTCCCTTGTTTTAGGGCTGATTTGTTGAAAAATGTTGGCGTCTCGCTAACAGATTCAGCAGCACTAACTCCTTGTATAAGATTCGTTAACAACAACAAAGCTGCGATGAACACTGAGATGTACTTGATGAATGGTTTCTTTTTCATATTTATCCTCCATTTCTTGAAGATATTCATTAGCTTAACGATGCTGAAAGATAAAAAGTTTCCGTTTGCAGCAAGTTCTTATAACTTTTGCGTCAAGCAAAACAACCGTTTGCCCGATTCAGGACTAACGGTTGCTTGTTGTTAATTATTATATGACACGGAGGCAACACATTTTCTATATTCCTTCATTCTGCGGCAGCCGCACCGTTGACGTTCATTCGATAGTACAAACCTTTCTGCTGCATCAGCTGTTCATGTGTACCATCCTCGGCGATCCGCCCCTCTTCCATCACCAGAATGCGGGAGCACTGACGGGCAATATCCATGCGGTGAGTCACCAGCAGACCTGTTTTTTCTTGCACGAAACGGCGAAGCTGCTGCATGACTTGCTGCTCTGTCTGATTATCCAGTGATGATGTCGGTTCGTCCAGAATATATATATCTGAGTTTCTCAGCAGCAGCCGGGCAAGTGACAAGCGTTGGCGCTGTCCCCCCGACAGGTTCGCTCCCTTTTCTTGCAGCATCGCATCGTACTGTCCCTCCTGGGATTCAATAAATGCATGCAATCCCGCCCGTTCTGCTGCAAGTCTCACCTCATTTAATCCAGCCTTGCCGCCCAGTCGAATATTTTCTTCAATCGTACCTGTAAAAAAAGCCGGCGTCTGTGGCATATACGTCAGGCGGGATGAATTATCCCTCCTCACGATCTGCTCCATGTCCTCGCTGCCAAGCATCACTCGTCCAACCGCTGGCTTAATCAGCCCCGCACATACTTGACACAAGGTTGATTTGCCTGATCCACTGGCTCCCACCAGCGCCACCAGTTCACCCGGAACCAGGTCCAGTGTAATTTGATCCAGAATGGTCCGGCCACTGCTCTCATCACATACCGTTACCTGCTGAAGTGTAAGGATGGACGGATTATTGGCTAGCGTGCTTCCAGGTTGTGCGTTTTCTTGTTCTGGATTAGCCGCTTCTGCTCCCATTCGCTGGTTCAGGTTCAACCATGTCAGAATCCGCGCAAATGCCCCCATGCTCGCCTGCATCTGGCTCCACTGGCTGGATAGGCCTAGCACAGGCCAGACTACAAGCTCGAATAGCAGGCTGCTTGCAACGACCATACCTGGGGACAAAGCACCCCTAGCCGCTGCTAATGCGATCAGGAATAACGCTGCCAGCTGCGCCAGCCCGAATATAGCCATCGCCACATTATCTGACATGCTCAGAGTCATTTGAAGCTTCGCTTGAACACGATTCAGTGATTGCTGCTGCGTACGAAAGCGTCCAAGAAACCAGGGCGAAGCAGCGTAAGCCTGAATCACAGGAATTCCATCCATGTATTGCTGAATCTGCTGCTGTGACTCCCCCTCCAATGATTCCACTTCATCTGACAAACATACAATTCGCTGATCGTACAATCTGGCCGTAAACCAGATTACAGCCGCACTGACAATCGCAATCCCGGCGACCCATGCATCAGCACGGTACAAATATCCGAGCGACAGCGCGATAATAAATATGACTGTAACCCCTTCGGCAAGTGCTTCCACAACTTCTGCACCATGCCTGGTATCTTCCTTGATTCGCAGCAGTACGTCCCCGGACTTCTGTCTGCGTACCCAGGCGTAGGGCATCCGGTTTAACAGCTGGAGCAGGCTCATCGACATGTCTCTGTGCATCGATTCCTTGAGCCGTACCAGCACATAACGATGCATCCCCAGCAGTACAATAAATCCAATCAGCACCGCAACAAAAGTTACTGCTGTTTCATTCAGCTTCTCCTGTCCCCCATCATGAATGGCATCCACGAAAAATCCCTGTACAAAAGCAAGTCCCCAGTCAAACACAGCATCCGCTGCCATAAAAAGAATCATGATGATGACTGCCCATTTGTATGGCTTCATAAAGCGCGCAATAACTGGCCATACCTTTCGTAAAGACACCGGTTCAACCTTAATCTCTGCCTGGTCTTCTCCCAGGTGGTCATGCTCTCCGTCTTCGATCTTCTCACGATCTTCTGATATCAACACTTTGACGTGCTGTTTATCTGCTGGCTCTTGTTGTACTTCTTTCGGTAATTCTTGCGGTACTCCTTGTTGAACTTTTTGTTGAGCTTCTCGTTGTGCTGATTGTTGAGTTTCTGGCACATCTTGTTGTTCATCTGTTTCAGCTACATGGATCTGGTCAGCTTCTGGTTTATCTTTATATTGTCGTGCCATGTCGTCCTCCAGTTTCTCTTCCGCTTACTCTCTTCCCGTCTCGCTACTTCCGAAATCTATATCACCTTGTCCTCCTGCTCCATAATACAGGCATGGTAACCATTCGTACGTTCAAGCAGTTCAAGATGAGTACCGATATCAACAATCTGTCCATCCTGCATACAGATCACCTGATCCGCGCGCTCAAGCAAAGACAGTCGATGGGTAACCGCGATAATCGTTGTTCCATGCTCCGCAGCTAATCCGCTAAACAACAGATTCAACTGCTGCTCATGCCACGGGTCTTGTGATGAGGTTGGTTCATCCAGCAGCAGGATTTCAGGTTTGCGCAGCACTGCTCTGGCAAGGCTGATCCGCTGGAGCTCTCCGCCGGACATAGGACCACCTTGTGGCTGAAGCTGCGTCTCGTATCCGCCTGCCTGGCGCAAAATGGCTTTGTGCACATGAGTCATATGAGCGGCAAGCTGTACTTCTTCGGTAGATAACCCTTCCGCTCCAAATACGAGATTTTCCTCTACGGTCCCTAAGAATACAAAGGCTTGTTGAGGAACATAAATCGGCTTTGTATCTGTGTTTTGCTTTTCGGGCAAAAGGTCGGAATCGTCCCGCTCCTTCAAACCACTCACATGCCCAAACTCAATGGAGCCGCTCTCAGGCTCATATACTCCGGCGATCATCTTCAATAATGTGGTCTTTCCGCAGCCACTTGGCCCGGTAATGACCGTTAATTCACCTTTTGCCGCTGTAAAAGAAATATTAGATAACACTTCTTCCTGCTCTGAATATCTGTAGGACACCTGTTCTACACGGACACTCCCCTTCTTCAACATGTGCTGCGGCGAAGCAGCAGCTGGTTTCTTTTTTACCAAATCCAATATTTCAAACATACGGGCTGCATGGGACGCTGAGCCGATGACCTGGTTCCATAATCCCGACAATGCTTCGATCGGACGTGTCAGCTGGCTGCTTGCCACCAGAAAAGCCGCAAGGCCCCCCACATCCATCTGCCCCTGCAGCACCTGCATGCCACCAAGATACAGAATGAGGATCATCCCGCCATAGGTGGAAACCCGCCCGGCTGCCTCCGACAAACGCTGTATCACAGATACCGACATCGCCTGTTTGAATACCCGATGCATTCGTTGCTGAAAAAGCTGCTGTACATAACCTGCAAGTCCATAGCTGCGGATCTCCACAGGGGCATGAATCACATCCGTCAGCAGCTCATCTCGCGATGCCTCGCTTGCATGCATCTGGTCATGCTCGCGCTGCAGTTTTTTCCCCAGCCCTACGGTCACTAGAGGGTAGATTAACGTAAATGCAATAATCGCTAACGTCAGCGGCAGGTTCACCCAGCTGAAATAAGCAAAAGAGAGAAGCAATTGAATGATGTTTTTGGCAAGTTCAATCCCGTGCTGATTAATGCCCTTCTGTGCCTCTGCTGCCGAAGTCCACACTCTGGAGGTGAGATCCCCGGTATGATACTTCGCCAGCTCTTGTGTGTTTGTCTGCCCAAGGGAGTGCAGCAGCCTGGATTGAATAGATACTTGTGTTTTTTGCTGAAATGCCGTCTCGGTCCACGTCGTGAATACGGTTACAACGATACGGAGCACCACAATGGATACACCGATCAACAGCCCAGAATAGATGAGAGAAAACTGGGACTCGGAAGCCCCTTTAACTAATCTGCGGATCGATTCGAGATAACCTACTTCCACCAGTGAAGCGACCAAGGCAGCGATTAGTAGCGGGAGGACAAACCATCGATAGGTTCCGGTCAAGGACCATAACCGTATTAGTATTTTGATAGGACGATACGTTTTGGGTTCTGATATGCTTTGCTCGACTAACATGCTTGATGACTCCAATCTTGTCGTTAAATTAAATACTTGGTTATGATATCATCAGTGATAAGGAAAAAATGAACATTTCTTGCTGTACTCATTAAATCAGGACAATACAAGGAGATTAGCTATGCAACAAGATCTGCTGCAGACATTAGATACGTTGTTTGACTATATCGAGGAGCATATCCACGAAAAATTAACACTTGATCACCTGGCATCCGTGACCCATATCTCCAAGTTCCATCTGCATCGCATGTTTAAACATGCCAGCGGACAGCTGCCGGGGGAATACATTCGCTCCCGCAAATTAGCCCGCAGTCTGGAGCAATTGGTGGATCTGAATTGGAAAATCATCGATATTAGCGGGCATTATTCTTTTGAACATGAGCAGTCCTATATTCGGGCTTTCAAGCAGGCGTTCGGTATTACACCTCTGCAGTATCGTAAACAAGGTGCGGGGGATCTACAATTCACTGCCCGTATGACCTCATCCATGATTACGCTGCTTCCATATGGGTATATTTTCAAGCCTGTATATGTACGCAAACCTGCAATGAAGCTGATCGGTGTGCAATCCCGCATTCGATATGTGGACAACGAGGAAACGTATGAAGCCAATTCGGCGGGCAACCATTTTTATGAAGAATATGCTGACAGGATTCCCAACGTGCTGTACCCGAACGTATACATCGGACTTACGAATGAAATCAAGGATCATCACAGTACATATCAGCCATCGATCGAAGTAACCAGCCTGGAACAGATCCCGGAGGGGCTAAACGGTATAGAAGTACCTGCCAATCAATATGCGGTGTTCAAGTTTGTATGTGACTTCCACCCGAGTTTGATCAACATTGATCATCTGGATAGTGTGTGGACGTTTATCGATGAATACTGGCAGAGCCATTCAGGATACGTCAAGAGTGATGCTTATTATTTTGAACGAATCGATGGCAGTCTGGCAGAGGAGCATTACGGCGAACTCGACATCTATATCCCTGCGAAACAAGCTGTGCTCTGAACAAAGCTCCAAAATGGAAGGTGCAATGTTATGACTAAAAATATGAACGAAAGGTCGGATTTATCTCCTATGACCACCCGTAAATCCTGGATACGCAGGCATCCCCTCGCATCGGTAGGGATCGCAATGTTAGTGGTGCCTGCGCTTGCTTTAACGCTTTTCTTCACACTTCGTCCTTATCTCTCTACCTTTGATCGGTCTGGTGAAGGTGATCTGAGCTACTCAATGCCTTCACGAAACGGGGAGTATATTGCTGAGCTATACGGGGTTCCCTATGGCGGCGCGGCAGGTGGAGTAACGATCTGGGTTGACGTGAGGAAAACAGGGGATGCGGACACTACTAGTGCTAAAAGTATATATCGTACGGAGTTTCACGGAAACAATCACCTCGAATGGGAGAATGATCACACCCTGCGGATCGAGAACTGGAGCAAGTACACCAACGAAACGGTTACATTAAATATTGATGAAGAAATCTATGATGGCCGGGGCTGGGCCTGCAAAAGCTGGCGCACAACGGGTCAGTACGTGCGATGCCTCACACCTGAAAATGTGAAGACATTGAAATAATTCGATCGTTTACACCTCTTGCAACCAAAGCTATTTATTTGTGAAAAAATAAAACCAGCCCCGTTTACCGATTCTCTCGGTTGAACGGGGTTGATTTTATGTCTGGCCTCATATTCGGAATCAGGAATACGGTGGCTTAACTCTATAGCTCCTGTTCTTTCCTCTGCTTGCGGATCACAGCTTCAAGCTTCTGGCGATTGTCCAGCAGCCCCGGATCATTCGGCAGGTATTCACGCGCTTTGCTGTTGTGGCGCAGCGACTGCTCCCAGTTGCCCAGATGCGCATAACAGATCGAGAGCCGGGCATGCGGCAGCCAGGTCCGGCAGGCCGCCGGTACGGGGCGCAGACCCGGATCGCGGCTGCTCACATCCACCGCCTGCATGTACCAGTAGATGGCGGAGATCACTTCCTGCCGTTCATGGAAGCAGGAGGCAATCGCGCAGCAGAAATCGGCATGCGGCAGGTCGAACCGGAACGACTGCAGCAGTGCGCCCAGCTTGCGGCCCGGCTCGCCAAGCCGCTCATAACATTCCGCCAGCCTTGCGCAGGCAATGAGCCGGTCCTCGCGGTAACCGCTGGGCTGCTCCAGCAGCTTCGCGTAACCGCGTGCCGCCGCCGCATAGCGCTGGCGGTCATAACATTCGCCTGCATAATAAAATAGCAGGCGTCCCTGGGCTATGCCCTCTTCGGCGATCCATTTGCGCAGGATGCGCACATTTCGCGCCGAATGGTTCCCCGCCTCGCGGCGATGTGTGACGGCAATATCTGCCGTAATGACCTCGCCTTGCGGGAAGCGCAGCTGCTCGTGCAGCCGGCCATGCCAGCGGCACCCGGCATCCCGCTTGACCAGGCGAAGCCGGCGGTCCGCCACCAGCGGACTTCCCTCCGGCCCCTCGGCCAGCGTATAACCCATAATCACACCCGCCGTCTTACCTCCGGACGGCAGCTGCTCCTTTAACGCCGCAAGCTTCGCCCGTTCCGCGGGCAGCAGCACATCATCCGCATCGAGCCACAGGATATACTCCTGGGTGGCTCTAGCGAATGACTCATTCCGCGCCGCGGCAAAGTCCTCGTTCCACGCATACGTGTATACCCGGTCAGTGTACGTCGCGGCAATCTCCATCGTTCGATCCGACGAACCCGTATCCAGAACGATGATCTCATCTGCAATGCCAGCTGCCGAATCCAGACATCGCGCCAGTGTGCGTTCCTCGTTCTTCACAATCATACATAAACTGATGGTGATCACGTATCAAGCCCTCCCTGCAGCGGCTAACGATTCCAGATGACGCTATTTCATACATTTCAGGCATTTTAAAAATGTAACGATTCTGAGAAACGCTATTCTCTCATTTCATGTGTAAATTCAGGACATTTTGCCTGATTTTCATGAAATAGCGTCACTAGGAATCGTTACAATTTTCAACCATGCAAAATGGCACAAATAAGGTGTCTGGGAATCGTTAAAATGCAATTACTCTCGTAGTCCCTTAGTCTCCCGCTTACTTACCTGCCAATTCCTTCACTTACTCTTTTACTCTATTGTATGCTCATTAAACTCCCATACTCATCTGCGCTCTTTCTCTCTTTCTCTCGTACTCCTTTTCTTCTTGATCACTTGCCTATACTAGCTCCCATTCATTTTTGCTCTTCCGTTTACTCACATTGATCACTAACTCCTTCACTTACTCCCTTACTCTATTGTATGCTCATTAAACTCCCATACTCATCTGCGCTCTTTTTCTCTTTCTCTCGTACTCCTTTTCTTCTTGATCACTTGCCCATACTAGCTCCCATTCATTTTTGCTCTTCCGTTTACTCACATTGATCACTAACTCCTTCACTTACTCCCTTACTCTCTTGTATGCTCACTACCTTTCATTCTCTTCTGCTCTCTTTCACTCGTGCTCTTTTTCTTCTTACTCGCCTGCTCACGCTTGGCTTCCATTCATTCTTGCTCTTCCGGTTTACTTACTTACTTACTTACTTACTTACTTACTTACTTACTTACTGTCCCACTAACTACTATTCATTTTTGCTTTTCCACTTTCTTACTCACTGTCCCGTTAGCTACTATTCATTCTTGCTCTCCAACTTACCTACTCATCGGCTCGCCAACTACCATTCCCTGCTGCTCTCCTGCTTGCTCCCTTTCTCTTACTATTGATACATCCCCTTTAATTCCTTCCAGGGTCATTCCTCAAGCTTATTGCGCTACACTTCCTCATTCCCCTGACGTAACCGTCTCAGTTGTTCCACGGCACTGTCCAGCGCTTTTTTACGCTGTTTCATGGAACGCAGATGCTGCTGCTCTACCTCTTCAAAATGGGTATGATCCAGCTTCATCCAATCCAGCACCTGGCTCAGAGGAGGTTTTACGTCGAGCTGTATTTTCTGCCGTTTACGCGCCACACAACATAGATATTTATGATGAACTTCCAGTTTCATTACTTCAAAATACGGGATCAAACACATCGCCAGATTACTCGCATAGAACGTCTGTTTATGATCGTAGAATGGATGGTAGCCGTAGGGAACGGTCACGATGAGTGTACCTTCCTCTACGAGCAGACGATGAATCTGCAGCAGCAGTGTCTCCGGATGCGCAAAATGCTCCAGCACTTCTCCCAGCAGTACGGTGTCAAACGTTGTTCTCGCCTTCCATTGCGTGATGTCCAGCATGCGGAAATCTACATGGTTGCGGACAGGTTTTGATTCTTTAGCCAGTTCCTCCTGCGCATAGCGAATGCTTTCCTCCTCCAGATCCACACCTGTCACACGAAACCCTTCACGCCCCAACAAAATAGACGTAATTCCCTGACTGCATCCCACATCCAGAATACGTTTGCCTGTGGTCTCCCGGCACATCCAGTGTACACGGGTCCTCGTCGCTTCATGAGAATCTTCGGAATTAATCTCCCCGTAATAACGTTCGTTCACCCGGTCATGATTCGCCATAGTTATCTCCCGCTTCCCCTCCAGTACCCTTCTCCTGCCCAAAGCTCTGTGCTGTCCCTCGGTCTTGCCGCTCAGGCTGACCGAGCACAACGATGTTGTCTCCGCGGCATCCGGCCGTAGCGTTGCGTGTATCAAAAATCAAAGGTGCATGATCTGCCATCTCCTGGTAATCAAACGTGGAGTGGTCTGTTGTGATGATCACGAGATCAGCCCATGTCCATAATTCGGGCGAAGCTGGCCGGGACTGAAGCATTGAACCATCATCCTGACGGAATACGGGCACCATCGGATCGGTGAAAACAACGTCGGCGCCCGCTGCACGCAGCAGCCGGAAGACGTCGAGCGCCGGCGATTCGCGCAGGTCGTCAATGTCTTTTTTGTACGCCATACCCGCCAGTACAACGCGGGCACCACGAATAGAATGGCCGCGCTGCTCCAGCAAGGCTGCTGCACGCTGAACCACATGCTGCGGCATCTGTCTGTTGGTCGCGTCTGCGAGCTCAATGAACCGCAGCTCCGATCCCTGACGATTAGCCGCCCAGGACAGATAGATCGGATCAATCGGAATGCAGTGCCCGCCAATGCCCGGCCCAGGATAAAACGGCATATATCCAAACGGCTTCGTTGCCGCCGCTTGCAGCACTTCCCAGATGTTCACGCCCATCTGCTCGCAGGCCGGGGTCAACTCATTAACTAGTGCAATGTTTACGCTACGAAACGTATTTTCGAACAGTTTGGCTGTCTCGGCAACGGTTGTCGAGCTTACAGGCACGACCTCGTTCAGAAACGAGCCGTAGAACTGCGACCCATAGCTTAGGCAGGCGGGAGTCGAACCGCCGATGATTTTGGGGGTGTTTTTCACACCATAATGCACACTGCCCGGATCGACCCGCTCTGGAGAATAACAGACATAGAAATGTTCACCTGCTGTCCAGCCGCGTGCTGCTTCTAAAGGCTGTTTCACATGCTCTTCCGTTGTGCCTGGATACGTGGTGCTCTCCAGAATGACAAGGCAACCCATCTGAAGATAGGGGGTCATGCCCCCCACAGCTGATGAAATATAAGATATATCCGGCTGATGTGCATCCGTTAACGGAGTCGGTACACAGATGACAATGACATCCGCATCAGCGACTGCCGCATAATCTGTGCCTGCTGTCAACAAATTCGCTTCCAGCAGCGTTTGAAGCACCTCATCTTCAATGCCAATAATATACGAATGGCCTGCGCGGAGCTTTGCCACTTTGCCTGCATCAATATCAATACCGTGCACCTGGTAACCGGACTGTGCCATCTCAACGGCCATCGGCAGACCCACGTAACCAAGACCGATGACAACAGCCTTCAGGGAGCGGTCATGAATGCATTGAAGCGTGGTCTGCTGTGGTTTCGGGTAGAGCTGCTTTAATCGCTGCTGTTTCCGGCCACGGTGCTCTGCTGGAGTCTGTGCCTGCTTTTCCTTTTCTTCTTGCCCCTTCTCTTCGGGATTCAGGCTGTTCTCACTCATCTCTTCCACCTCCAAACGTTCCGCCTCCCTTCCGTTAGTCGATATATCCTCCTGCACGCAAAAACGCAGCAATCGCCGGTTTGTTCATCATTTCACTGTCTGAACGGTATTGGGCAAATTTCACACGCGGCAGATGATCATAATGCTTTGTCAGTTCCTGGTCAGGATGCTCCGGCAAAATGACATAATACTGCGCATCGTACTGGCGTGTACGCGGTGCTTCAAATGGCGAGATCAGCACTTCGTGCAGCTTCTCCCCTGGACGGATGCCTGTCACTTTGTAATCGCCTGACGGGCGGCCTGCCTGGTCCAGCATGACTGAAGCCAGTTCGGTCATGTTGCAAGCTTTCATTTTCATTACAAAAGTCTCCCCGCCCACCGCGGCTTCCGCTGCTTTTAGTAATAAATGAATGGCCTCGGTGCGGGTGAGGAAAAAGCGCGTCATGCCTTCGTCCGTAATGGTCAGGCTTTTGCCTTCATCAATCTGGCGCCGGAACAGGGGCACCACACTGCCGCTTGTGCCCAGCACGTTGCCACCGCGGATGCATACAAACCGGGTTTTCTCGCTCAGCCAGTTGGCACGAATCATCATTTTTTCACCTAACGCTTTAGTCATGCCGTATACGTTAATCGGATCAACCGCCTTGTCGGTGGATACGTCAATGACTTTCGGAATCCCCATACGGATGGCCGCCCGAATAATATTTTGTGTTCCAATCACATTTGTTTTAAATGCTTCATCCGGCTGATCCTCACAGACCGGAACATGCTTCAGCGCTGCCAGATGGAAGAGCACATCCACGCCTTTACACGCCTCCTCCACTGCCCGGTAATCCCGAATATCCCCAATGATAAAACGCAGACGCGGATCATGATTGAACTCCCGCTGCATCGCGATCTGAGCATATTCGTTCCGGGAAAGCAGTCGAATCTCCGCCGGGTTCTGCGCGAGCAGCACCTCAGTCAGCTTCTGACCCCAGGAGCCAGTTCCTCCGGTGACCAGAATCGTTTGTCCTTGAATCATGGATGAATCCCTCCTGTTCAGATCATAAATTCGCGTAAAACCTCAGCCATTTCTTCACGGCTAAGCCGGTCTTTGGGCGGTACCTTTTTGACTGACGTGTTGCTGGAATGCACGATATTGACATAGTTCCGCGGTGCAAGCAGCTCATGCGGCAAGTCGATCACATTCCCATGCGTGCCCCGGCCCGGAAGTTTAACCCGATATCCTGCGGCATATTCCGCCGTTTTATAGAGATAGACATAGAATTGCGGTGAACGGTGAAACGCAGGGGCCATCTCATTGTTCACACTGTCCCACAGATAGCCGTTCTGATTGATCAACGCCATCGTTCCAGGCTGAGGCTGTACATCGTAAAGCTGCTGCACAAATGTTTTGTGATACAGATCATCCGAATCCAGACGGGCAATATAGATGTTCTCTACGTCTTTGGCAAATTCCAAAATCGCGCGCACACTCTCGATATGGGTTCCAAAACGAATATTTGAAGGCAGCGGCTCCTGGCTCGCCAAAATCTCCTGCATCAGTTCCCCGGATTCCTTCGAGAGCTTCACTACCGTCAGGAAATCTTGATTGGTCTGAGCCTTGAGACAATGCAATGTAAATGTGCGAAAAATGGTCATACGGCGCTCCAGCCATTCGCGGGTCAGCCGCTGCGGATCCAACCCGTAGTTATTGAAGTTAATCTCAATCACAACTTTCCTGGACATACCCTTCCTCCTCGTGAACGCTGTAAGCCTGTGTAGGCGAGTACAGACGTTTTCATAGTTTTTTGAAATGAAATCTCGTATCTACGAAATTCGTTCCTCGCGCTGATCGCTTACACCTCAATTCTCTTAAATGCCAGCACAGTATAACGTATGAACTCCTGAACATTCCGGCACCGACATATGTACTGATTTTCCTATAAATAGATTGATATACACCCCAAGTTCTCTCTTGGAGGTCGAACGCACAGATCACGGTTTCTCTCGCAACATAGAATAGAGGAGCTTGATTTTCAAAGGGGGCAGGCTTTCGGAATGAATTCCATTTATCTTGAAATGCAGGAAGTGCTGGATCAGCTCGAAACGGCTTTAAGCGAACAGCGTCCGTTTTCTCTGGTGCGTGTGGGGGATGGTGAAAATATCGTGATGTCGCAAGAATCCGTATGGCCTATGGAACAAGTACTGCAAGAACGATGGGCGATCAAAGCCAATCTCGGACAAAAGGGGCTGCGCCTTCCCAACCTGAAGATGCGGGACGAAGTCGCTGCTTCGTTGAAGCGGGCTACTATTGTAGGGGTCCTTCCACGTGGAGACAGCACCATCAAAGCACCGGATTATCTCAAACGGCCGCTGACCGATATGATCTTTGCTCACTATGGCATCGCGCCAAAGCTGACCTGTCATGCTTGCGTGAATCGTGAACTTGTGCAGGTACCGCGGTTCTGGCAGATGCTTGCCGGCAAACGTGTGCTGCTCGTTACGCGTGAGCTGGATGAGTTACAGGCCGCACTCGTTAAGGAACCTTACCATCTCAACATCGTAAGTGCGTTGCCGTTTGACAACTATGATCAGCTGGATGAGACCTTGCAATGGATTCAAATGCATCAGGATGATTTTGATGTTGCTCTGTTCTCTTGCGGTGTTAATGCCGTCATTCTTGCAGAACGAACAGCAGCACTGGCAGGGAAAGTCGCCATCGATTTTGGCAAAGCCAACAACATGATTTTGAAAGGACGTCCGAACTAAGCTCCATCTATTGTTTTCAGTTTTTTCTTCATACCTGCTATCGCCAGCCCTACTTGTACTTCTACTGATCTCTCTACTTGTACTCCTGTTCATCCCTCTCTTTGTACCCCTACTTCTCTCTCCTTGTATATCAACGCTCTTCAAATCCTGCTCCATCTCAAACTCAAAATCCCCGCCAACCGAGGCGGGGATTTGAGTTATATCTGGACTGCAATTCAGCTGAAACGAGGACAACAAACGTTACTATAAGCGCGAATGACATTACATCACGTGGATCGCATGTGACCGAACTTCCCGTCATTCTTTCTCAAGGGTCTCTCTAAAGTCTATCCAGTGTTTCCTTAGTTGGTCGCAGCAATGCCGTAGAACATCTCCGGCCCGGTTCGCACAGCTGTGGACACGCCCGAGATGAACGAGGTATAAACATTTTCCAGCGCTGGTGGTGCAGCCAAATCCTGAGCTGTGAACGAATGGAACTCGGCACCGCCATTTTGCCCGACCGTACCCTCCGCGCGATAGATCACGTAGAATGGATCGTAGATAAAACCTCGTACAATCTCTACAACAAACGTATCTCCCAGTTCTCCCGTAACACCCACCGTGCCGTTGAAGGTAATGATCGGATTAATGACCCCCTGGGTTTGAAGACCGATTACGCCGAAGACTTCAGGGGATTCGGACAAAGGTAATCCTGGTGCTCCAACAGATCCCGAGTTCTCCGAGGTTCTCATATCAAGAAACACGCCCATGAAGTAACACCTCCAATGCTATGGGATATCATATTCTATGAATCTGATAACTCTTCGGATTGGATAGTTGCAAATTTGATGAACCTATTTTTAATTCAGTGCGGTTAATGGTATATTGAACTGCATAACGAAATGAACGGATCGTATGCACATAAAGGGTACAGGCTGTTCAGAAGGAGATATTTACAATGAATAAACGCAAACGCTCAACCGGCAGCTCATCTGCCAAAGGCAAATCCTATGGAGGCTCTTCCAAGCCGCGTTCCGGCCGCTCCAACGCTTCATCATCGGGAACCTACTCCCCTCGCTCGGAAGATGCTGCGAAGAAGGTTTCAACCTCCCATTCGTCTGCGGCCCCTGCAAAAAGCGGTGGCAAAGGAACCAAAACGACCAAAACGGCTGCGTTATCCAAACGTCCAGGCAATGCACCTTATCGCAAATCCGAACCGCCGCGCCAGTATAAGGTCTCTGAACCAGACGAACTGCTGAATTTTCTGCTGAAGCATGTAAAGTCAGGACGCAATGCGGTGAAATCCATCTTGGGGCGTGGACAAGTATCTATAGATGAGAAAGTTGTGACGAAGTTTAACGAGCCGCTGCTGCCCGGACAGATCGTATCCATCAGCAAAGAAGGAGCGGTTGCCGCGCCTTCCCTTACAGGCATCAACATTTTGCATGAAGACGATGATATCATTGTAATTCGCAAGGAAGCCGGACTCCTGTCCATCGCAGCTGACAAGAGCGATGACCTGACCGCCTATCGTCAGCTAATGGCGCATGTGCGCCGCAGCAATCCATTGAACCGGGTATTTATTGTACACCGTCTGGACCGCGACACATCTGGTGTGATGATGTTTGCCAAAAGCGAAGAGGTGCAGCAGCAGCTGCAGCATAATTGGAAAGAAAACGTTCAGGATCGCGTCTATGTCGCTCTCGTTGAAGGCAAGGTAGCGCAAGAGGAAGGCACCATCTCCTCCTGGCTGAAGGAAACCAAAACGCTGAAGATGTACTCCAGCTCCCGCCCGAATGATGGGCAGCATGCAGTTACTCACTACAAACGCTTGAAAGCAAACCGTGAATTCTCGCTGCTTGAGGTTCGTCTGGAAACGGGCCGCAAAAATCAGATTCGGGTGCACATGGAGGACATTGGACACCCGATTGCCGGGGATCGCAAATACGGTGCACGTACAAGAGATCTTGGACGTCTGGGACTGCATGCACGCCTGCTCTCCTTCATACACCCGACAACAGGCAAATTAATGACATTTGAGACGGATATTCCGAAGCCCTTCCTGTATCCGTTCCGCGGAGAGACTACATCTGCACAATAACGTGCTCGTACCAAGACGGACGGGAAGTCCTATCCTTCACTACATCGCAGCTCTCTCCGTCCGAAAGGAGGTTATCACGTTTGCAAAACCTGTTGATCACCGGGTATCGCGCCCATGAACTCCAGATTTTTGGTCAGAAACATGAAGGCATTCCCTTCATTAAAAAAGCCATTGCTTCCCGCCTTACTCCTCTCGTAGAGGATGGACTGGAATGGGTGCTTACGCCCGGTCAATATGGCGTTGACCTGTGGGCCTGCGAGGTTGTGCTGGAGTTGAAGCGGACTTATCCGCATCTGAAACTGTCGATCATTACTGCTTTTCAGAATCCGGAGGAGCAGTGGAAGGAAGACAAGCAGGAATACTACCGTTCCATCTTGTCCGGGGTCGATTATTATGGTGCGATCAGCAAACAGCCTTATATCGGACCCTGGCAGTTCACCGCTCGTGACGATCTGCTGCTGCGCAAAAGCGATGGCCTGCTGCTCGTCTATGACGAGGATGCCGGCGAAGGCAGCCCGCGTTTTGTGAAGGAAAAGGCAATCAAAAAACAGCAGCACGAGGATTACCCTATTATCACGATAACTTCGGAGGACATCCAGTCTGTTGCAGAGGAAGAGCGCATGAGTGAATTTGCTTATGATGAGGATACGCCCTTCTAACGAAATTTAAATGCTGTACAGCACATGCTGTGCAGCATTTTTTTGTCATTTTACTGGACTCTGTTTTATTGGACTGTTCCTTCTTATCGGACTGCACTCTGCGATCGTTGGGCGAGACGTTGTAACTCATTTTTAGACTGTGTTAATCAGTCTTTACGTTGAACTCAAAAAGAGTACTCCGCTTGCCGCAATTGGAAACTCATGTTTTTTTTCGGGCAAGGTTGGGTATAAGTAGTATTAAAACTGCGATTTTTATGTCGTATGGGACAAAGGGGAACTGCAACCATGACTTTAACGCCAGAGCAGCGCATCCAGCTGCACGGGTTCAATAACCTTACCAAGTCACTCAGTTTCAATATGTACGATATCTGTTACACCAAAACCAAAGAAGAACGCGAAGCGTACATTGAATATATCGATGAACAATATAATGCAGATCGGCTGACGCATATTTTGAAAAATGTATCGGACATCATCGGAGCACACGTCCTGAATGTCGCACAGCAGGATTATGTGCCGCAAGGCGCGAGTGTAACGATGCTGGTTTCGGAAGGGCCCATCGTGGAAGTTCCCGAGGAATCCTTCGACGAATCGCCCGGCCCCCTGCCGGATAATGTAGTCATGCAGCTGGATAAAAGCCACATTACAGTGCACACGTATCCCGAATTCCACCCCAGCGAAGGCATCAGCACCTTTCGTGCAGATATTGATGTCTCGACCTGCGGTGAGATTTCACCGCTCAAAGCGCTGCATTATCTGATTCATTCCTTTGACACAGACATTATGATTATGGATTATCGGGTACGCGGCTTTACAAGGGATACAAGCGGACGCAAGCTGTTTATTGACCATGAGATCAGCTCGATTCAGAATTATATTCCTGATGAGATCAAAAGCGGCTTTGATATGATCGACGTGAACGTCTATCAGGAAAATATTTTCCACACCAAATGCAAGCTGAAGGATTTTGATCTCGATAATTACCTGTTTGGATATACCAAGGACAAGCTCAGCAAAGCCGAGCAGCAAGAGATTACAGAATGGCTGAAGCTGGAGATGGACGAGATTTATTACGGCAAAAATATCAACCGCTCTGATGCTTGATTTTAATCATCTCCTTGACAGTGTGCGTGCGAATTTCTTAAAATAGAGAGAACTGCTTGTACATGCGGTGAAGGAGGATCGAAGCATGATCGAAACCCAGACTTCCAAACGGAATGAATCTCTTTTGCAGGCTTTAAACGCACGACATCAAGCCATCACCAACAACATTGCGAATGCAGATACGCCGAATTACAAAAGCACAACGGTCGAGTTTCAGGATGAGCTGCGTCGTATCATCGAGAACGGCAAATCAGGACAGCTTCAGATGCAGCGAACACATGAAAAGCATTTTCCGATCAGCAATCCGAACGCTTCCATCGTCCAGTACCGTGTAATGCAGAACAATGAAACAGCGATGAATAACAACAACAATAACGTAGATATTGACCGTGAGATGGCATTACTCTCCGAGAATCAGCTCTTGTATAACTACATGGCTGATCGCGTCAGCGGACACTATAAAAAGATGAAAAATTTGTTGAATGATTTAAAATAACAGATTATCGCAGCAGCCCTCGTGGCTGTTTTTTTGTGCCTTAATGCCTTGGAAAACTGCTGCCGCTTCCTCCTTTCGCCCGTTCTGCTGCAGAACCAGGTATGTTCGGTATTATGCTCGGGCTGTAGTATAATGGTAAAAGCAAACACGTTATATTACGTAAAAGAGGTGCTACATGGCTCGTCATTACAATGCTTTTCAAGGCTCCAAGGTCAGACTTACTGCACCGTGCCCCGAGGACCGTGTGCAGATTGCACACTTCACGGAACAGTATGAATATATGCGCAACATGGATACCGATATTGTTACTCCGCAAACATCAGATGAAACAGGAAGCTCTTCGGTCCGGAATGGTCAGGATTTCGAATTTGCACTGCGAACCATTGAAGATAACCGTTTCCTTGGCTTTGTTGCGATCTATCGGATTGAATGGAACAACCGCTCCGCCCAGCTCGCGATCGGAATCGGTGAAGCGCGTGATCGCGGCAAGGGATATGGCAGTGATGCACTTGCGCTCATTTTACGCTACGCCTTCCATGAATTGAATCTGAACCGGATTGCTTTAGATGTCATTGAATACAACGAAGCGGCAAGAAAAGCGTACTTGAAGGCCGGTTTCCGCGAGGAAGGAAGGCATCGGGCAGCCGTGCTGCGAGACGGTACACAGTATGATCTGATCTCGATGAGCATTCTGGCAGCAGATTGGTCCGCTCAGACCGGATACCCGATTTCTTTTCGGCCCTCGGCCGGGGTAACGGTGGAAGTCCGTGAGCACGATGAACATGGTGAGCATGTAGACTTGTTTTCTGATGCTCGAACGGACTCCCCTTCCTCCCCTGGTTCTGCAAGTTCGATCCAATCGGGTGGTTCCACTAATACTCCAGATGCCTCTCCCCGAATCGGTGTAGGTGCCGTAATCCTGAATGAACGCGGCGAGGTGCTGCTTGCATGGCGTAATCGCGCACCCGAGCAGCACACCTGGAGTATTCCCGGCGGAAAAGTAGACGCATATGAAACGCTTGAGACAGCTGTCATTCGTGAGATCAAAGAAGAGGTGAATCTGGATATCGTTATCGACGAACTGCTTGGTACAGCCGAAACGATTCGTCCTGAACAGCAGGAGCACTGGATTTCCATGCTCTATTCCACCAGAGTTATCGGCGGGGAAGCACGCAATATGGAGGAAGGTGGTGCAGTTGGCGAGATCGGCTGGTTCCCGCTGCATGAACTGCCTGCTCCGCTCGCCAGTTTTGCCATCCCGGCACTGGAAGCAGCGAAAAAACGATATACGGGCAAACCGTATAACCATGGTGCGCAGTGATGCTGCAAGAGGTTTCGCCCCCCGCCCTTTCTTTAGGGCAACACTTATAAGCTCCATTAAAGCACACTCATAACTTTCAATAAGGCAACACTCATAACCGTCAGACTCTCATTGGAGCAGCAGTGCCCTTTGGAGCATGACGGTTTTTTGCTTTATCATTGGATGAACTTGAATCTATATGAGTTAAACTATTCTTTTGCACATTAACGGAGAGGACAGAAAAAAACCTGGAAAAGCGAAGCGTTCGCCTTTATCACCGGATTTTCTCCCTTAGAAAGGGGAATCAAAAAAATCTGGGGATAACAGCGATTGGAAGGTTATTCTGTCATCGGAGTGGATTGTGCAAATACTTAAGTTCAACTTATATAGTCAGTGAATGAATTTTTAAAAAACGAGAACCGTTCGGTTGCTTTCCCTGTCTAATACGAAACAACATCCTGAAAGGAGGCCCCATGTGACCCCTGCCGAACTTACCCGCGCCGCACAAAAAGGGGATGCTGAGGCTTTTGCAGCCTTAATGGAAATGCATCAGAGCCGCCTGTACCGAATCGCCTACGCTTATCTGCATAATGAAGGAGATGCACTGGAAGCGATACAGGAATCCACCTACCGCGCATACCGTAATCTAAAAAAACTGAAAGAGCCCCCTTACTTCGGTACGTGGCTGATCCGTATTCTTCTCAATTATTGTGCTGACGAACGGAAACATAAGCATCGTTTCCATCCCGTATCCGCAGTTCAGGAAACGGGTCGTTGGGACCGTCCCGAGGACCCCGATCTGGCCGCCGCTGTATCTGCACTGGAGCCGGAATACAAACAGATTATTATTTTAAGCTATTTTGAAGGTTTCTCACTCACCGAAGTCGCGGACATCCTCGACATTCCCGCTGGAACTGTCAAATCACGACTGCACCGTGCGCTGGGAAAGCTCCGCGATCAACTTGAACCGAAAGGAGAACATTCCTTATGACCGATAAACATAATGCATTTGAAAACCTGGAATCACGACTTCAGGCACGCAAGAATGAATATGATGCGATAAGTGTGCCAGAGGCGGCTGCATCCCAAGCGGTACAAGCCGGAATCCGTCAAGCCTCCCGTAAACGAAAAACCAGACTGCGCTGGCTGACCAGTTCGATCTCCGCGGCCGCACTTGTGTTACTGTTTACCGGCTGTATCCGGGTATCTCCTGCCTTTGCCTCCTTTGTAGAGCAGCTGCCTGGCATGGAAAGTGTCGTCAGCCTGATCCGTCAGGACAAAGGACTTATGATGGCGATTGATCAGTCCCTGTTGCAGAAGGTCGGGATCGCCGATGAGCATGATGGGGGTTCTGTCACCGTGGAGGGTATTATTACGGACGAGTCACGCATGGTTATTTTTTACAAGATGAAAGGCATTAAGGATGTGGAAAAATCAGGCTTCGACATCGACCTGCTCGATGAGAACGGTAAACAGCTTCCGGTTGCATTTAGCTACGCCTCACCGCATGCCGATTCAGATGCAAAAGATCCGGTGTATGAAAACTTTATTGATGCGTCCTTTCCCAACGAAACTTCCCCTCCGGATGTGTTAACCGTAGTGTTCAAATCCAGAAACGCAGCTAAACCAGGTGTATGGAAAGTAACCTTGCCTGTAGATAAAAATCTGACCAAAGGAATGAAAAAGGTCATACCTGTTCATCAGTTGTTAGTCATCGATGGACAACGTATTCAGGTGAAGCAAGCTACGATGTATCCAACACGTGTAGTGCTTGATGTACAGCTTGATTCAAGCAACACAAAAAAAATCTTCGGGCTCAGCAATCTGCAACTGGTCGATGAACAAGGACGGGCTTGGAGAACCGACACTTCCATCGGTGAAGATACACGTTCTATCTATTTCGAGAGCATGTACTTCTCCAAACCCAAAAAGCTGACCTTGCAAGGTTCGGGCTTCTCAGGTCTGGATAAAAAGGAACTCGATTTCACCCTCAACCTGAAAACCCATGAGATTACCGGTGGTCCTCCTGGACTTCAAATGCTTGGCAGCAAGGTCAAAGGCGCAGATCTGACAATTGATTTTTCCGTGCCAGACAGCATGGAAAATAGCTTTGTACTCTCCTTCAGTAAAGTGAAAGACAGCTCAGGTCATTCTTATCAGGTTCCAGGCTCTAGCTGGAGCCCCGGATACGGGAAAGACCAGAATCATACTACAGTTTCATCTACAATTGAAAATGGCGGAAAATTACATGGTGAGCTTCAGATGCAGATTTCTACCTACCCTTCCCGAGTAAAAGCACCATTTTCACTTGAGATTCCTATTGATAATTGAAAGGTGGTCATACCATGAACCTACGTTCAGTCCGATATCCACAGCCGCTTTTGCAGGGCGATACGATTGGTGTAACCGCACCCTCCAGTGGTGTAAATGAAGCCATGCATCACTACCTGGAAGATAGTATAGCTCAGGTGCAGCTCCTTGGCTTCAACGTCAAGGAAAGCTCTTCACTTCGCCACAATGCCAAATGTGTGAGTGCTCCCAAAGATACGCGTGCTGCTGAACTGAACGCCTTTATGCTTGATTCCAGCATAAAGGCTATCATTCCGCCATGGGGCGGTGAATTTCTGCTGGATATTCTACCCTTACTGGATTGGGATGCGCTAAAGCAATTACCGCCCAAATGGATTATTGGCTATTCGGATATCAGCACGTTCCTCTTTGCTTATACGCTGTTAACGGGATCGGCTTCAGCACATGGTACCAATTTTATGGATATTCGGTCAGCCCAGCTGGATGCTGTATCTGCCCGCTGGCTTGATGTGTTACAAACCAGCGCTGGGGAAGAGATTACACAGGTATCCTCTACTCATTATCAATCCGAATGGAACATGAAAGCGCCCGGCTTCAATCTGGACACACCATCGCGCTGGAAGCTGCTTGGAGCAGCAGAAAACGCTGCTTCCACTATTCAATTCTCCGGCCGGCTGCTTGGCGGCTGCATGGACACAATCACCTGCCTTATCGGCACCCCGTTTGCACCTGTAGAAAACTACCTACATCAGTACTGTGCTGACGAAGGAAGCATCTGGTATCTGGAAAGCTGCGAGATGAATGCAGGTGATATTTATCGGCGGCTGTGGCAGATGAGACAGGCAGGGTGGTTTACCGGGGTGAAGGGTTTCTCATTGGTCGGCCAGCAGGGTATTCCGACACAGCTGATTTTGCATTTACCGATGCCCTTTCCAGTGCTCTCGGTGATCTGAACGTGCCTGTGCTGTATGATGTAGACTTGGGACACATCCCACCCCAAATCACCTTTGTTAATGGAGCGATGGGACAGGTCAGTTACGAAAAGGGCAGCGGATCACTCAGGATGGTATATGTGTAATCACCTTTTCTAGGCAGATGCATACCTTGTAGCAAGAAAGATTTTTATTTCAAGGAAGGGTTGTGCATCATGTCTGAATCACCAACCACAACATCCGCGCGCGTTGTATATCAGGCCAATCAACCAATGCTGCAATCGGTGCAAAGTGTACGGAATATGCTGCATCATACCGTTCGTCAGCATGTCGGCAAGAAAGTACAAGTTCAGAACATCGACGGTCAGGTCTGGGAAGGTGTCATCATTAACGCAGACCGTGGAATTCTGTATCTCCAGGTGACACCGATGCACGGTTATCCTGAACCGCGTGCTTTGTTTGGCCCAACCATTCTGCCGCTGGTGCTGTATGAATTACTCGTGATTACACTGCTCATGTAATCCAGAATGCTTCGCCTTCACCCTTACGAGGAAGAGGACGAAGCTTTTTGGGATTTACTTGAAGCCATTCTCCATTGTTCCTGGCTGCACTCTTATTGCGCCGTACAGGCCCCTTCGGGCAGCTCGATGCACAATGTGTCCTGCGATTGCTTACGAGCGTGTGAAATGTGGTACAATGATGTCGATGCCTTATTTTATATGAAACGGAGCTTGATCCGGTTGAAATACATACATCATGAACCCGATCCTCCCGTTCACCCCGAACCGGAGATCTGTAACCAAAGTCAGCATGCTGCTGAACCAGTGGAGCACTCCCGCGTGATTGCCATCTGTCTGCTTGCTGGCAAAATCATGCTGCAGAGCGGCGGCGAAACCTATCGTGTCGAAGATACAATGAAGCGTATGGCCGCAGCGCTGGGCCTGCCCCATTCACACAGCTATGTTGTGCCTACAGGAATCTTTTTCTCGGTGGATGCCACCGAGCCAGCGAAGCTGATTCGCATATCCGAGCGTACGACCGATCTGGATAAAGTGTCTGAAGTGAATGCCGTCTCACGCCGGATCGGACAAGGCTTGCTTACGGTTCAGGAAGCACACGAGCTGCTGCTGGAAATTGAACGGAAACCTTCAGGTTACTCGTATACAGTTCAGCTGGCCGCTGCTGCCTTATCCAGTGCCTGCTTCACGATCATGTTCGGCGGAGGCTGGGGTGATTTTCTACCAGCGCTCATCTGCGGAGGCACAGGTTATGCTGCCGTTATTCTCTTTCACCGCTGGGTGCGTGTTAAATTTTTTGCAGAGCTAACGGCGTCCTTTGTCATCGGCATGCTTGCCTTTTTGCTCGTATATGTTGGAGCAGGCTTTGAAAGGGACAAAATTATAATCGGTTCCGTGATGCCGCTCGTACCCGGACTGCTGATTACCAATGCGGTACGCGACTTGATGGCTGGACATCTGGTGTCAGGCTTGTCCAAGGGCGCTGAAGCTTTTCTGACGGCGTTTGCTATCGGCACGGGTATTGCCGTTGTGTTTTCACTTTTGATGTAAGACGGAGGTATGCAGGAAATGCTCCATTTTATCGAGCAAGCATTGACAAGTTTTGTTGCATCGGCAGCTTTTGGCATTATCTTCAATGCCCCCAGACGTATGCTGCTTCACGGCGGATTCGTTGGTATGATTGGCTGGATCATCTATATTGTGCTTGAATATGCAGCAGATGCTGTTCCCGCTACTCTGGCAGCAACAGTCGCCGTAGGTGTCATCAGCCAGCTGTTCTCTCGCATGTTTCGTGCCCCCGTCATCATTTTCAGCGTGGCAGGCATCATTCCACTTGTGCCCGGCGGACTTGCATACAACGCCATGCGCAGCTTTGTTCAGAACGAATACAGTGCCGCGATGGAGATGGCTGCCAAAGCGCTGATGTTGTCTGGTGCTATTGCCGTAGGACTGGTATTATCCGAGGTACTGAATCAGATGATTCGCAGCCTATCTCGTTCAGGCCGCGTCAAATCTGCATCCAAATGAATACAAACAACCCACTGTCTGCAAGCTTCGGCTTGCTTCAGTGGGTCTCTTTAATTTTCAGACCTGCATCATAATTTCAGTTACTGGATAAACGTATTCTTTACTCGTACCGATCTGAGAAAATAGGGAATAAAGATACAGCACGCAAGCAGGGATCGAACAATCAGATTAAAAGCAGGCTCCGCATCCAGCACATGCACTTCTCTTCCCATCTCCTGCTGAGCAATCAGAATCCAGGTAACTACACTGATGATCACATTCACAATGTACTGTATGATCATCATACGGGGAAACAGGCGTTTCCTTCGGTACAAGAGAACAAGATTTATAATGACCAATACAGACAGAATGATGCTGCTGATGAAGCCAAACCACAAGATTGGTCGGATCACTTCGGTATATATTTGCGGATCAATCCCTCGACTGCCTTCCCACCTTGCAGGGTCCATAATTACCGTGACACTTGACAGGTCCGAGAGTAGAAATGCCAGCGAAGCCCACAGACTAATCTGGATTAAAATCAACCAGCCACCCAGGCCGGAAATACCCGAACGTTTTGTATGTGCTCCACTTTTATACGAGTAAACATCACGTTTTTCTTCATCTAATCTAGCATTTGGACGGTTCATTTCAGCCTCCTTATAAAACAATCTGGAAGCACTTATTATATCTCAACATCTGTATGAAAAGCTATTAAAAGGATTTATTTACGAATCAGGTTGCCTGCATCACTCATTTTCCTACATCACTTCATGACATCATCTCTTCATCACTTCATCTCTTGGCCCGTTTCATCACCGCCGCGAACAAAGCCGCTGCGCTCCCGCTTCCTGACTTCAAATAATGCTGCGCATCCGTATAATCAAATCCCATCCATACAACACCAGTCCACTCTCGCGTATACCCGGCAAACCAAATATCCCGGTTCGCCCCTTTGGGCGCATTTCGGAATGCCGCCTGTGTTGTGCCCGTTTTGCCTGCTACCTGCTCCTGAGGCAGCTGCGCACGTTTTCCTGTACCCCGACTAACCACTTGCTGCAGCATATCGGTCATCTCCTGAGCCGTGCGCCTGGATATCACCTGTTTGTGATCAGAGCGATGAGCATAGATCACCCGCCCGCGTGCATCTCTGATCTCACGTATAAGATGTGCCTTGTTCAGCCTGCCTTCATTGGCAAAAACAGCATAAGCCTGCGCCAGCTTCATCGGTGAAATTCCCTGATGCAATCCACCGAGGGCAATGGAAAGATTCATATCCTCGGCCTGTAATTCAATCCCCAGTCGCTGGGCAAATGCTTTGGCTTCGCTTAATCCGATCTGATTAAGCAGCCATACAGCCGGTGAATTAATAGACTGCTGCAGCGCTTCGGACAACGATACCGTTCCTCGATATTTGCCGCCCACATTGCCCGGCTTATAACTTCCGTATCGCATCGGCTGGTCAGGCAGCATGCTCTCTGGTCTGAATTTCTGTGATTCCAATGCAGGACCATAGGCAATAACAGGTTTAAACACTGAGCCAGGCTGTCTCGCATCAATCAGTGCACGATTGATATCCCCCTTCGCGGGATTTCGGCCACCCATCATGGCCTTTACTTCACCATTATGCTGATCCAGCAGCACCATGCTGGCCTGTACCTGCTGATCCTCCCGATCATCCTGAAACCATACAGGTTCAGCAAAGGTTTCTTCCATGGCCCGCTGTGCGCTTGGGTTTAATCCCGTTTGTACAACCCAGCCTGCGGAGCGAATCTCGGCTTCACTCTTGCCTGTAAGAAGAGCTGCCTCCTGAATGACTGCATCCACGGCTGACATGTACGCAGGTCCGTGCCCATCCGATGCTGAAGTTGATGACAGGTTCAGCATCGCTGAGCGTGGAGGGTTGTATTCGACAGATGCAGCCTCCTGCATCTGGCTTTTGGTAATGATCCCCTGTTTATGCATTAAAGAAAGCACTACACTCCGGCGCTCTTTGGACAGCTTTTCGTTATCAATCGGATTGTATATGGAAGGGCCTTTAGGCATTCCCGCCAGCGTGGCAATCTGCCACAGTTCGAGCTGCTTCAGATCCTTCACGCCAAAATAACGTAAAGCTGCTGCCTTGACTCCGTACTGCTGCTGTCCCATATAAATCTGATTAAGATACATTTCCAGAATGTCATTTTTGGAAAATTTCTTTTCCAGCTCGATTGCGAGAGATAACTCGTTTATTTTACGGATCATCGTTTTGTTTCCGTCCAGGTACATATTTCTGGCCAGCTGTTGTGTTATTGAGCTTCCACCCTGATTCCAATCCATATGTATCATATTTTGTACCACTGCTCTGCCCACACCAATGACATCCAACCCAGAATGACGATAAAAGCGCCGGTCTTCCGTAGCTAAAAAAGCCTGAACCAGCATCTCTGGCATGTCCTGCAGACTTGCATACGCTGCATAGCCTCGACCTGATACCTTCAACCGGGTTATTTCCCGTCCATTTTCGTCCAGAATAATGGTTGAGGATGCCCCCTGCACTACATTTGATGAACTACGGATTACCATATTACCGTATGTGTGAAGGTAAACATATAATATCACCAGCAGAACGGCTGCCATGACGCCAACATCATACGTTCGGTATGCCCAGCGCTTGACTTTCGCACTTAACATTTTGCTTCCTCAGCTTGTGTAAAGTCTTGTTCCTGCTGCTTGTTGAGATTGCTCCAGTCGGGAATTTCAAGCGCATGCTGGAGCAGGTTTGTCTGTTCATACGCCATTTTTGCCCATTGCAGCACTTCGTGATCCTTCCCGCCCGGCCCATTCATCAGCTCCTCCAATGCTGATTGAATGCTGTACAGTGTAAGCTCAACAGGTAGGGCCGTACGTTTACTTTCCACCTGAGGCAGGACATGAGTGACAGCTTCGGCTTCTTTGGCTCTCACACGGGAAATCTGAGGATACCCGGCTTCCTTTGCCATCAGGGCGGCGATCGCATTGATCTGATCACTTAACTGCCGCAGTTCACCGCTGCTCAACACTCGGATTGGTTCAGGAATCCGGCCATTTGCAAGCTGCTGCGTTCCCCGGACAAGCTGTCCCACATCATCAGCGATTTTCTGTGAGCGAATCCAGAAAAACAACGCAAACAACCCTCCACCTGCCACCAAAAGTATCGGTTTCTTTCCGATGACATTAATGCACCAATGCACCAGTTGAGTAATCCACGGCACATCATGGAACATGAAACGATACACCAGATTCATCAGCTGGTAACTAACAAAAAGAAGCACAGTGCTCAGAATCACACTTGCTCCGCAGATATATATGTATTTCATTCGAACTGTGTTTACTCTTGTACCCATATTCGGTATCCTCCCTCATGCTCCCAGCAAGTAATACAGGTAGCATACCGAATACTTCTTAAAAAGGCTTTGCTAACTTCTTATCAAATTCTTAATTTTCATCCAAACGAATCCATAAAACCTATTCTGCTTCTCCAGCGTGCGATGCTGGTGGAGTAATAGCCGGAAAGCGGGTCACAAAATCGGTTCGACCATGTTCACTGGTTGCAGCAATGCTCCCCTGGTGCAGTTCGATCATTGATTTAGCGATGGCTAATCCCAGTCCTGTACCTCCAGTATCACGAGAACGTGATTTATCCACGCGGTAGAAACGTTCGAACAGATGTGGCAAGTCCTGCGCCGGAATCGGTTCTCCGTAATTGCTGATACGTACAACGGCCTCTCCGTCTTCAAGCGAAAGTCCAATTTCCATCAGCTTGCCCTGAGCCCCGTAACGAATGGCATTGCTGAACAGGTTCTCATAGGCTCGCACCAGTTCCCCAGGAGCTGCCTGAATCCATAAGGGCTGCTCGGCTCCAACCATTGTATAAGTCATACCTGCCTCCTCCAGCATGGGAGCAAACTCTTCGGCAAGCTGCATGAGGAAGGGGTTCAGATTCAGCGGTTTCAAGGATAAGGGCAGACTCCCTCCACTGACCCGTGTATACTCAAACAAATCATCAATGAGCTTGCGTAAGGTCAATGATTTCTCATAGGCGATGCTAACGTAATAACGCATTTCCAATTCGTCCTGATATCGATCCTTCTCGATATATTCCAGAAAGCCGAGGATCGAAGTCAGCGGTGTTCTCAGATCATGTGATATGCCTGTAATCAGATCATTCTTGGCAGCCACCGCACTTCGTTCTTCCTGCAAGGATCGCTGCAGCTGTTCCGCCATCTGATTAATACTCGCGGCAACCACGCCGAATTCATCGGAAGTTTTCACCTCGATGCGATGTGAAAGTTCACCTTTGGCTACCTCCTGAATTCCAGCCGTGATCTCATCCAGCACAACCATGACTTTACGGGTGAACAGGAAGAAAAACAGCACAAAACTGATGATTCCGACAGCAATCATCAGCGGAACGGAGCCAATATGATTCACCAGCCATCGAACGGCTTGCCCCGGGATCGTATAATTCGGATAACGCTGAGTCTCCAGAATCGTCTCGCCCAGCCTGGATGCTCCGTACAGTATTCCTGCAGTTAACACACCGCTCAGTAGGAATGCATAAATAAACTTCCATCGTACCGTGTTGATCAGTTTCGAATTCATTAAAGAAACTCCCTGCTTGTTTCATTCAAACTGCTTGTATTATTCAAACTGCATTCATCAATCCAATTACTGCGGTTTAATCATTTTGTATCCGACACCCCACACGGTATGAATAAATTTGGGATGTTTGCTGTCTGGCTCAATCTTCTCGCGGAGTTTACGAATATGGACCATAACAGTGTTGTTAGACTCCATAAACTCTTCCTTCCAGACCTGGCGATAAATCTGCTCCATGCTCAGCACAGAGCCCTGATGACGGGCCAGCAGTTCCAGCACAGCGAATTCACGGGGTGTCAGATGAACCGCTTTCTCATCTACCCATACCTCATGTGTATCCGTGTTGATCACCAGATCATCAATGACCCATTCGTACTCCCTGCTCTCTCTGCCGTCATTAAATGTGTGATATCTGCGAAGCTGCGATTTGGCTCTCGCTACGAGTTCAAGCGGATTGAACGGCTTGGTTACGTAATCATCAGCTCCAATGCTCAGACCTGTGATTTTATCGATATCCGTACTCTTGGCAGACAGCATAATAATCGGCATCTTCTGCTGCTCCCGAATCTTCATACAGGCTTCAATCCCGTCCATATTCGGCATCATGACATCCAGAATGATCAGATCAATCACTTCGGTCTCAAGCAGCTTCAGCGCCTGCATTCCATCATTTGCTTTCAGAATCCGGTATCCTTCATTGCCGAAATAAATTTCCATCAGTTTAATAATATCCTGCTCATCATCAACAAGCAGTATGGATGCTGGTTGTGCCACGGCATAGTTCCTTTCTATCTCACAAGTGCTGTAAGGCTTCATGCAACGTTCATTCCATCTTATCTGTTCACAGTATACCACCTTGGGATCAGATTGCGAAAATCATCGTGATCTTCACGTACACGGTCAATTTTCATCATCATATCATCCGTCTCTTCCGGCTTTACGTGCTGAATCCACACTACGGAAGATACCAGAGCCATGGCCATATACAGTGAATACATACTCCAGAATTCTTCATTCGGTTCATTCCCATCGAAATACCCCTGTACCTGTCCGATCGAATAGGGAACACTGGTCTCCGTCGCAAATAAACCCAGTTTCAGAAATTCATGTACAGGGTCTCCCTGATCTGCACGATTAAAATCAATCACTCCGGCCAATTCTCCCTGGTTTATGACGAGATTGGCGGGATGAAAATCATCGTGCTGAAAATAATCGGGACGTCCTTTCATGCAATCCAGATGGTCCTCAATAAAGTTCAGAATAGCTTGATCCTGCTTCATAACAACAGAACACTCTCTGTATTTGTGCACGTAACGCCGATGTTTCTCGCTTTTGCGGCTATACCATGACTCGGCCTGCTTCTCCACAGGAAGCCTGTGAATTCTTCTCAGCTCCGCTCCTGCCTGCATGCCGATGGACCACTGCTGCTTCTCATTCAGGAGAGGCAGCGCCTCAGAGGCATCCTCGCCCTCCAGATAACTCAGGATCATATACCCGTTGTTCTCATCCAGCTTCCCGATGCCAAGGGGTGCAGAGCACAAAACTCCCATCTGTCTTAACCGTTCCAATAGGTGAACCTCTGTTTGCTTGGATTGCAGTTCACTGTGAGGAAAAACCCGAAGCAGCACCTTCCCCAGATGGGGAGTAACCACTTTAAACTTGTGATCCAGGGAGTATCCTTTTGAGATACGTTCAACCTGTACCGCGTTCTGAAGCTCAGGTATGCCTTTCACAAACTCAATCAAATTGACACCGGAAAAAAGGTCAAGCTTGAATTCCGCCATTTTCAGCCCTCCATTGATCATTGTATGATGCATACTCAAAATCACCACGATGGATTAGCGACGCTGTATATGCCTTTTTCTCAAACCCTATATTCTAATCAACGCAGCTTATATGTATTTGGTTATGTATCCGTTCAAACAAACATGGCCGTCTGAGGTTCTCTGCCGGTGAGTGTCAACATCGTGTAGAGCTGTCCCCTGTGGTGATACATATGCCCCATCATCTCAAGCAGCCACTCCAAACGAGTGTAAGAAGCACCCCAATAGGATGTTGTGACCTGAAGCAATTCTTCTGTCGTAAACTGCATATATTGTTGATACAGACAGTTCCGATTCTCAATAAGCGCATGCTTGATCTGCTGCAGAGTACACACACGATTTTCATTATAAAAATCAGTCATTTCTTGCTCGGACGCACCTTCGGATATGTACAAGTCTGCCCGACAGACTAAAGCCAGGTGGCAAAGCAGCTCTCCTATCGTTCGTTTCCCTTCGATCGGTGCTATAGTTAAATCTTCCTCACTTAATTGATCACAGATTTCCATTAAAGATGTAACAGCTGTATCGATATGTTTAAATGCAGACTGAATCAACGTCACCACTTCCTTTTAATTACATTATACAGAACGTATGATCTCATTTCAAGCCGATGACTCCATTTTATTTATAAACCGCCCCCTTCCCCAGCTAACATTTATGCATAAAAAAAGTCCCTGCTCCTTCATATAGACGGGCGCGTGGGACATTTTGTTACAAATTCCGAATTTTTATTCACCTAATATATGGAATACAACAATGGGTTAGACTCAACATTTTAAACGCGGCCAATCAGCTTGAATAAATCAAGCAGCATGTGCGGTCAAATTGACCAGCCTCCAAGTCCGCACCTCGAACGAAAAATTGAAGCTCACCGCAGTCCAGCCAATGAAAGCCGATGGCATCATGCGTATCTATTTTTAACAGCAGCAATGTATCCGACAGCTCTTCCCACGTCCGTTCCTCATCACCACCGTAGTGTGCTGTCAGCTTGTTCATACATTCCAGCTCATCGCCATTGTAAGCCTCACCGAGCTCGATATAACTTAATGCCTGATGCTCTGCATCGGGATGCTGCCCCTCCGGATAACCAAACATACCACCCCAGTTCAGCGGGCTTGGATGATTCCAATCCGATTCAAATTCAAGATAACGGTCAAACAAACTGCCCTCGGCAGCTTCAACAGCAGTCTCTTTCCCGGATTCAATCGCTGGAACTGCTTGCCGTTCATTTAATGCCGCCCCATCTATATACGGATATGTAGGAACTTCAAGGTTAGGCAATACCGTAACGGAATGAGCTACCGTCGGTTTCCCCCCCAGCGCAGTGTCCCCTTCAGGCTCGCGTCTCACTAAATGATGTGTTGAAGGTTCATAAATCACCTGATGTTCAATCGGGTAGCCAGTTTGCACCTCTCCAATGAAAAAGTACAGCATGCCCCGCTCCGGCAGCGTTCCGCGTCCGTCATTCGGCGTGTATGGAGTCAGATCCACCATATTCAGCTGGGCCAGAAAAGTCATCGGCACCCCGTTCTCTGTAAGCGGCCAGTCCAGATCCTCCGGCAGATCAGGGTGCCCGCCTACACGCGAATTGCCTGTTCTGCGATATTGATCCGTTGTGGATACATCCAGACGAATACCCCAGCGTCCAGCATCCAGCACCAGATCAGCAACAGCACCGAGACCGTATTCTTCTTCGAGGGTTTTACGAGCTTTTCTAGTCAGACGTTCACATTGTTCCGGCTTAATCATATAGATCCTCCCTTTTTGACGTTACACCTATGCTGAGACTTATTCACGCTCACACCTGTATATTCTTCCGCCTTGTCTTTTTTCCCTGCTTTCTTGTGTAAAAAAGAGGCTGACTCCGTCAGCCCCTCTCTCTTCATAATACTCATGTTATCGATTTGAATCAGGGAATTTCTTCTGATACGCAAGCATATGCTCCTCACCATCCAGGAACTCATGCGACTGGTGGGCAGCCATCACCCCGTGATAACTGATATCCAGGCCCAGTTCCTCCTCTTCCTCAGTGGAGCGGACAGGAACAAGCTTGCCAATCAGCTTGAGTCCAAACCAGGTCATCGCAAATCCCCACAGCACCAGTGCAGTAAGGCCCAGCACCTGAACGCCAAGCAGCTTCCAGCCGCCGCCCATGAACAGCCCGCCATCCGTAGCGAACAGCCCTACTGCGATTGTTCCCCACATTCCCGAGACGGCATGTACAGGAAATGCACCGACCGGATCATCAATCCGCATGCGATCCAGCCAGCTGGTGGCGGCCATCATCAGCAGACCGGAGACGGCGCCGATGAATATCGCCGCCAGATCACCTACAAAAGCACATCCAGCCGTGATACCTACCAATCCCGCAAGTGAACCATTAATAACAGATGGCGCATCCGAACGATTAAAGCGGAACAAGGTGTACAGCAGCGTAGCCGCACCACCTGCAGCTGCAGACAGCATCGTCACAATTGCTATGTGACCGATTCTGACATCTGTGGCACTCAAGGTACTTCCCGCATTAAAACCGAACCATCCGAACCACAGCAGGAAAGCACCGACCGATGCCAGCGGCAAATTGCTCGGCAGTGCGATCGCACTCACACCAAGCGGTGTGTATTTGCCTTTGCGCGGCCCGATAATAATCGCAGCGGCCAGCGCAGAGAAGCCGCCCAGAGCATGGATGACTGCTGATCCTGCAAAATCCTGCATGCCCAGCTGACTGAGCCAGCCACCTCCCCATGCCCAGTGTCCGCCAATCGGATAGATAATCGCTGTCATTAGAATAATATACAACAGGTATGCCCTGAAATTGATCCTTTCGGCTACCGCCCCGGACACAATGGATATCACGGCAATCGTAAAGGCCGCCTGAAACAGCCAGAAAGTCTCCAGCGATACCGGCACATCCAGATGGGAAAGATCTCCGTTCAGGAAAAATCCTGTTACACCCACGAAACCACCTGCATCTGAACCGTACATCAATCCAAACCCGATGGTGTAAAACAATAATGTACCGATTGTAATATCGGCAAACACCTTCATAATGATGTTCACACTGTTTTTATATCGGACAAACCCGGCCTCCAGCAGGGCAAATCCGCCCTCCATCAACAAGATCATCGCTGCACTGAGTACAACCCAGACGGTGTCGATCCCGGAGCTTAACGTCTCCAAAGTCATGCCTGTACATCCTCCGTTTCACTAAGCTGTCTGATCTCGCGAATCGTCTCGGGTGTAAGCTCGAGCTCTTCCTGATGATGCTGTTCAGCAAGTTGAATGCGTTCCACAATCAGATCCAGCTCACGAATGCGTCTGCGAATCTGCTCCATCTTGCGAAAACGTTCCTTCACCTGCACCATATATTCCACCGCCTGGTGGTGAGAAGCCGGACGCCCTGCAAACCATTTGCGTACAGGCGACAAGGACTGGTACGCCACTTCCTCGGCTCGCCGCTTCTGTTCAAACTGTTCAATCTTCTGCTTGAGTGTGTCGATCTCATTTTCTTTTTTGACCTTCAACCGTTCGATAAGGTACAATAGATCGGACGATGATATTTGCAATGCTGTATGGTGATACACCTCGTCGATTACTAACATATCATGTCAGGACTCCTTACATATCAAGTTACTTGTTACCGATTATAGTTTGCCGGGGGTTGCCCGTCAATCTTTTTTTCGTTTTACAGACGACGATGTATACGATTCAGCATACCCAATTCAAGGGTATGTTTTTTGTTTTCTCCAAAAATTCATCTAACAAGAGGAAATATAGGTGAAGTTCGCATTTACTCCTTCTATGTTCTATGCTGATTAAACAAGATTACATATGTTCCATTGAACATATAAAAACCGTAATGTTATTGTAATAAACCTACAGAGAGGATGTTAATGATGTTTGAACGTAATGATGAAATACGCAATCAAATCTGGGAGGCTATCTCTGGATTAGATGAAGATCACTTGAATCAGAAGCCTTCACCCGAACAGTGGAGCATTATACAAGTGCTGCGGCACTTGAATCTTATGGAAAATGTAATCACCAAGCAAGCTCGTCTTGCATTGGAAAAAGAACAAAATGTGTCCATTGAGAAAAAACCTTATGAAATGTCTCTGGACCGCAGCCGATCCGTTGAAGCCCCTCCTCATGTGCAGCCACCAACTGACCCTGAGGCACTTTCGGATATTCGCAACGATCTGGCTGCGTCTCATCGCGCACTGGAGCAGTTTGCACAGGAGCATGATGTTGCCCTGCTACGCAGCAAGTCGTTCCCGCACCCGGCTTTCGGTGAGATGGATCTTGCGCAATGGGTCGATTTTACAAGCTATCATGAGGAGCGCCATCTGGGACAGATTCTGGAGATCAAGCAGCAGCTTGGCTTGTGATACCATAAAACGAACAAAACCTCCGCAAGCCACGTCATCGTGGATACGGAGGTTTTCCTATATTTACGTTGAAGCCGCAGGCAATCGGCTCCAGTCAGATTTTTTTACCCAGAATGACCAAATCCCGATTCACACCGTCCAGCACAGCCACCTCGGGATAGAATCCCCACTGTTCAAAGCCATGCTTGCGTAATAACCCCAGACTCGGCTCATTGTGCCCAAACACAAAACCAAGAATTGTCGTTACCCCCAGTGCAGGACATGCGTCAAACACTGTCTCCAGCAAACGGCCTCCTGCGCCGATCCCCCGGCAATGCTGATCCACATACACACTCACTTCTACCGTGCCATTGTAAGCAGGACGCCCATAAAATGAACTCAGACTGGCCCATGCCATCACCTGCCCATCCAGCTTCATTACCCACAATGGACGACGATCCGGCGAATGCTCATTGAACCATGGCAGGCGCTGCTCTACCGTCACCGGCTCCAGATCTGCCGTTACCATACGGCTTTCGATCGTAGAATTATAAATGGCTACAATACCTGGCAAGTCTTCAAGACGCGCGTATTCAATCTGCACCTTTTCCAGTTCCATTCCGATTCCTCCATTAACGTTTATAAGTTGAACTAAAAGATTTTACACAATCACTCTAATGACAGAACAACCTGGAGAGTAGCTGTTATCCCCAGATTTTTTCGATTCCCTTTAATAAAGGAAAAAATCCGGTGATAAACGTATGCTTCCGAAGCAGCTTTCTTGCAGAAAGCTTTCAGGCGAACACTTCGCTTTTTCAGGTTTTTTCTGTCCTCTCCGTTCACGTGTAAATGAATAGTAAAACTTATATCGTCCAATATTAGTATACGCCCAGTTCAAAGCTTTAATATAAAGGCTATTATAATGGAAAACGGAAGCTGGCGTACAGCATGTAGATATCCCGACATCCCAACATCCAATGAATCTGTGATACTCCGTATCCGACCTCACTTTTATCCCACGTCTACAGAAGTGGGCTTTCTCGTTCGGGGATTCTGTAAAATGCTAACCCTTGTTCAGATTACTCTGGCAATCCCTGTACTGTATTTCCCCGCGTCAACTCCTGGCTCTGATCAGCCCAGCGAATATTGAGCGAACGCGAAGTGAACAGGTCTGGACCATCGGATACCTGAAAGTGCAAATGAGCTTCACTGGAGTTGCCTGAATTACCTAAATCACCGATGTGATCCCCCTGCTTGACTTGATCCCCTTTTTTCACCGCTACACTGCCTTTTTTGATATGCCCCGTGATACTGTATTCTTTATTACCGTGATCGATAACCACATAATTACCCGCTGGTTCTTCCGGATTCATCACACCAGGCACATTATCCTCGATATCATTTTTGATCTCCACTACCGTACCATCCGCAGCAGCATAGAGGGGCTGACCAAAGGCATAATAGTTGGCGTTATTCTTAGCGTCTCCCTGATAACTCGCCCCGTCTTTTGTCTGAACAATATCGAGTGCATAGCGCTGTGTTTCATGCTCGTAATGATAATTTTCCAGAACACTATGGCCTCCCCAGAAGACATACATCTCTCCTTTCATCGGAAAATGAAACTCGGTCTTGGTCAGCTTGTTATCTGTATCGGGATGAGATTCCAGTAGAGTAATGCTTAATCCGGCAATCTGATGATCTTCTGTAAAATAAGCGAGGATCCCCTTGGTTCCTGTATCGTCTGTCCACGCATGTTCCGTCAAACCATTCATCTCAGCATCCACCATCTGCTTCCACGACTTCACTCCTTTCAAAAAGCTGTCAGCAGACGCCTTGAAATCTTCCAAGGATACAGCTTGCTTCATATCAGGAGTAAACTGATTATAAATTGCATCTTTGGAACCCTTCGTCAATGTATCAATGAGATTGTCCGGTGTTACCTGTTGATCTGTCGAACCCGCATTTTGTTCGTTGCTTGAAGTGTCACCGTTTTCCTTTTGATCCGTCGCCTGTTCTCCAGCTTGCTTTTCAGCCTGCACTGCCTCATCGGAGGTAATTTTGTTACTTGTACAAGCAGATAGTACAGCAAACGCTGTCACCGTCAGGAGCAGCAGTTTCCATTTCTTATTCATCATTCAACACCCTTTCTGTTTATCTTTTCTTTCTTCTGTCAAATCTACATCATGAGTCTTATGCTTCGTCTAACCCTCACTTACATCTAGTTAAATTTATCGCCAGACTTTAAACGTCATAATTAAGGTTCTGTTAAGACAACAACTCTTCCAAGCTGTCTCAAGAATGATATGATATGAACAATATACTGAAAAGGAATGACAAGGAGGCAGTTTAACACCATGGATCACGTCTCGCTGCTGCTTGTTGATGATGAACAAGCGATTTTGCATATGCTCAAAACCGTGCTGCTCAAAGAACAGTTTCTCGATATCGACACGGTGACTACAGGCGAAGCTGCACTCGAGGCCTGCAGCAATAAAACGTATCATTGCATCGTGCTTGATATCATGCTTCCAGGCAGAAGTGGCCTGGAAATATGTCCTTTTCTACGGCAAATTACGGATGCACCTATTCTGTTTCTGACCGCCAAAACAACAGACTATGACAAGCTTACAGGCTTCGCCGTTGGCGGTGATGATTATGTTGTCAAACCATTTAATCCGCTTGAGGTGGTCGCACGCATCAAATCGCTGCTGAATCGTTACCTGCCTTCCAAAGCTTCAAACGTTCAACAAAACAATCAGGAATACGTAAAAACGTCATCGCCTAATACACCGCAAGGGGTATATAACTATGGTCGTTTTCAGGTGAATGAGCTGGCCGGAGAGCTTCGTGTCGAAGGAAAGGCTGTCACCTGTCCGGCACTCGTGTTCCAACTACTGCTCTTTTTTTGCAAGCATCCTAACCGAATCTTCACCAAATCAGAACTGTATGAACGCGTATGGGGCTCGGAAGCCATCAGCGATGATAACACCGTTATGGTGCACATCCACCGTATTCGGGAACGTATCGAAGCAGACCCGTCCAATCCGGTATTTCTCGTCAATGTGCGAGGTCTGGGATACAAGCTGGTTCAAGCTGGAAGTGCCGTGCAGACATGAGTATTCGCCGCAAATTAATGACCCGGTTTATCGGCATGCTTACGGGTACTGTGCTCCTGATTATTTTGTTAGGTTCACTTGTCACCTTCTGGGTTGTACAGAAAACCAATGAAGTCAATTTGGTGGATGATTTTGTAAACTACGGCTTGGATCAGCTTATTAATACAGCGGAGATCCTGCCGGATAACACCATACGCTACGATCCCGATCTGTTGAAGCAGGTGGATAAAAATAAGGGATGGCTGCAGGTTCTGGATGAAAAAGGGGCTGTAATTGACGATTACCACGTCCCGCCTGATGTCCCGAGCTCCTACAAACCTGGTGAATTAATCGCCTATTGGGTAGCCGAAAAAGCGTTCCCGTACCAACTCTCCATGCTCATCAGAGAGAAAGACGGGAAGAATTTCACATTGTTATATGGTGAAAAGAATGTTGCCACATCGTTAATGGATCAGGTCCGTGCAAAGCTCTTGTATGACCACGGAAAACTTACTGTAAAGCCAGCTGAGCAGCAGGCTTTTCGAAAATCAAATGCTTATCTTCAAGTTCTGGATACCTACGGGAAGGAGATCACATCCTATAATAAACCGTCTTCTGAAGTGCCTAGTGAATACAGCATTCAGGATCTTGTTCTCAAGGTACGTTATCCCAATCGTTCTGGCATCTCTGTATCAACGTGGTATGACGAACAACATGAAACGACTTGGCTGCTCAGTGTACCAGTTCAGGCATCCATTACGGATGAGACCAATCCCTACGCTTTCATTTTGGAGCCAGCACTGATCGTCTTGATTTCGTCCATCATTGTACTGCTGGTTTTGGTGGCATTATGGTACGCCAATCGCTTCGGTTCCCCGATGCTGCATATGCTGCAGTGGCTGCAGCGTCTGGAGAAAGGACACTACGAGGAGCCTGCAGGAGTTTCGGGAATTCCTCGAAGTCAGCGTCGCAATGGTAAATGGAAGCGTAAATATCAGGTGTATGGCGAGGTGCTTCATTCCATGCAGGCGTTATCTCATACACTCAAGCAGAATGAAGAACAACGGAAACAGACGGATTCTCTTCGAGAGGAATGGATCGCTGGCATTACGCATGACCTCAAGACACCTCTTTCTTCCATTCAGGGCTACGCTCATATGCTGGAAACGGACAAGTACAGCTGGACGACAGAGGAAGTCCGGGAATTCGCAGGTATTATGATAGATAAATCAATGTACATGGACAGGCTTGTGAATGACCTGGCGATGACCTATCGGCTGCGGAGCGGAGGATACCAGCCTGAAGTCAAACGAAGTGACGTAAATGCGCTACTTTGTGATCTTGTGCAGCGAGCCGAGCGTAATCCTGCCTATGGGGAGAAGCGTATTCTTTTTCAACCTGCTGACAAGCCTGTATACGGGCTGGTGCACATTCCTTCTTTTGAACGAATCGTAGATAATCTGACCGCTAATGCACTGCTCCACAACCCGCCAGAAGCTACTCTTGTTGTTCGTGTGCTTAACGGTGAACGAGACGGTGAATTTACGATTGAATTTGCTGACAATGGTCAAGGCATGAGCCCCGAGATGGTATGGAAGCTGTTTGAACGATATTATCGGGGTACGGATACAGGCACTTCTGACATCGGGTCCGGGCTCGGCATGGCGGTCACCAAAGGTCTGATCGAAGCGATGAAAGGACGCATTGAGGTCCGCTCTGTACCAGGGGAAGGAACTACTATTCGACTGATCTGGGATTCATAATTGCCCGATTCAATCTTGCACTTGACCTTTCCATTTTCAGTCTATATAATCGACACTCAAGTAACACCTGTTCCAAATGGTAATATGAATGTTGAACATTTCTGGATCAACGTATCTGAATTTTACCTAAAGAATTCGATTCGCATGGTCCATTCATATTTGGCAATGACCAGAGACATGATTTCGTTTGCGTGCTGCCCAGAGAGAGAAGGGATTGGTGAGACCTTCTTCAGCGAACGGACCGAAGTTACCCCTCTGCAGCCGTGGTCTCGAACCTCCGTTTAACTGCTGCCGCGCCTTCGCGGGATACCATCAGTCCAAACGGTCAGTAGAGTTCACCGCCTGATCCCCGTTAATGGATTCCAATGAGGGTTATGATGTGTCTATTTCCGGCGGCTGGCCGAGAATGGACTGCACCATAACCAAATTAGGGTGGAACCACGAGCCAAGCGCACTCGTCCCTTTTCCGGGACGGGTGTTTTTTGCGCTTCCATCACACATATTGGAGAGTGGTTCACATGAGTCAAGAGAACAAACAAAAATTTGAAAACAACACTGGTTCCCCGGGCAATCCGCAGTCTGAAGTACCTGCAGCGTTAATCGAAGTTCGGCTGCAAGGCGGAGATCTCCGTTCTTACGATGCGGGCACTACTGTGGGTGAGGTTGCCTCTTCGATCAGCACAAGTCTTGGCAAACAGGCCATCGGCGGTATTGTGAATGGTCGACATGTCGATCTGAGCGAAAAGCTGGAGCAGAGCTGCGAATTGATCATCGTGACTTTGGACAGCGAGCAAGGTGTGTACAGGTATCGTCACAGCACAGCCCATGTGCTGGCACAAGCACTGAAACGATTGTATGGGGCAGACCAGGTGAAGCTGGGCATTGGTCCTGTCATCGAGGATGGATTTTATTACGATGTGGATCTGGAGCAGTCCCTCTCCATCAGCGATCTTGAAGCGATTGAGCGGGAAATGAACAAGATCATTCAGGAAAATTTTCCGATTCACCGCAAGGTGGTTAGCCGGGCGCAAGCTGTGGAGTTATTCGAAGCCATTCAGGACCCTTACAAGCTGGAGCTCATCCGGGATCTGCCGGAGGATGCTGAACTGTCAATCTATGAGCAGGGTGAGTTTTTCGACTTGTGCCGCGGCCCTCATCTACCTTCCACTGGCAGCATCAAGGCGTTTAAGCTGCTGAATGTGGCAGGTGCATATTGGCGCGGCAATTCGGACAACAAAATGATGCAACGCATCTACGGCACTGCTTTTCCGAATAAAGCCCAGCTGGAGCAGCATCTTCATCTGCTCGAAGAAGCGAAAAAGCGGGATCACCGCAAGCTCGGCAAAGAGCTGGAGCTGTTTATGTTCTCGGAAGAAGCACCCGGCATGCCCTTCTATCTGCCCAAAGGCATGACTGTTCGTACAGAGCTGGAGCAGTTCTCACGAGAGCTGCAGCTGCAGGAAGGATATCAGGAGGTCCGCACTCCGCTCATGATGAACAACCGTCTGTGGGAGCAGTCCGGTCACTGGGAGCACTACAAGGACAACATGTATTTTGCGGATGTGGATGACGCCACTTTTGCATTGAAACCGATGAACTGCCCGGGACATATGCTGATTTTCAAAAACACACTGCATTCCTATCGCGAATTACCCATTCGCATGATGGAATTTGGTCAGGTTCACCGTCATGAATATTCAGGTGCCCTGAATGGCATGATGCGTGTGCGGACTTTTTGTCAGGACGATGCCCATCTCTATGTGATGCCCGAACAGATTGAAGAGGAGATCAACCGGGCCATCTCCCTGATTGGACGGATGTATGACATTTTCGGATTTGACTATAAAATAGAGCTGTCTACACGCCCGGAGGATTCCATGGGCTCGGAAGAATTGTGGGATCAGGCGGAGCAGGCGCTGCGAAACGTGCTGGACGCCCGTGGTGTGGAATACCGCATTAACGAGGGCGATGGTGCTTTTTACGGTCCCAAGATTGACTTTCATATCCTCGATGCGCTCAAGCGCAGCTGGCAATGCGGAACAATCCAGCTTGATTTTCAAATGCCCGAAAAATTCGATCTGACATACATCGGTGAAGACAGCCTCCGGCATCGTCCGGTCGTGATCCACCGAGCCATTTACGGCTCCATCGACCGTTTTATCGGTATTCTTACAGAGCATTATGCAGGCGCATTCCCGCTCTGGCTCGCTCCTGTGCAAGTGAAGCTGATCCCCGTATCGGAACATTATGCAGACTATGCACTTCAGGTGCAAAGCCAGCTGCGGGCAGCCGGAATACGTGTGGAGACAGACTTGCGCAGTGAAAAGCTCGGATACAAAATTCGCGAGGCCCAGCTGCAAAAGGTTCCGTATTCACTGGTGCTCGGGGAACAAGAGAAACATGCCTCGTCTGTCTCTGTCCGCGCTTACGGTCAGGGGGATCAAGGCATGAAGCGTGTTGATGCTTTAATTGAGGAGATTCTGCAGACTGTGAAGAATAAGGCTTGAACAAAGAAGCTTCTTGCAGGCTGTTAGCGCAGCGTGACATGAGTCATGTGGAATGACCAGACATGCTTGTAATGATTAGGCGTGACTTGAAATGTCGTGCTTGACTTGTGGTGGATAGGCGTAATAAGAGATGACGTGGCTTTGATCTGCTTCAAGTGACAAGGGGGTGCATCGCATCATGCATCTCAGGTCAGATTACAATCTTTCTTCAGGTTGCAGTCCGACCTGCTCTTCACTCCACGTCCATAACCGCTCAGCAGCCGCATCATCCAGGGCGTGGTTCTTCAGGCGCTCTTCCTTCTGCCGGTAGAAGTAACGTCCGGTCACTCCGACGACATCTGGACTTGTCGCCAGATAGATCGCTGTCCGGGCCCCTTCCTCCGGTGTCAGGAAAAAGGGAAGCTTGCTTGCAAAAGCCATAATGCGAGTGCCGAATCCGGTGTTGCGGTCTACTCCGATGCTGGTTCCAACTGCACCGGGATGCAGGCAATTGGCTGTAACCGAGGTTCCCGCAAGCCTGCGGGCAAGCGAACGGGTAAAATATACGTTAGCGAGCTTGGACTGGGCGTAACCTTTGATCGGGTTATATCCTTTGTGGAAATGCGGATCATCAAAATGAATTTTTCCGGCTTTATACGCACCAGACGAGACATTTACAATGCGCCCCTGCTTCGCTGCCTTCAAC
The DNA here is from genome assembly GCF_050171015.1 of Paenibacillus sp. TC-CSREp1. NCBI lineage: Bacteria > Bacillati > Bacillota > Bacilli > Caryophanales > Paenibacillaceae > Paenibacillus > Paenibacillus sp. TC-CSREp1. The sequence continues at coordinate 3,072 of NZ_JBNOKM010000003.1, read as the reverse complement.
GGTTCAATCAGAAGCAGAGTGAGCAGAAAATGTCCCAGATGGTTAATGCCGATGCTCTGCTCGAAGCCGTCCGATGTCTCCTTGCGTTTTATCATCACTACACCTGCATTGTTCACCAGCACATCGAGCTGCTTATGCCGCTCGCGGAAGCTGCGGGCAAACTGGCGTATGCTGTCCAGCGAACCGAGATCACAGAGCATCAGCTCGATCCGGGTAGAGCCAGACTGGCGCAAAGCCTGCTGAAGCGCCTCCAGTCCTCTCTTTTCGCTACGGCAGGCCATAATGACATGATACCCCTGCCTTGCAAGCTCGATGGTAGTTGCCAAACCCATGCCTGAGTTGGCTCCCGTAACAATTGCAGTCTGAATAGACATATGGTTCTTCCCTTCTGAACCGGAGGTTCTGTGAATTGTTTTTGCCCCGAAAGCGTGTGCGGAATTTTGTTCCAAAATATGAGATAATAAAGCGATACTTTAATATATAAGTGTTGAACTAAAGATTTTACACAATCCTCCGATGACAGAATAACCTTCCAATCGCTGTTATCCCCAGATTTTTTCGATTCCCTTTTACAACGGGAAAAATCTGGTGATAAAGGCGAAGCTTATGCTTCCGATGTAGCTTTCTTGCAGAAAGCTTTTAGCTCCGCTTTTTCAGGTTTTTTCTGTCCTCTCCGTTCACGTGTAAATAAATAGTTCAACTTATATAGCTCACTATCTTGATCTCTTTAACAACCAGCATCATTGTAAACCCTTGATGGATGTACCGGAGCTATGACGATCTTTAGCAACTATTATCATAGTAATCCATTTAAAAGCTTTCGTCATAGCGGTTTCTCGATGAACCGGAGTTATCGCGATTCTTTAATGAGCATAATTAAGGTGATCTTTTTTTACACCTATCATCAGATCGTTATCCATTCACATCTCGGTATTCATGGGAGGACAAGTCGTATGCTGACCCAAGAGGAATTCAAACACGTGAAGAAACTCGCCAAGCTTGAGATCCATCTGCTCGAACAGGAATATCACGATATTCTGAACCATGTCGATTCCGCTATATATGAACACTACGAATGGCTGGATGAAGAACAAACGAGCGAGCTTGTCCGTAAACGAAAAAACAGAAGATACGCTTCGCTCACCGTGGAATTATGCTCGATTATGGAGCAGATGCTGCTGCAGCTCTACAAACGTACGTATCAGAAAAGGTTTAATTCGACCCAACTCATGAAAACTCCTGCATACCGGGCACGCACTAACATGGAAATACTTGAAGCCGAGCTTGGCAAACAGCATATCGTTCTGAAGGCGGGCAAAGAGCAATGCAGCACCACACTTCATCAGGTATTCCAGACTAGGAACCGGCTGATTCACGAAAACTTTTCGTTCGTAGCTGTCGTCAAGGACGGAAGTAATGAGGAAGAGACGTTTGAATGGATTCTGCATGCGGTGAAAAAATACAGGAAACATCTCAAGTATGAAGGCTTGGCATAAATGAATGTGTGAAAGATTAATAATGCCTGCATGTCGTTATCTTGAAAAACTACATTTATTAAAGGAGGTGTTCCGGATTCATATCCGGAAAAATATATGAACCAACCGATCCCATCCATCACCGTGTTACAGCTGCATATTCCAACACCAACAGGCAAGAACCCGATCCATCCCGTCCTGCTTCGTGACGAAGACGGCTATACCCTTGTTGACACAGGCATGATTGGTCAATTTGCCGAGCTGGAGGCCACACTCGAAGACCTGAATGTATCCCTCTCCGATATCAAACGTGTGATCCTGACTCATCAGGATATGGACCATATCGGTAATCTGGGCGCCCTGCTGGATGCCATCCCGGGTCTGGAGGTCTGGGCTCATGCGGATGAAATCCCGTATGTTACCGGTGCACAGCCTCTGATCAAATTCACGTCGGAGCGCCGGGCCATGCTGCCCGCCCCTGTCCTGGCGCTTGCCGATCAACTGCTAATGCAGCTGCCTGAGATTAACATCAGCAGAACGTTAGCCGACGGAGATATCCTGCCGCTGCAAGGCGGGACACAAGTCATTCACACACCTGGGCATACACCAGGTCATCTGTGTTTGTATTTTGGCGAGCAGCAATTCCTGCTTGCTGCCGATGAGCTGCGTGTCGTTGACGACGAACTGGTCGGCCCCGCACCTCCAGCAACTCCCGACATGCCAGAAGCGCTGCGCAGTCTGAAAAAACTCACAGGCTTGAAGCTGAATAAAGTCCTCTGCTACCACGGGGGAGAATATACGCAAAACCCTGAGAAACGCATTGCCGAGCTTGCGGAGAATCCCGAAGAAGCTTGAGCATCGTACGGGTAGGGCATAGTGATTGCAAAATCATGATCACCACTGGATGATTACGATTGGATGGCTATACTATGGCTAAATGATGCCTCAATCGTAATGATCGCTCGATCTCTAGCCCGTTCCAACTTTCTTGAAAGCAGCTGTCCCATGTCAGAACATTGGCGGAGGGCAGCTGCTTTTGTTTTCATTTTATACGATGAGAGAGTATCTGACGCTTGCCTTGCGCTCTTGTCCTTTCGTACTTGTGCTTTATCTTCTCGCCTTTCGCGGTTTGCTCCAACCTCCGCCTTCACCTCTTGCCTCTTGCTGTTCAACCTCCGCCTTTCGGCCTCCGATCTCTGCCCTTCACTCTTCACTCGCCGGCTTCCACTTTCCGACCTTCACTCTTGACTCTTCATCCTTTGCCCACCAACCTTCGCCCTTCGCTCTCCGACCATTATACTCTCGTCTCCATCCTCCGATCCTCGATCTCGACCTCGAACCCTTCACTCTTCATCCTTTGCTACCAACCTTCGCCCTTCGCTCTCCGACCTTTCTACTCTCGCCTCCAGCCTCCGATCTTCGACCTCGACCTCGGACCCTTCACTCTTCATCCTTTGCCACCGACCTTCACTCTTCGCCTCTCGCTCTCCGATCTCCGCAGAATTCTAACGATTCCCAGAACACTAGCCATGCAAATAACCTAACATTATAAATTAATATTTTTAGCAATTCTCTTTAACAGTGAAATAAAGAATAT